>CALAEY010000085.1 GCA_937891085.1 uncultured Prevotellaceae bacterium | reverse complement strand
CCTAAGATAAGCATCTTTGTGAATCAGACAAGTTGATCCGTGTGCTCAGTCACGGCGATGACTGAGCTTCGTCCTCACCTTGACTGACCTCAGGCAAAACGGAGAATGACCTCAGTCATAATGGTGACTGACAGTATAGCAGCTACAGTCCAATGGAGTTTATCGAATGCTTACCTTTCATCGATCCCTAAATAAGATTTAGCAGAACACAAAAAAAGTCGCCCCATCTCTGGGGCGACTGTCTATAGAATTGAATAGTTGGCAATTACTCGGCCTTAGCTTCCTCAGCCTTAGCCTCTTCTGCAACTGGTGCTTCCTCAGCAGCAGGTGCAGCTGCAGCTTTCTTAGAGCGACGCGTACGAGTTGACTTCTTAGCCACCTTCTCCTTAGCCATGTTGTCATCATAGTCAACAAGCTCAATGAAGCACATTGAAGCGTTGTCACCCAGACGATGGCCAGTCTTGATGATGCGGGTGTAACCTCCTGGACGATCGGCGATCTTCACAGAAATCTCCTTGAAGAGCTCTGTAATGGCATACTTGTCCTTGAGGTAGCTGAACACTACGCGACGAGAGTTAGTGGTGTCATTCTTTGACTTGGTGAGAAGAGGCTCAACAAACTTCTTCAGAGCCTTAGCCTTCTCTACGGTCGTAGTGATTCTTTTGTGCTTGATCAGAGAAACTGCCATGTTTGACAGCATGGCGTTTCTATGAGAAGCAGTACGACCGAGGTGGTTGAATTTCTTATTATGTCTCATTTTTATTCTTTATCTAATTTATATCTTGTAATATCCATTCCAAACTGTAGATTCAGACTCGCGAGCAAATCATCAAGCTCGGTGAGCGATTTCTTGCCGAAGTTGCGGAACTTGAGCAGGTCGTTCTTGTTGTACTGAACGAGGTCACCCAGTGTATCTACATCTGCTGCCTTCAAGCAGTTGAGGGCACGTACAGAGAGATCCATATCGATGAGCTTCGTCTTGAGCAACTGACGCATGTGCAGTACTTCCTCATCAAACTCCTCATTACCATCTGTCTCATTGGGCTCCAGAGTGATCTTCTCATCTGAGAACAGCATGAAGTGGTGAATCAGGATCTTTGCGGCTTCCTTCAAAGCCTCCTTCGGATGTATGGAACCATCGGTAGTAATCTCAAGCACCAGCTTATCGTAGTCGGTCTTCTGCTCCACGCGATAAGGCTCGATGGTGTACTTGACATTACGTATCGGAGTGTAGATAGAGTCGATAGGCAACACATTAACATCGGTGCAATACTGACGGTTCTCGTCAGCTGGTGTATAACCACGGCCTTTGTTAATGGTAAGATCTATCTGCATGGTTGCTTTTTCATCTAAATGACAAATAACCAGTTCAGGATTTAACACTTCAAATCCATTCAGATATTTACCTATGTCTCCGGCTTTAAACTCTGTAGAATTCTCGACAAAGATGCTTACTTTCTCTGTCTCGAAATCTTCAACTACTTGTTTGAATCGCACCTGTTTCAGATTCAGGATGATGTTTGTCACATCTTCCTTCACTCCTGGAACGCTGGCAAATTCATGTTCAACACCATCTATATGAATAGTGGTGATGGCGAAGCCTTCTAATGAAGAAAGCAGGATGCGGCGCAGGGCATTACCGATGGTAATACCAAAGCCTGGCTCCAAAGGACGGAATTCGAACTTACCGTACTTAGGATCTGCCTCCACCATTACGACTTTATCGGGTTTTTGAAATGCTAATATCGACATCTATTATTTATTATTTAGAATACAACTCAACGATCAAATGCTCTTTGATATTCTCTGGAATATCGGCTCTTTCAGGAACGTGCAGCAATTTACCTGTCTTAGAGCTGTCATCCCACTCTAACCAAGGATACTTGCTGTGATTGAAACCTGCCAAAGAATCGGCAATCACTTCGAGAGACTTTGAACGCTCGCGAACGCCAATCACCTGACCTGGCTTAACAGAGTATGATGGGATATTAACCACCTCACCGTCTACAGTGATGTGCTTGTGGCTTACCATCTGACGTGCAGCAGCACGTGTCTTAGCAATACCCAGGCGGTAAACGATGTTGTCCAGACGCTGCTCGAGCAACTGGAGCAGTACCTCACCAGTAATACCCTTCTGTGAAGCGGCCTTCTTGAACAGGTTAGAGAACTGCTTCTCTAAAACGCCGTAAGTATATTTAGCTTTCTGCTTCTCACGCAGCTGTACGCCATACTCTGAAGATTTTCTCTTTCTGCTGTTGCCCTGTGAACCTGGAGGATAGTTCTTGTTTGAAAGAACTTTGTCAGGTCCGAAGATAGCCTCTCCAAATTTGCGGGCAATTCTTGATTTTGGTCCAGTATATCTAGCCATTTTCTTCTAGTTTTTAATTGTTAATTCATGAACTTGTTGCTCAATTATACTCTACGTCTCTTAGGAGGACGGCAGCCATTGTGTGGAAGTGGAGTAACGTCGATAATCTCTGTAACCTCAATACCAGCGCCATGGATGCTGCGAATAGCAGATTCACGTCCGTTGCCTGGACCCTTAACATAAGCTTTGACTTTTCTCAGACCCAGATCGTAAGCGACCTTTGCACAATCCTCTGCTGCCATCTGAGCTGCATAAGGAGTGTTTTTCTTTGAGCCTCTAAATCCCATCTTTCCGGCTGATGACCAGGAAATGATCTGGCCTTCGCTGTTGGCCAGGGACACAATAATGTTGTTGAATGATGAGTGAACATGCAACTGTCCTACTGCATCAACCTTCACAACTCTTTTTTTTGCTGCAACTGTCTTTTTTGCCATATTAACAATTATTATTTAGTAGCTTTCTTCTTATTAGCAACTGTCTTCTTTCTACCCTTACGTGTGCGGGCATTGTTCTTAGTACTCTGACCGCGTACTGGGAGTCCAATACGATGACGAACGCCACGGTAGCAACCGATGTCCATCAATCGCTTAATATTCATCTGAACTTCAGAGCGGAGGTCACCCTCTACCTTGTACTCAGCGCCAATGATCTCACGGATCTTTGCTGCCTGATCATCAGTCCAGTCTTTCACCTTCAGGTCTCTGTCGACACCTGCCTTGTCAAGTATCTTACCTGAGCTACTGCGACCTATACCGAAAATATAGGTTAACGCAATTTCACCTCTTTTCTCTTGAGGCAAATCTACACCAACTATTCTTATTGCCATATACTAAATTATTTTATGCAAAAATAATAATATTATCCCTGACGCAACTTAAACTTGGGATTTTTCTTGTTAATTACATACAAAGTGCCATGACGACGAACGATCTTGCACTCTGGTGTGCGCTTCTTTATGGAAACTCGTACTTTCATATCGCTTATTATTTATATCTAAATGAAATTCTACCTTTTGTTAAATCATAGGGAGACATTTCCACTTTCACTCTATCACCAGGAAGAATCTTAATGTAGTGCATTCTCATCTTGCCTGAGATATGAGCTGTGATCTCATGTCCATTTTCCAGCTCAACACGAAACATTGCATTAGACAATGCCTCGACTATAACTCCATCTTGTTCTATTGCAGACTGCTTTGCCATAAATAAAAATCAAAAAACTTTATCTCCTAAAACTTCATCAATAAACTCGAACGATGACAAGATGTCGGCTTTTCCTGACGTGATGGCCATGCTGTGCTCGAAATGAGCGGCTGCACTAAAATCTAACGTCCTCACAGTCCAATCATCATTCTCTAAAACTACCTTTCTTTCTCCTAAAGTAATCATCGGCTCGATGGCGATGCACATGCCCCGCTTCAGCAATGGACCTGATCCCCGCTTTCCGAAATTCGGAACGAATGGATCTTCATGCATCTCACGTCCGATGCCATGTCCGGCAAATTCTCTCACAACACCATAGTTATGCCCTTCGCAATATTGCTGAATGGCATACCCTATATCACCCACTCTCTTGCCTTCTACGGCTTCCCTTATACCTATGTACAGGGCTTCTTTAGTTACCTTCAATAGATTTCGGACTTCTTCTGAGACCTCCCCTACACAAAACGTGTAGGCCGAATCTCCGCAAAAGCCGTTTAGCTTTACTCCACAATCAACTGAAACTATATCTCCGTCTTTCAGCTCGACGTTTCCAGGAACTCCATGCACCACCTGTCCATTGACAGAAGTGCAGATTGATGCTGGAAAAGGAATACCTCCGTACGGATTTAGGTAACCCTTAAAAGTAGGTTCAGCGCCATTATCTCTAATGAACTCTTCCGCTACTTTGTCAAGTTCTGCGGTGGTAACTCCCGGTTGTAAAACCTTGGCAACTTCTGCAAGCGTTTTACCAACCAAGAGGTTACTCTTTCGCAGCAGTTCTATTTCATCTTCAGTTTTAAGAAATATCATTCATCAAAACTTAATAAGCGGCAACTCCACCTGAGCGACCTTTAATGCGACCAGACTGCAACAAGCCGTCGTAGTGACGCATCAACAAGTGACTCTCTACCTGCTGGAGTGTATCAAGTACCACACCTACCAAGATCAGCAATGACGTGCCGCCGAAGAACTGAGAGAACTCAGTCTGAACGCCAAACACACTTGCAAATGCTGGCATGATAGCAACGAAGGTCAGGAACAATGCTCCTGGAAGCGTGATGCGTGACATAATCTCATCGATATAGTCGGCGGTAGCCTTACCAGGCTTCACACCTGGGATAAAGCCATTATTACGCTTCATATCTTCTGCCATCTGCTGTGGATTGATAGTAATAGCAGTATAGAAATAGGTGAAGACAATACACAAAATAGCAAATACAAAGTTGTACCAAAAACTCCTAGAGTCGGTAAACGCCTGCATAAAGCTACTTGTGTTCTGCATATCTGTGAAGCCGATGAGAGAAATTGGGATAAACATGATGGCCTGTGCAAAGATGATAGGCATCACATTAGCTGCATTCACTTTCAAAGGGATGTATTGACGGGCACCACCAACTTGTCTGTTGCCCACAATCTTCTTAGCATACTGCACTGGCACCTTGCGAACACCCTGAACAAGCAGAATGGCCAATGCAACTACAACCAGCAATACGATAATCTCAATGAGGAACATCACCAGACCACCAGTACGCTCTGTCATACGAGAGATGATCTCCTGGAACAAAGCCTGAGGCAGACGGGCTATGATACCAATCATAATGATCAGAGAAATACCATTGCCGATACCCTTATCAGTAATTCTCTCACCCAGCCACAAGATAAACATACTTCCTGCAGCCAAGATGATAGTAGAAGTAAACATAAACAGAGTCCAATCTAAAGAAGCATTTAAGGAACCACCAGACTGATATCTCAGGTTAAGCAAGTATGAAGGTGCCTGCACCAACAGGATGAAGATAGTCAAATAGCGAGTGTACTGATTCAACTTTCTACGTCCACTCTCTCCCTCGCGCTGCAACTTCTGGAAATAAGGAAGTGCGATACCCAGCAACTGGATCACGATAGAAGCAGAGATGTATGGCATGATACCCAATGCGAAAATAGAGGCATTGGAGAAAGCACCACCAGAAAACATGTTTAACAAAGCCAAAAGGCCTTCGCTGGTTTGTTGGCGCAACTGCGTCAGCATTGCAGGGTTGATACCTGGCAATACGACATAAGAACCAAATCGGTAAATTGCCACAAACAATATGGTGATGAGGATCCTTTGACGAAGATCCTCAATCTTCCATATATTCTTTAATGTTTCAATAGCTTTTCTCATTGATTTAGAGTTTTACAACTTTACCACCAGCAGCTTCAATAGCAGCCTCAGCCGACTTAGAGAAGGCATGAGCCTGTACTTCCAAAGCACGAGTAATCTCGCCGTTTCCGAGCACTTTAACAAGATGCTTTGAAGAAATGAAACCTGCTGCTACAAGTTCATTAATACCCACAGTCTGCAAGTTCTGAGCCTCAGCCAATGTCTGAATAGTTTCCAAGTTGATGGCCTTGTAAGAAACACGGTTAATGTTCTTGAAGCCAAACTTAGGCACGCGGCGCTGAAGTGGCATCTGACCACCTTCAAAACCAATCTTCTTCTTATATCCTGAGCGTGACTTAGCACCCTTAGTACCTCTGGTTGAAGTACCGCCCAAGCCAGAGCCTGGACCGCGGCCGACTCTCTTTCTTGAGTGAACCGAACCAGCTGCAGGTTTTAAATTACTTAAGTCCATATTATAAATCTTTAAAAGTCAAACTTAATTACTTAACGATAGTTACCAGGTGCTTTACCTTTTCTACCATACCACGAATAGAAGGAGTATCCTCATGTTCAACCACATGATTAAGTTTTCTCAGGCCCAGTGAATCCAGTGTTCTTCTCTGAACTGCAGGTGCACCGATTCTACTCTTCGTTTGTTTAATCTTAATAGTTGCCATATATGAATCTCCTTATCCTTTAAATACTTTTTCTATACTGATGCCTCTGTTCTGAGCTACGGTGCGTGCATCACGCATCTCACTCAGGGCAAGGATAGTAGCCTTAACCAAGTTGTGAGGGTTTGATGAACCCTTTGCCTTAGCAAGCACGTCAGTAATACCAACACTCTCAAGTACGGCACGCATAGCGCCACCAGCTACTACACCAGTACCATGGGCTGCAGGCTTGATGAAAACTTCTGCACCACCGAACTTAGCGGTCTGCTCGTGAGGAACTGTACCCTTCAGAACAGGAACCTTAGTCAGGTTCTTCTTTGCAGACTCAACGCCCTTAGCAATGGCTGCAGTGACTTCACTTGCCTTACCAAGGCCATAGCCGATAACACCATCTTCATTACCAACAACCACTATCGCAGAAAAACTAAAGGTTCTACCACCCTTGGTTACCTTAGTAACACGATTAATGGCAACCAATCTGTCTTTAAGCTCAGTCTCGCTTGAAACTCTAACTTTATTATTTTGTACTGCCATAATGATTAAAATTTAAGTCCACCGTTACGAGCAGCATCAGCTACTTCTTTTACTCTCCCATGATACAGATAACCATTACGGTCGAAAACTACAGAGGTAATACCTGCTTCCTGAGCTCTCTTTGCAATCAGTTCACCCACCTTGGCAGCCTGCTCTTTCTTAGGCATCTTCTCAGTCATACCCAGAGAAGAAGCTGCAGCTAAAGTAGTACCGCTCAGATCATCGATCAACTGAACATAAATCTGCTTATTACTTCTAAATACAGTCATACGTGGGCGATCTGCTGTACCAGAGATTCTTCTACGTATTCTGTGTTTAATCTTAATTCGTCTTTCTATTTTTGTTGTCATAATACTATCATTTTAAAGATTATTTTGCACCAGCTGCTTTACCAGACTTTCTGCGAATAACTTCGCCAACAAACAATACACCCTTACCCTTATATGGTTCAGGCATACGGAAAGAACGTATCTTTGAGCAGATTTGACCAAGCAACTGCTTGTCGCAAGACTCCAACAAGATGCGTGGGTTCTTATTTCTCTCAGACTTGGTCTCTACCTTTACCTCAGGAGGCAACTGAATGAAAATGCTATGAGTATAACCCAGAACAAGTTCAAGCAGGTTTCCCTGATTATTGGCACGATAACCAACACCCACGAGCTCCAGCTCTGCCTTGTAGCCTTCAGAAACGCCTACTACCATGTTGTGTACCAATGCACGATACAGACCATGATATGCATGACGCTGCTTTGGATCGTCGTTCATCATCTCGTTATTCTCCTCGAACACGATATGACCGTCTTCCATAGTCACATTGATGGCAGGATTGATCTGCTGGCACAACTCACCCTTAGGGCCTTTAACGGTAATCACGTTATCTTTATAATCCACTGTAACACCAGCGGGAATAACAACGGGTAATTTTCCTATTCTTGACATTGCTAATCCTCCTAATTAATAAACATAACATAATACCTCACCACCAATCTTCAGCTCTGAAGCCTCCTTATCGGTCATCACACCCTTGGAAGTAGATATTATAGCAATACCTAAACCATTGATTACTCTCGGCATGTCTTTGTAACCAGTATACTTACGCAAACCTGGAGAAGAGACTCTCTTCAGGCACTTGATTGCGTTTACCTTGTTTACTGGATCATACTTCAAGGCAACCTTGATTGTGCCCTGTGGACCATCATCTACAAACTTGTAATTAAGAATGTAGCCTTTCTCAAAAAGGATCTTTGTGATCTCTTTCTTCAAATTTGAAGCAGGAACTTCTACTACTCTGTGCTTAGCCTGAATAGCATTGCGAAGTCTTGTCAAATAATCTGCAATTGGATCTGTCATATAATTAATAAATTAAATTAATCAGGACTACCCTGACAATATTTAAAACTAAAATTACCAGCTTGCCTTCTTAACTCCAGGAATCAAGCCGTTTGAAGCCATCTCACGGAATTGAATTCTTGAAATGCCGAACTGACGCATATATCCTCTTGGACGGCCAGTGAGCTTACAACGATTGTGAAGACGGATTGGGTTGGCATTCTTTGGGATAGCCTGCAACTTCTGTGCAGCCTCAAAAGCCTCTGCAGGCTCGCCTTTTCTAACAATCTCCTTCAGAGCAGCTCTCTTCTCAGCATATCTGGCGATTAACTTGGCGCGACGTACTTCACGCGCTTTCATTGATTCTTTTGCCATATCTCTTAGTTGTTTTTAGCGTTCTTAAATGGTAAGCCGAACTCTTTAAGCAGAGCGTAACCTTCCTCGTCAGTCTTAGCAGAAGTAACGAAGGTGATATTCATACCCAGGATGTGGCTGATGCCATCAACGTTGATCTCTGGGAAGATAATCTGCTCTTCGATACCGAGAGTATAGTTACCACGACCATCAAACTTGCTTTCAATACCCTTAAAGTCACGGATACGAGGCAGAGCCACGCGAACGAGGCGCTCCAGGAATTCGTACATTCTTTCACGGCGGAGTGTCACCATCACACCGATAGGCATTTGCTTACGCAACTTGAACTGGGCAACGTCTTTCTTAGAAATAGTTGCAACAGCCTTCTGACCAGTAATGGCAGTAAGCTGTTCGATAGCTTCATCAATAATCTTCTTGTCAGCAACGGCGATACCTAAGCCCTGATTGACAACAATCTTCTTAAGTACAGGCACCTGCATAGAAGAAGTGTACTGGAACTGAGCCTTCAACGCAGGAGCGATGCGCTCATTGTATTCTTTCTTAAGACTAGCAGTATTACTCATTACTTGATCTCCTCTCCTGATTTTTTAGCATAACGTACTAATTTGCCATTCTCGCCAATTCTACGACCGATACGGGTAGGCTTGCCTGTCTTAGGATCTACCACGTTCAGATTAGAGATGTGTATTGGAGCTTCCTGCTTTACAATACCACCCTGTGGGTTCTTAGCACTTGGCTTAGTGCTCTTAGAAACCATGTTCACGCCCTCAACGATGGCGCGCTGCTTCTCAACGAGCACCTTCAAAACGCGACCAGTCTTGCCCTTATCCTCACCGGCATTTACATAGACCAGGTCATTCTTTTTGATATGTAATTTACTCATTTCTTAAAACTTTAAAAGATTAAAGTACTTCAGGAGCGAGTGAAACAACTTTCATGTTTGCTGCACGTAACTCACGAGCAACTGGGCCAAAGATACGGCTACCTCTCAACTCACCTGCATTGTTCAGCAGAACACATGCATTGTCATCAAAACGAATGTAAGAGCCGTCTGCGCGACGTACTTCCTTCTTTGTACGAACAATCAAAGCCTTAGACACTGCACCTTTTTTCAAATCACTTGATGGGAGGACGTTCTGCACAGCCACCACGATGATGTCACCAAGTGAAGCATAACGGCGACCAGTACTACCAAGTACACGGATGCAGATAGCATCCTTGGCACCACTGTTGTCGCATACTGTAAGTTTGGATTCTACTTGTATCATAATTACTTAGCTTTTTCAATTATTTCTACTACTCTCCATCTCTTAGTCTTGCTCAGCGGACGAGTTTCCATGATGCGTACAGTATCGCCAACATTACACTCATTCTTTTCATCATGAGCATGGTATTTCTTTGTCTTCTTGACAAACTTACCATATAAAGGGTGCTTCTCCTTAAATGTAGCAGCAACAACAACAGACTTGTCCATCTTATTGCTGATAACAACACCAGATCTTTCTTTTCTTAAATTTCTTTCTTCCATGGAGCTGATCATTATTTGTTAAGTTCTCTTTCGCGCAATACGGTCTTCATACGCGCAATAGTCCTGCGTAATTTCTTGATTTCAGCAGGGTTCTCTAACGGAGAAATAGAGTGATTCAAAAGCATCTGATGATAATTAGCAACCTCAGCCTCTATTCTCTCTACCAAGTCATTGGTAGTCATTTCTTTAATTTCTGCTATCTTCATAACTCTTACGCATTATTGATTTTGAATATCGTAATCACGTCTTACTACAAACTTAGTTGTAATAGGGAACTTCTGAGCAGCTAAGCGCAAAGCTTCTTTAGCAACATCAAAAGGAACACCCTCAATCTCGATCAGAATGCGACCAGGATATACTGGGCATACCCATCCTGCAGGATCACCCTTACCTTTACCCATACGCACGTCAGCAGGCTTGCGAGTAATAGGTTTGTCAGGGAAAATGCGGAGCCATACCTGACCTTCACGCTGCATATAACGGGTCACGGCGATACGGGCAGCCTCAATCTGCTGTGCTGTGATCCATTTTGGCTCCAAAGCCTTAATACCGAATGAGCCGAAAGCCAAAGTAGTACCTCTGTAGGCATTACCTCTTCTGCCGCGGCCGTCTTGCGGTCTTCTGTATCTAGTCCTTTTCGGTTGTAACATAATTCCTAAAAATCAAATCAGGTTAACGATTATTTTTCTTTCTTTTGAAGTTCTTGCCACCATTAGCATTACCTGGACGGCCGCTTTCCTTAGTCTGGCTGAAGTTTGGTGCCAAATCACGCTTCTCATATACCTCACCACGGCAAATCCAAACCTTAACGCCCTGAACACCTACCTTGGTATGTGCATCGCACTGGCAGTAGTCAATGTCTGCACGGAAAGTATGCAATGGGGTTCTTCCTTCCTTATACATTTCTGAACGAGCCATTTCAGCGCCATTCAGACGACCAGAGATCTGCACCTTGATGCCCTCAGCACCCATACGCATGGTATTTGCGATGGCCATCTTGATGGCACGACGATATGCGATCTTACCCTCTACCTGGCGAGCGATGTTGTTGGCAACAATCACTGCGTCGAGTTCTGGGCGCTTGATCTCAAAGATATTGATCTGAATATCCTTATCTGTGATCTTCTTCAATTCTTCCTTCAGCTTGTCAACATCCTGACCACCCTTGCCGATAACTACGCCTGGACGTGCTGTGCAAATGGTGATAGTGACAAGTTTCAAAGTACGCTCGATTACGATTCTTGAAACGCTGGCCTTAGCAAGACGAACGTTCAGATACTTACGGAGCTTGCTGTCTTCCAACAGAGAATCTCCGAAGTTCTTACCACCGTACCAATTGGAATCCCAACCTCTTACGATTCCTAAACGATTGCTAATTGGATTAACTTTCTGTCCCATCTTACTTAATTTTGATCTTCGTTATTATTCTTAGCGCCAACGAACAAAGTCACGTGATTAGAACGCTTGCGGATTCTATAGCCTCTACCCTGTGGAGCTGGTCTCATTCGCTTGAGTGTAGCGCCACCGTCAACATATACTTCCGTAACAAACAACTCACCATTCTCTGCCTTGCGTTCGTTCTTAGTCTCCCAGTTAGCGATAGCAGAGCGCAACAACTTCTCAACTCTTGCAGCAGGTGCCTTTGAGGAGAACCTCAAAACGCCCAGCGCTCTGTTCACCTCCATACCGCGGATCATGTCCACTACGAGGCGCATCTTTCTTGGGGAAGTAGGAACATCTTGCAATTTAGCAAAATACATGGTCTTTTTGGCTTCTTTTCTTTTTTCAGCCGCTAATTTCTTTCTTGCTCCCATTATATTATTACTTTTATTATTCTAGTGAATCCCATTATTTACGGTTACCTGAGTGACCCTTGAAGGTTCGTGTAGGCGCAAACTCACCCAACTTGTGACCAACCATGTTCTCAGTAACATAAACAGGAATAAATTTATTACCGTTGTGAACTGCAATTGTATGCCCAACAAAATCAGGCGAAATCATTGAAGCTCTGGCCCAAGTCTTTACAACATCCTTCTTACCAGACTCATTCATGGCAAGCACTTTCTTCTCAAGCTTAACGTTGATATACGGACCTTTTTTTAATGAACGACTCATAATTTACTCAATTTTATCAGGTTACTTCTTTCTTCTCTCAATAATATACTTATTAGACTGCTTCTTAGGAGCTCTAGTCTTCAAGCCCTTAGAGTAAAGGCCCTTACGAGAGCGTGGATGACCACCTGAAGCACGTCCTTCACCACCACCCATTGGGTGATCAACTGGGTTCATTACGACACCACGGTTGTGAGGACGACGTCCTAACCAACGAGAACGTCCTGCCTTACCAGAGCTCTCCAGACCATGGTCTGAGTTACCTACGCTACCTACAGTAGCCTTGCATGAAGACAGGATCTTACGAAGTTCACCTGAAGGCAACTTGATCACGCAGTAGCTACCTTCTCTCGAAGTGAGCTGTGCGAAGTTACCAGCTGAGCGAACCAATGCAGCACCCTGACCTGGACGCAACTCAATGTTGTGAATCACAGTACCCACAGGGATGTTCTGCAGTGGAAGTGCGTTACCAACCTCAGGAGCAGCCTCTGCACCTGACATCAGTGTAGCACCAACTTGCAATCCATTGGGAGCAATAATATATCTCTTCTCACCATCAGCGTAGAACAACAAAGCGATACGAGCCGAACGGTTTGGATCGTATTCAATTGTCTTAACCACTGCTGGTACACCATCTTTATTTCTCTTGAAGTCGATGATACGGTAAGCCTTCTTGTGACCGCCACCCATGTAGCGATTGGTCATCTTACCCTGATTGTTGCGACCACCAGTTGACTTCTTACCAACTACAAGAGATTTTTCTGGTACTCGTGCAGTAACTTCTTCGAAAGTACCAATAATCTTATGTCTCTGCCCTGGTGTTGTGGGCTTAAATTTACGTACTGCCATTTCTATTAAATATTGCTATAAAAATCAATAGTCTCACCTTCCTTCAGCGTAACGATCGCCTTCTTGAATCTGTTGGTGCGTCCGCTGATGATACCACTTCTCGTGTAACGTGACTTCTGCTTGCCATCGTACTTCATAGTGTTTACACTTTCTACGTTGACATTATACAGTGCCTCAACTTCTTTCTTAATGTCAAGTTTAGAAGCTTCTGGACGAACAATAAAGCCGAAACGATTACTCATCTTCTCGGTTGCAGCTGTCATCTTTTCTGTAACTAACGGTTTAATAATATATGCCATTATTCAAGCCTCCTATAATTAAACTAAAGCACTGTCTACTGCAGAGAGCGATTTTTCTGTAAACACAAGCACCCCAGCATTCAACACATTGTATGTATTCAATCCTGAGATTGTCTCTACATTGGCACGCTGCAAGTTACGAGCTGACAAATATACATTTTTATTAGGTTCTGGTAAAATTAAAAGTAATTTTTTATCAGAAACTTTAAGATTATTTAAGAGTGCAACGAATTCTTTGGTCTTTGGAGCCTCGAAATTGAAATCTTCAACTACCAAAATCGCGTTGTTCTGAGCCTTGTATGAGAGGGCTGACTTACGAGCCAAAGCCTTCACCTTCTTGTTCAGTTTGAAAGAGTAGTCTCTTGGCTTAGGACCGAATACACGGCCACCACCGATGAGAACAGGTGAGTTCAGGTCACCACGACGAGCACCGCCACCACCTTTCTGACGACCAATCTTACGAGTAGAATGGCTCACTTCACTTCTTTCCTTTGACTTATGTGTACCCTGACGACGGTTAGCCATGATGAGCTTCACGTCCATGTAGATAGCATGGTCGTTAGGTTCAATGCCAAAGATAGCATCGTTCAATGCTACTTTTCTTCCGGTGTCTTCACCTTTGATGTTATAAACGTTAACTTCCATTATTTCTCAATTAAAACGATTGAATTTTTCCATCCTGGAACAGAACCCTTGATCAACAGAAGGTTGTGCTCTGGAATCACTTTTAAAACTCGCAGGTTCTGTACAGTCACACGCTGATTGCCCATCTGGCCACCCATGCGCATGCCCTTGAACACCTTTGCAGGGTAAGAACAAGCACCGATGGAACCCGGCTTGCGGGCACGGTTGTGCTGTCCATGGGTAGACTGACCTACACCACCGAAGTGATGTCTCTTCACTACGCCTTGGAAACCTCTACCTTTGGAAGTACCGATAACATCAACGAACTCTGTGCCGTCGAACAGCTCTACGCTTACGGTATCACCCAGATTTAACTCTGTCTCAAATTCTTTGAACTCGGCCAAGTGTTTCTTTGGAGTTACTCCAGCCTTCTTGAAGTGGCCCATCAGAGCCTTGGTGGTACGCTTTTCCTTTGCATCCTGGAAACCAAGCTGAATGGCTGCATAACCATCTTTCTCAACTGTCTTAACCTGAGTAACTACACAAGGACCTGCTTCGATAACAGTGCATGGTACATTTTTACCATCGGCACTGAAAACGGATGTCATTCCGATTTTCTTTCCTAATAATCCTGGCATTTCTCTAAATTTTTAAAACTTACACTTTGATTTCTACTTCCACACCGCTTGGCAACTCCAACTTCATCAGTGCATCTACAGTCTTAGCTGTTGAGCTATAGATGTCGATCAGTCTCTTGAAAGAAGAGAGCTGGAACTGCTCACGTGACTTCTTGTTCACGAAAGTTGAACGGTTCACAGTGAAGATACGCTTGTGAGTTGGCAATGGAATAGGACCGCTGACAATGGCACCTGTAGCCTTCACTGTCTTTACGATGCGCTCAGCTGACTTGTCAACCAAAGTGTGATCGTAAGATTTCAATTTAATTCTAATTTTCTGACTCATTTCAGTTTTTAGTTAATAATATATTAATAATGTATGTATGGAAGCCACGGATTAAGAGTCATTTGCTAACCCATGACATTCCTGATAGTTTTTAGAGCAAATCAACACGGCCCTTCACTTCTTCAAGCACTGCGGTGGCAATGCTCTTAGAAAGCGGAGCGTGATGATCATAAGTCATTGACGAGGTAGCACGACCAGAAGTGATGGTACGGAGGTCTGTCACGTAACCGAACATTTCTGCCAGTGGCACCATGGCCTTCACAATGCGGGCACCAGAGCGGGTAGATTCCATACCCTCTACCTGGCCGCGACGCTTGTTAAGGTCGCCTATCACATCACCCATGTTTTCTTCTGGAGTAACGACTTCCAGCTTCATGATGGGCTCCAGAAGTACAGGACCGGCCTTGGCGGCAGCGTTCTTGTATGCCTGGATAGCACAGATCTCAAATGACAGCTGATCGGAGTCTACTGGGTGGAATGAACCATCTACCAGTTCCACCTTGAGGGAGTCGAGAGGATAACCGCCAAGCACACCGTTCCTCATGGCAGTTTCGAAGCCCTTCTGTACAGATGGGATGAACTCCTTAGGAATGTTACCACCCGTCACTGAGTTGATGAACTGCAGGCCACCCTCCTTGTAGTCCTCGTCTACAGGACCTACATTGACGATGATGTCTGCAAACTTACCACGACCACCCGACTGCTTCTTGTAGAGCTCACGGAGGTTCACTGTCTTAGACACAGCCTCCTTATAGTTCACCTGAGGCTTGCCCTGGTTGCACTCTACCTTGAACTCACGCTTCAGACGGTCGATGATGATATCGAGGTGGAGCTCACCCATACCGGAGATGATGGTCTGACCACTCTGCTCGTCGGTGCGAACAGTGAAGGTAGGATCTTCTTCGGCCAACTTGGCGAGGCCGTTAGACAGCTTCTCCATGTCTTTCTGGGTCTTAGGCTCTACGGCGATACCGATCACAGGATCTGGGAAGTCCATAGACTCCAATACGATAGGTGCCTCCTCGTCGCAGAGGGTGTCGCCTGTATGGATGTCTTTCAGACCTACCACTGCACCGATGTCACCAGCAGCAATCTCATCTACTGGATTCTGGTGATTAGAGAACATCTGGAACATGCGTGAGATGCGCTCTTTCTTGCCACTGCGGGTGTTATATACATAAGATCCGGCAGTGATCTTACCAGAATATACGCGGATGTAAGTCAGACGGCCCACGTATGGATCGGTAGCAATCTTGAATGCCAGTGCAGAAGTGTGCTCCTCCTCATCGGGACGGCGCTCTTCCTCTGCATTGGTGTCTGGGTTCGTACCTACGATGTTAGGAGTATCCAGTGGTGAAGGCAGGAAGGCACATACATAGTCGAGCAGAGGCTGCACGCCCTTGTTCTTGTATGATGAACCGCAGCATACAGGAGTAAGCTGCATGGTCACAGTGCCATGTCTCAGAGCAGCCATCAGCTCTTCTTCGGTGATGGTGGTAGGATCTTCCAGATACTTCTCCATCAGCACGTCGTCAAAGTTGGCAGCGTTTTCGAGCATCTTGTCTCTCCACTCCTCAGCCTCATCCACGAGGTTGGCAGGGATGTCTTCTATATCGTATTCTGCACCCATAGTCTCATCGTGCCACAGGATGGCCTTCATCTTGATGAGGTCAACCACACCCTTGAAGTTCTCCTCTGCACCGATAGGTACCTGGATAGCGCAAGGGTTAGCACCGAGGATATCCTTCATCTGACGAATGGTTTCGAAGAAATCTGCACCAGAGCGGTCCATCTTGTTCACATATCCCAAGCGTGGCACATTGTACTTGTCGGCCTGGCGCCATACGGTTTCAGACTGTGGCTGTACGCCGTCTGCTGCACTGTAGGTAGCCACGGCACCGTCAAGCACGCGCAGTGAGCGCTCCACTTCGGCAGTGAAGTCCACGTGTCCCGGGGTGTCAATCAGGTTGATCTTATATGTCTGGTCGTTCCACTTCCAGCGGCAGGTAGTAGCTGCTGAGGTGATGGTGATACCGCGCTCCTGCTCCTGAACCATCCAGTCCATGGTAGCAGCACCATCGTGCACCTCACCGATCTTGTGTGTCAGACCAGTATAGTAGAGTATGCGCTCTGACGTAGTAGTCTTACCAGCATCGATGTGTGCCATGATGCCGATGTTCCTCGTCAAATGTAAATCTTGTTTAGACATTGTTGTTCTTTACCGTTGTTAAATTAGAATCTGAAGTGTGCGAATGCGCGGTTAGCCTCGGCCATTCTGTGCATATCTTCCTTACGCTTGTATGCACCACCCTGCTGGTTGTATGCGTCAACGATTTCGTTTGCCAGCTTCTCTGCCATAGACTTGCCGCCACGCTTGCGTGCGAAGGCAATCATGTTCTTCATTGATATTGATTCTTTACGGTCAGGACGGATTTCAGTAGGTACCTGGAAAGTGGCACCACCGATGCGGCGTGACTTCACCTCTACCTGAGGGGTTACGTTGTCAAGCGCCTGCTTCCAAATTTCCAATGCAGACTTCTCTTCGTTCTGCAGTTTCTTCTTCACTGTGTCAAGTGCGGCATAGAAAATGGTGTAAGAGATGGTCTTCTTGCCATCGTACATCAGGTGATTTACGAACTTTGACACTTTCACGTCATTAAACACTGGATCTGGCAGGATCACGTGTTTCTTTGGTTTAGCTTTTCTCATTTGTTTTTACAAATAATGTTTTCGTTCTTGGCTGTTTGTTTCTGTCTTCTTCAACCTGCCTCCCTCCGGAGCGGTTTACTCAACCTTCATAAATGTCCAAAAAACTAAAACTTAGTTATACTTAATGTTTATTTCTTCTTAGCAGCTTTTGGTCTCTTAGCTCCATACTTAGAACGACGCTGCGTGCGGCTTGCTACACCTGCGGTATCAAGCGTGCCACGAACGATGTGATAACGTACACCTGGCAGATCCTTTACACGACCGCCACGTACCAGAACGATTGAGTGCTCCTGCAAGTTGTGACCCTCACCTGGGATGTAGGAATTCACTTCCTTACCATTGGTCAAACGTACACGGGCAACCTTACGCATTGCTGAATTTGGCTTCTTAGGCGTGGTAGTATATACTCTCACGCAAACGCCACGTCTCTGCGGGCATGAATCCAGCGCAGGAGACTTGCTCTTGTCCTGCAGCTCTGAACGCCCTTTTCTTACTAACTGTTGAATTGTTGGCATTTTAATTGTTTTTTAATTATTATATTATTGTTATTATTATTTCAATCTTAGCCCCAAAACCTTGATTTGAAGCATTCTGCATGGCATTTTGCTCACAAACGGGCATAGCTCACCCTATTTTGGGGCTGCAAAGTTACGGATAATATTTGAAAATTCCTCAACCTCTGCCTTATTTTTTGTCTTTCGACCCTCGGAAAACACGAAAAGATGCCAAAATTTAGCATCTTTTCACATTTTTAAGTCTTTTTAAATTCACGCCTGACCCTGAATGCCTGGGAAAGCGATGGTGTTGCTCTCTTCTGGCAGGTGTATCTTGCCGAAGTTCTGCTCATACTTGGTCACGTTTCCAGAAAGAGCGATGAGCAGTCGCTTGGCATGCTCTGGGGTCATCACGATGCGGCTCTTCACCCGAGGGAGTCCGCCTGGCAGTGCGTTCACGAAGTCGAGTATGAACTCTGCGTGTGAGTGTGTGATGATGGCCAGATTGCTATAGACACCTTGTGCCACGTCATCAGACATCTGTATCTGTGCCTCGGGGGCTTTCTTTTTTTCTTCCATGCTATTATATATATTAATAAGGTGTAAAAAAAAGCTGCAAAAGTATCACTTTGCAGCTCTGTTTCATGTCAAGCATCAGAAACCTTAGGCCTTTACGCCGTTGTACTCATCAGATACAGTCAGTTTCTTTCTACCCTTAGCGCGGCGTGCTGCTAATACTCTACGACCATTGGCAGTTGCCATTCTCTCACGGAAACCGTGCTTGTTTCTTCTCTTTCTGTTAGAGGGTTGGAATGTTCTTTTCATTGCTATATTTCGTTTTTATTGTTATTATTCTCACACAATCGGGCTGCAAAATTAGGAAGTTTTCCGAAATTAACCAAGAAATCGCTCTTTTTATCTCACAACTTTTTGTATTTTTTATCGATTTGGATTATTTTTGCATCGGAAATCGGGAAAAATCATCCCCGAGCATCCGAGATACGACTATTTTAAACAATACATTATAAAAAAGATTACGAGTATGATTAATGCCCAAGACATTAAAATCGGAACCGCCATCCGCATGGACGGCAAGCTGTATTTCTGCATCGACTTCCTGCACGTAAAGCCAGGTAAGGGTAACACTTTCATGCGTACTAAGCTGAAAGACGTGGTAAACGGCTACGTATTGGAGCGCCGTTTCAACATCGGTGAGAAGCTGGAAGACGTACGCGTGGAGCGTCGTCCATACCAGTTCCTCTACAAAGAAGGCGAAGACTTCATCTTCATGAATCAGGAGACTTACGATCAGGTACCTATCGCAAGAGAGCAGATCAACGGTGTGGACTACCTGCTGGAAGGCATGGTAGTGGAAGTGGTGTCTGATGCCAGCACTGAGACCATCCTCTTTGCAGACCTGCCAGTGAAGGTGCAGATGAAGATCACCTACACAGAGCCAGGCGTTAAGGGTGACACTGCCACCAACTCACTGAAGCCTGCTACACTGGAGTGTGGTGCTACCGTGCGCGTGCCTCTGTTCATCAACGAAGGCGAGACCATCGAGGTTGACACCCGTGATGGTTCTTACGTAGGTCGCGTGAAGGCTTAATCATCCCTTATATATATAAATAAGGTGTAAAAAAAGGCAGAGGAGATGCTTCCCGAAACATCGGGGAAGCATCTCTTTTGTCAAAGCCAAAATTGTACAAAAAGGACATACGGCCTCCACTGCCTTCATGAAGGCGCAGAATTTTCTACGTGAGGGAAAATTATCTCCCTCGTTGGGAAAAAATTTTTTCCTAGTTAGGAAAATAAAATTACCCAGTTAGAGAATTTCTGACGCCAAAAACGGGCATTCGGCAGCGAGTGTACTTTTAGAACATATTTGATAAAACCGAGAAACAAGAATAAAGAATGAAGTATAGCCTCATCATACCTGTCTACAACCGTCCCGATGAAGTGAACGAACTGCTTGAGAGCCTCACGCAGCAATCGTTTACCGACTATGAGGTCATCATCGTGGAAGACGGATCTTCCGTGCCTTGCCTCGATGTGGTGAAGGCCTATCAAGACAGGCTCGATGTGCACTACTTCAGCAAGCCGAACTCCGGTCCTGGACAGACGCGAAACTATGGCGCAGAGCGTGCGAAGGGCGACTATCTGCTGATTTTGGACTCTGACGTCTTGATACCAGAAGGCTACTTCGAGGCCGTGGAACGCGGCATTGCAGAAACGGGAGCCTTGGCATTCGGAGGCCCAGATAGGGCGCATCCCTCATTCAGTCCTACGCAGAAAGCCATCAACTACTCCATGACTTCATTCTTCACCACAGGAGGCATCCGTGGTGGAAAGAAGAAGATGGACAAGTTCTATCCGCGTAGCTTCAACATGGGCGTGAAGCGCAAGGTTTATCAGCAACTTGGCGGATTCTCCAAGATGCGCTTTGGTGAGGATATCGACTTCAGCATCCGCATCTTCGAAGCGGGATACCCCTGCAAGCTCTTCAGGGATGCTTGGGTTTTCCACAAGCGCCGCACCGACTTCCGCAAGTTCTTCAAGCAAGTGCACAATTCTGGCATGGCGCGCATCAATCTCTACAAGAAATACCCTTCTTCGCTGAAATTGGTGCATCTGCTCCCTGCCGTTTTCACGCTTGGAGTCTTGCTTTGTTTGCTCCTCATCCTTGCAGGCATCGTCTATGGGGTGCTCAATCAGAGTGGCATCATCCAGATAGATTTTCCAGGAGGTCCGTTAGGTGTGGCATTAGGACTGTTCCCCCTCTTACTCTATGCGCTGATCATTTTCATAGATTCCTCTATCAAGAACAGAAGTCTGAAGGTGGGATTGCTTTCCATTCCTGCGGCGTTTATACAGTTGATAGGTTATGGAACGGGCTTCCTGCGGGCATGGTGGGGACGCTGCGTAAGAGGGAAAGGAGAGATGGAGGCTTTCAAGAAAAACTTTTATAAATAATTCACGATGAACAAATTAAACATTAATCAATGGGCAGAAGAAGACAGACCACGTGAGAAAATGATGCTAAAGGGAGCCAGTGCATTGAGCGATGCCGAACTGCTGGCTATCCTCATCGGCTCTGGCAATCAAGAAGAGAGTGCCGTAGCACTGATGCAGCGCGTGCTTCAAGCCTGCCACAACGACTTGAGCGCCCTCAGCAAGTGGGAACTCCGTGATTTCAAGCAATTCAAGGGACTTGGCGAGGCCAAGAGCATCAGCATCATGGCAGCTCTGGAACTGGGAAGAAGGCGCAGCGATGCCAAAGGCATAGAGCGCGTAAGCATCCGTTCTTCGGCAGATATCTTCGAGATCTTCCACCCTCTGATGCGCGATCTTCCCATCGAGGAATTCTGGATTTTGCTGCTAAACCAAGCCAATAAGGTCATTGACAAAGTTTGCATCAGCAAAGGCGGTATCGACCAGACGGCTGTGGACGTACGACTTATCCTTCGTGAAGCCCTGCTGCAAAGAGCCACGCAGATAGTCCTTATACACAATCATCCCTCGGGCAATATCCGTCCAAGCAGGGAAGACCGTAACCTCACAGCAGCAGTGAAGAAGAGCGCTGAAGCCATGAACATACGCCTTACAGACCACGTCATCGTGGCAGATGGTGCGTTTTTCAGCTTTAATGACGAAGGATTGATGTAAAAATGAGTTTTTTTCGTAACTTTGTCCGCATATATAGAAGGAAAACTATGACAACTTTTGAAATAGAAGAAAAAATAGTGGCCATGCTGAAGACGGTGTACGACCCCGAAATACCCGTCAACATCTACGACTTGGGCCTCATCTACAAAATAGATGTGGCAGAAGACGGTGCCGTGAACATAGACATGACACTCACCGCTCCAAGTTGTCCGGCAGGCGATTTCTTGATGGAAGATGCCAAAGAGAAGGTCAGCTCCATCAAAGGGGTGACTTCCACCAACATCAACATTGTCTTCGAGCCCGAATGGACCCAAGACATGATGAGCGAGGAAGCCAAACTGGAACTTGGTTTCATGTAAAACGCGCACATATATGAAGAATATCTATTTCCTCTCGGATGCACACTTGGGATCCCTTGCCATAGAGCATAGCAGGACACAAGAGCGAAGGCTGGTGAACTTCCTTGACCAAATCAAGGATAAGGCTGCAGCCATCTACCTTCTTGGCGACATGTTCGACTTCTGGTATGAGTTCAAGACCGTAGTGCCAAAGGGCTATACGCGCTTCCTTGGCAAACTCTCGGAACTCACGGACATGGGGGTGGAAATCCATTTCTTCACAGGAAATCATGACATCTGGTGCGACGACTATCTCGAAAAGGAATGCGGCCTCATCATCCATAAGAAACCGCTAACTACCGAACTTTACGGCAAGGAGTTCTACTTGGCGCATGGCGACGGCCTTGGCGATCCTGATAAGAAGTTCCAGTTCTTGCGCTCTCTGTTCCATAACAAGTTCTTGCAAGCCCTGTTTTCCTGCATACATCCGCGATGGAGTGTCGCTTTCGGCTTGAATTGGGCTAAGCACAGCCGCATGAAGCGTGAGAACGGCAAGGAGCCCGACTATATGGGAGAGGATAAGGAATACTTGGTGCTCTATACGAAGGAGTACTTGAAGAACCATCCCGACATCAACTTCTTCATCTACGGGCATCGGCATATAGAGCTGGATCTGCAGCTAAGCAAGACCTCGCGCGTGCTGATCTTAGGCGATTGGATCAATCTCTTCACCTATGCCGTCTTCGATGGAGAGCACCTCTTCATGGAGCAATACATCGAAGGAGAAACCAAAGTCTGAACTTACACCTTATTATAATATGAATGCCCCGCTCTTAGGAACGGGGCATTTCATTTATTTCAATTTTAATTAATTTTATCAATTAGTGAACTTATATCCAGCAGCCTTGGCAATGTTGCGAGCGATTTCGATATTGTCAATCTTGCCATTCATGAACAGATTGGCACCAGCACCTACCACATAAACAGGCACATAGCCAGCAGTATGTCCGCCAGTTGTCCATGCGATATGAGCCGACTTTGCCAGCACAAGTTTGGCAGCAGTAGCCATAGGATCTGTGGAAGAATAGAGGCTCTCATCAAATTTGATATTATTGTTCACGAAAGATTCTTCGTAAGCATCTCTCAGTTGTCTCTCCTCTGCCCAAGTGAGTTTCACCTTATCAAAGAAACCGAAGTTCTCCGCCAGAAGCGCCTTCACGCCTTCCCATGAAGCATCTCTCTGATGGTCGCGACGATAATCGGTCACTTTCTTTGAGAATTCCTCAATAGAGCACTTCTGACTCTTGAAGTTCTCCAGATAGAGCCAGTAGTTAGAGTTGCCTAATGCCAAACCACCAGTCTCATGATCGGCAGAAATTACGATCAGCGTCTCCTTCGGGTGCTTCTGATAGAACTCATAAGCCACCTTCACAGCCTCATCCATATCGATGACCTCTTCAAAAGCAGCTCCGGCATCGTTGGCATGGCAAGCCCAGTCTATCTTTCCGCCTTCCACCATGAGGAAGAAACCCTTGCTCTTCTTATCCTTTGTCAGGAAGTCGATGGCACTCTCTGTGATTTGCTTCAGTGTGAGGTCGCCAGGCTTACGATCGATGGCATATGGCAGACAGTCAACGCGCGTAGCACTTTCTGGCTGCACCAAAATCATCTTATCAGTAGTGGCAGCCTTTGCCTTGTACTCATCTACGCCATGTGCTATCACATAGCCAGCAGCATCAATCATCGGATAGATGCTTGGCGCAGGCTTACCGTCGATGGTCTGCTCAGTACGCAGGAAACCGCTACCTGCGAAGAAGTCGAAACCAGACTTTGGCAGGTCTGTGGCAATCTCATAGTACATCTGACGACGTTCCTGATGCGCATAGAAGCAAGCAGGTGTGGCATGATCGATACTCACTGATGTTGCCACACCGACTTTCTTTCCCGCTTTCTTGGCCATTTCTGCCAGAGTCTCTACCCTATTCTTGTCCTTATCTACACCGATGGCAGCATTGTAAGTCTTCACGCCAGAAGACAGCGCCGTACCACCTGCAGCAGAGTCGGTGATAGGATTTGAAGAAGAATAAGTGGCAGCCACAGTTGCAACAGGGAAAGAAGGAAACAGCAAAGGCTCTATGCCGATACGCCCTTGATTGGCAGCTATATACATCTCGGTACCATTGATCTGGTTTACGCCCATACCGTCACCAATAAAATAGAAAACGTACTTCGCCTGTTGTGCCTGCAAATTCAGGGCAAACAGGGCTACGAACAACAAATAAGCAAATCTTTTCATATCATTAGTTTTTATTAGTTTCATAAGACAAAGGTAATAATATAAATCCGAATCCACAAATAAGCCCCTAAAAATAAAAAAGCGCAAACACGCACAAAATCATTTGAAATTTAGAATAATCAGAAAAATAATTAAATATCATGCTTATTTTTTTATAATTTTATTTCCTAATTTCAAGCAAAATACCTTATATTTGTATGAAATTTGTTTTTTACAAACGCCCATTGAATGGGAGTTTCCGTTAATTAAGAAGAAAAAAGCGTTTAGAATGATTATATATATCAAACGGTGATTCCTAATTATGCGGAAAAGATAAATGTTGATAACCCTATTTTATAGATAACTATATATAATACTGGATCTAAAATGAATAAATTTAGTTTTGTAAAGGAATTAGCGAAGCGACTTAACTGCAATGACTATGTAGCTAAGAACTTTGTGGATGAGTACAACAAACTTGTTGTAGAGAAAATGTGTGAAGGTGAAGAAGTAAAGCTTCAGTACTTTGGAAAGTTCATCCCTCATCGCCAGCCTCAGCGCCCTGGCCGTGACCCAAGAAATGGTGAGTTCCATGAGATTCCAGAACGCACTACCATCAAGTTTAAGGTTAGTGCTAATGTCCTGAAACAAATGAACCCAGAAGAGTAACTGTAAATCTGGATATTCATACACTCGAAAGCTTATTGCATTACAAATCCGTGACGGATGTAAGAGCGTGCTTACACCCCGGGGATTTGTAATGCAATAATTATATCCGTTCCTTTCTGCTTTCTTTTTTTCAAGCAAAATGCCCACAAGTTTTGCTTTTACATCAATTTACACTATCTTTGTATGCAATAAACAATCTATACAATAACATTAAATCGTTTACTACTATGAGCAAACTAATCCAAGGAATTATTGAGCGTGCCAAAGCCAATCGCCAACGCATCGTGCTTCCAGAAGCCACAGAAGAGCGCACATTGAAAGCTGCAGATCATGTTTTGGCCGATGGCATTGCGGACATCGTCCTGATTGGCGACCCAGCAGAGATACACGCCCTGGCTGAGAAGCATAATCTGAAAAATATAGATAAGGCAACGCTTATCGATCCACTGAACAATCCGAAATCTGAGGAATATGCCGCCCTGCTTGCTGAACTCCGCAAGAAAAAGGGCATGACCATAGAGGAAGCCCGAGAGCTGGTGAAGAATCCGCTCTATCTGGGCTGCATGATCATCAAGACCGGGGAGGCAGACGGCCAAATCTCTGGTGCACTGAGCACTACTGCAGAGACGCTGCGTCCTGCCTTGCAGATCATCAAGTGCACTCCGGGCATCACTTGCGTCAGCGGTGCCATGCTGCTCATCACCAAGCAGCCACAGTATGGCGAAGACGGCGTTTTGGTAGTTGGCGACGTAGCCGTGACTCCTATGCCAGATGCCTCACAGTTGGCGCAGATTGCCGTATGTACGGCACAGACAGCCAAGGCAGTAGGTGGTTTCGCAGACCCACGCGTAGCCATGCTGAGCTTCTCCACTAAGGGTTCTGCTTCTCATGAGGTAGTAGATAAGGTGGTAGAAGCTACCCAACTTGCCAAGGAGATGGATCCTACACTGAAAGTTGACGGTGAATTGCAGGCAGATGCCGCATTGGTGCCTTCTGTGGGCAACAAGAAAGCCCCTGGCAGTGAGATCGCTGGCAAGGCCAACGTGCTGGTGTTCCCTTGCCTTGAAGTGGGAAACATTGCCTACAAGATGGTGCAACGCCTGGGCGATGCCGTTGCCCTCGGCCCTATCCTCCAAGGTATCGCACGTCCAGTAAACGACCTCAGCCGCGGTTGCTCCGTAGACGACATCTACTACATGGTAGCCATCACCGCATGCCAGGCTCAGGCAGCAAAAGCTAACAAATAAAATTACATAGTTATGAAAATATTAGTACTCAATTGCGGAAGTTCCTCTATCAAGTACAAGCTTTTTGATATGAGCAATAAGTCTGTCATCGCTTCTGGTGGTATAGAAATGATCGGCCTGGAAGGCTCATTCCTTAAGTTCGTGGCTCCCGATGGAGAGAAGAAGATCATCGAGAAAGACATTCCTGAGCATACCGTAGGCGTAGAGCTCATCTTGCAGACCCTCACAGATCCTACCTATGGTGCCATCAAGTCTCTGAATGAGATCAATGCCGTGGGTCATCGCATGGTGCATGGTGGCGAGAAGTTCACCGAGTCTGCCCTCCTCACACCTGAAGTTCTGGAGGCTTTCGAGGCTTGCAACGACTTGGCTCCGCTGCACAATCCAGCCAACCTGAAGGGTGTGGCTGCCGTGAAGGCCATTCTGCCAGACATTCCACAGGTAGGTGTGTTTGATACCGCTTTCCATCAGACGATGCCCGACTATGCATACCTCTATGCACTGCCATACGAATACTACGAGAAGTACCAGATCCGCCGCTATGGTTTCCACGGAACCTCTCATCGCTTTGTAAGTCAGCACGTATGCGAGATGCTCGGCACTACTCCTGAGGGCAAGAAAATCATCACTTGCCACATCGGCAATGGTGCTTCAATCGCTGCCATCAAGGACGGCAAGGTGATAGACACCTCTATGGGTCTCACCCCATTGGAAGGCCTCATCATGGGTACCCGAAGCGGCGACGTAGACGGTGGTGTGGTGACTTACCTGCAGAACAAGTTGGGTGTAGATGCGCACCGTATGAGTGCCATCCTCAACAAGAAGAGCGGTATGCTGGGCCTCACGGGCATCTCCAGCGATATGCGCTCCATCGAGGAAGCCTACAACAAGGGCAACCAGAAGGCCATCACAGCTACCAATGCCTATATCTACCGCATCAAGAAGTACATCGGTGCCTATACGGCTGCATTAGGCGGCGTAGACATCATCGTCTTCACGGGCGGCGTTGGTGAGAATCAGGCAAGCATCCGTTCTGGTGCCGTTTCTGGTATGGACTATCTGAACTTGAAGGTTGACGACAAGCTGAATGCCGAGACTCGTCTAGGTAAGGAAGGCATCATCTCTACGCCAGATTCCAAGGTGAAGGTCGTGGTAGTTTGCACGGATGAAGAGCTGATGATTGCTCAAGACACCGTAAATATCTTGAACAAGTAAGTCTGAGATAAACTTTTCATAAACGAGAATCCCCGCTTTCGAAGGCGGGGATTTTTTATGCTCACCGTTGTGGTCATTTTTGCTCACAGCTGTGAGCATTTGTGCGCATAACTGTGAAACTATCCTTATTCTTCTGCCGTGAGGAAGCTTTCCAACTGCTCAGCATTAAGATTCAAGTGGAACTCTCCCCGATGTGCTACGGAGATGCCTCCCGTTTCCTCAGAGACGATGATGCAAAGAGCATCAGAGACCTGTGACATGCCTAATGCCGCACGATGGCGCAGTCCCAGTTCCTTAGGGATGTCCAGATTATGCGATACAGGCAAGATGCAACCAGCCGCCTCAATACGCTTCTTTCTGATCACCATGGCCCCGTCATGCAGCGGACTGTTCTTGAAGAAGATGTTCTCAATCAGTCGCTGATTGATGTTCGCGTCTATCACATCCCCCGTATTGATGATGTCATCCAATGGGAAATCGCGCTCTATCACGATGAGTGCCCCCACCTTCCCCTTCGCCATGCTGATGCATGCCATCACGATGGGCATAATGTCCTCGTGCATAGGCTTCGATTTCTTGTTGCGCATCAAGAACTTCACGAAGGCACTGGCGTTGTGGTGCGAACCAAGGTTCAGCAAGAAGCGGCGTATCTCGTCTTGGAAAATCACGATGATGGCAAGGACACCCACACTGACCAACTTATCCATGATAGAGCCCAGCAATCGCATGTCTAGCACCTGCGTCACTACCAGCCATATCAGGATAAACACCATGATACCCACGAAGATATTGATGGAACCTGACGACTTCATCACCTTATAGGTATAATAGAGCAACACTGCCACCAGCAGTATGTCTATGAAATCTTTAATGGTAAAATCGAAAAACACTTCCCTATCTATTTAGTTGATTGATACTTAGTTAATTCCTCATAGATGCGCACCGCTTCCACTGCCTGCTTCACATCATGCACGCGCAGGATGTCTGCTCCCCGTTCCAATGCTGCCATGTGTAGGGCTGTGGTGCCATTCAGTGCCTCTTCAGGACGGATGTCCAGCTGTCGCCAAATCATGGACTTGCGGGAGATGCCCACCAGCAGGGGCAACTCAAACACTTGGAAATCGGCCAAGTGCGCCATCAATTCATAATTCTGCTCCACCGTCTTACTGAACCCGAAGCCAGGATCCAAGATGATGTCATGCACCCCCATGCCCCGAAGTTCAAACACCTTCGCTGCCAATGCCTTGATGGTATCGGCCGTCACATCGGCATACGTATGCTGACGGTGCATGCTTTCCACCTCGCCTTGGATATACATTAATATATAAGGTGTACGCAGTTTGGCAACGGTGGCGAACATGTCCTTATCAAACGTTCCGCCAGAGATGTCGTTCACCATGCCCACGCCGTATTCCTCTACACACATACATGCCACATCGGCCCTGAAGGTATCTACAGACACCAAGGCTTGTGGTGCCACCTTCCTCAACGCTTGTAATCCGAAGCGCAGACGCTCCGTTTCCTCCTCCTTACTGACTATCGCAGCATCTGGACGCGTGGAGCAGGCTCCCACATCGATGATGTCGGCCCCTTCAGAGAGGAGTCGCTCCACCTCAGCAGCCACTTCGCTCTCCGTCTGCTTACGGCTGGCTTCATAAAACGAGTTGGGCGTCACGTTCAGAATCCCCATCACCAAGGGGCGTTCCAACGTGAGCAACAGTCCGTTTATGTTGAGCGTATTCCACTTCATAGGCACCTCGTCACACTTTATTGCCACAAATGTAATCAAAAAAACGCTTGTATTTCGCTTTGATAACAAAATAATGCCTATCTTTGTTTATAATCCGTAAATAAGTTGGTATATGAACACTGATATAGAGGCATTATATGCGCACTTTCTGAAGAGCAGCGGTGTGACTACAGACAGTCGCCACTGCCCGCAAGGTTCTCTCTTCATCGCCCTGAAGGGAGCCTCTTTCAATGGCAACGCCTTTGCAGCGAAGGCATTAGAGGCTGGTTGCAGCCATGTGGTGGTAGATGAAGCTGCCTTTTTCAAGGCCGATGACGATCGCTATACATTGGTGGACGACGGACTCCTGGTTCTGCAAGCCTTGGCACGCCACCATCGCAGGCAGTTGGGCACTCCCCTCATCGGCATTACTGGCACCAATGGCAAGACCACAACCAAGGAACTCATCGCTGCCGTGCTGCGCCAGAAGTTCAATATCCTCTATACGCAGGGCAATCTGAACAACTCCATCGGCGTGCCCCTCACCCTGCTGGGACTGAAGAAGGAGCATCAGATGGGTGTCATTGAGATGGGAGCCAGCCACCCTGGCGACATCAAGGAATTGGTGGATATTGCAGAGCCCGATTATGGTATCATCACCAATGTGGGAAAGGCGCACCTCTTGGGCTTCGGTTCTTTCGAGGGAGTCATCCACACCAAAGGCGAACTCTACGACTTTCTGAGAGCGAAGGGAAACGCCACTATCTTCATCGATCATGAGAACCCTTACCTGCAAGGCATCGCGCAAGGACTTACCCATATAGAATATGGCACTTCCGAGGGACTCTACATCACAGGACGCGTCACAGGAAACTCGCCGTTCTTGGCTTTGGAGTGGAAGGGCATGCAGAGTGCCGCTTGGCAGAAAGTGCAGACCCAACTGATTGGTTCTTACAACTTTAACAATGCCTTGGCCGCCATCACCATTGGTAGTCATTTCGGAGTGACACCTGCCCAAATCAATGCAGCCCTTGAGGGCTATGCGCCACAGAACAATCGTTCGCAACTGCAACGCACAGAGCGAAACACCCTCATCATCGATGCCTACAATGCCAATCCTACGAGCATGCAGGCCGCTTTGGAGAATTTCTCTCAGATGCAGGCCAATCATAAGATGTTGATTTTAGGACAGATGGGAGAACTCGGTGCTGAGAGTGAAGCAGAGCACCAGCGCGTAGTGGATTACATCGACCAGTGTGATTTTGAGGAGGTGCTGCTCGTTGGCGAGCAGTTTGCCAAGACACGCCACGCCTACCCCACTTACCCAGACACGCCTGCCTTGATTGCCGCTTTGCAGCAACTCAAACCTGCTGGGAAGACCATCCTCATCAAGGGGTCTAACAGCAACAAGCTCAGCTCTGTGGTGGAGTATCTGTAAAGAACCTGCGGCGCACCCAGAGATAGCACACCGCCGTACCCACTAAGGCCCCCAACGTGTTGAAAATGAAGTCGGCCCAATCGCCGCTTCTTGTTGTGGTGGCATACGCTTGCAGCAGTTCCACCACGCCGCTATAGACTATCGGAAACACCAAAGCCCCCGCAAAGCCATGCGCCCTGGGGGCTTTCTCTTTTCTATAGGCCCTGAAGAATTCTATCCAAATCACCGATGAGAGGGTGAAGTACATGCAGAAGTGCACGAACTTGTCAAAATTGGAGATTTCATCCAGCTGTGTCTTCGGAGGCGTGAAGAACGACAGATAGGTGATAACCAAGATCAGTCCTACAGACAGGGGGTAATTTTTCAGAATCCATTTCATAAGCTAAGATTTTACGGATGCAAATATAGAAAAATTCATTTATTATGCCTATCTTTGCGCGAAATTATTACAAAATGGCAAACGAATCTAACAGAATAAATTTCGGAAGCAAGGTGGGGGCTATTCTGGCTGCTGCTGGTTCTGCTGTGGGATTGGGCAATATCTGGCGCTTTCCCTATGAGACAGGCAACAGCGGTGGTGCTGCCTTTATCCTTATCTATATAGCATGTATCCTTTTCTTCGGTCTGCCTGTGATGATCGCAGAGTTCACCATAGGCCGCCATTCCCGTGCCAATACGGCCAGGGCTTACCAGATTCTGGCCCCTGGCACCCAGTGGCGTTGGGTAGGTCGTTGGGGTGTGCTCACAGGCTTCTGCATCTTAGGCTACTATACCGTAGTGGCTGGTTGGTGCTTGGAATATGTGACAGATTCGCTCACCAATGCCTTTGCCGATAAGAGTTCAGACGATTATGTCAGCATGTTCAATAGCTTCGTGAGCCATCCGTGGCGTCCAGCCCTCTGGATGATCATCTTCATGCTGGCTACCCACTTCATCATTACCAAGGGTGTGCAGAAAGGCATCGAGCGCTCGGCTAAGATCCTTATGCCTGTGCTCTTCATCCTGCTGCTGTTCTTGGCGGTTTGCTCCATCATGCTGCCTGGAGCCTCTGCAGGTATCGACTTCCTCTTGAAGCCCGATTTCAGCAAGGTGAATGCCGATGTATTCCTCAGCGCTTTAGGACAGACATTCTATTCGCTGAGCCTTGGCATGGGTTGCCTCTGCACCTACGCCTCTTACTTCAGGGCAGATACGAAGTTGCCCAACACGGCCCTCTCCATCGCCAGCATAGATTCTTTGGTAGCCATCTTGGCAGGCTTCATCATCTTCCCCGCTGCCTTTGCAGTGGGCATTCAGCCCGATGCAGGTCCCAGCCTCATCTTCATCACCCTGCCCAATGTGTTTACCAATGCCTTTGGCAATATCCCACTTTTAGCCACCATACTGAGCCTGATGTTCTACGTGCTGCTGTCGTTGGCGGCCCTTACCTCTACCATCTCCATGCACGAGGTGGTGACGCTCTATCTGCATGAGGAGTTCAACCTCACCCGCAAGAAGGCGGCTTGGATAGTGACCATCGTCTGTGGCTTTATTGGTGTGCTCTGCGCGTTGTCTTTCGGACCGTTCAAGGACTACACGCTCTTTGGCAAGAACCTCTTCGATATGTTCGACTTCGTGACGGCGAAGATCATGCTGCCTATCGGTGGCTTCTTCATCGCCATCTTCACGGGGTGGTTCCTCGACCATCGCGTGCTGCGTTCAGAGCTGAGCCCTTGCCGCACGTTGCACCCCTACATCTATCGCGCCATCATCATCATCCTGCGCTATGTGGCACCTGCAGGCATCGCTATGGTGTTCCTCAACGAGCTTGGCTTCCTCTCCTGACGCATGGCACATTGGTTTGATGAATTCCGCTATTTCTCCCCTTCGGAGAAACGAGGCATTGTGTTGCTGCTTGGCCTTATTCTGGTAGCAATCGTTTTGGTTATCCTCGGCCCTTTCGGCACTTCCGCCCCTCCTGTCGATGCAGAAGCAGAGCGACTGCAGCAAGAAGAGTACAAAGCCTTCATGGCTTCCGTCAGGGAGGTGGATAGCCTGCGTCGTCAGCCTCGTACGTATGAGCGCAACTATGAGCCTCGCACTTACTATGCCAATAGATCCGACTATCCCCGACGTTCGGAGAACTATCGCCAGCGCTCTGGGGCTTCCGACAGTGTTTTAAAAGAGCCCCCTCAGCACTATCTCCCAGATACCACACGCCAATACCCGCAGAAACTCGATGAAATCGTGGTTTTCGACCTAAATCGTGTCGACAGCCTCACGCTGATGCAGATTCCAGGCATCGGTAGTGGCATTGCAGGCATGATCATCAGCTATCGTCGCCAGTTAGGTGGCTACTATGCCGTCAGTCAGTTAGGCGAAATCAATCTCGACTACCAGCAACTGCTCCCTTGGTTTGAGGTACACGAGGAGGACATCACCCGCATCCCTGTAAATCGCAGCAGTGTGGAGCGTCTGCGCAACCATCCTTACCTCAATTTCTACCAAGCCCGCGCCATAGTGGAATACCGCCAACGTCATGGTTCCGTGCCAAACCTCCGCGTTTTCACCCTTTACGACGAGTTTACAGAGGAAGACTTAGAGCGCCTTTCCCACTACCTTAGCTTCGAATAGCTCAAAAGTGCCCTGACTTTTGGTAAATTATCCCTCTTTTTTGTATCTTCGCTGCATGAAACAAAAATACGAATGAAGTATCTATCTGCCATATCCACACTGCTATGCATGCTTGTAGGAACGAGATGGAACAACTTATGGCCTACTTCAGCTATGATACTTTCACCATAGTTTCAGATGACCCTTTTAATAGTGGCTCTTCTGGACGAGTTTTAGGTCCTAAGCATTCTACAAAAACCATTGCCTCCTACCAAGACCTCTACGCTACAGAGCAGCATCTGTATGCCCTATACTACGGCTTCCCCGAACTTGACAAAGACAATCCAAACAACACTTGCTATATTTTGCAGTTCGATTGGGAGGGCAACTACCAGAAAGCCTATCACTTGCAGGAGGTAATCAACCGCTTCGCTGTGGATGAACAGCGAAACTGCATCTACGCCACTTATACAGCGAAAGGTGAAGACCCTGTGCTGCTGAAATACGAACTAAAATAATTATACGATTTGTATAATTCAAAATGAATAATTAGACTTGATAATTTCAAATCTAATCCGTACCTTTGTTGCTTAGTTTTTAAGTAGAAGACCACAGTTATGAAATTAGGATTCGACAATGACAAGTACCTCCGCATACAGTCGGAGCACATCAAGGAACGCATAGCGCAGTTCGGTGACAAACTTTACATGGAGTTCGGCGGCAAGCTTTATGATGATTATCATGCCAGTCGCGTGCTCCCTGGCTTCCACCCCGACAGCAAGTTCGACATGCTCATGCAGCTCCAAGACGATGCTGAGATCGTCATTGTCATCAGTGCCGAAGACATAGAGCGCAACAAGATACGCGGCGATCTGGGCATCACCTATGACAAGGATGTGCTGCGCCTGCGCAACGTGTTCACTGCCCGCGGATTCTACGTGAGCAGCGTGGTCATCACCCACTTCAACGGTCAGCAGAGTGCCGTGGCCTTCCGCAAGATGCTGGAGCGCGAGGGCAACGTGAAGGTGTATTACCACTACCTCATCGAGGGCTATCCCACCAATGTGGAGCTGATAGACTCTGACGAGGGCTTCGGAAAGAACGACTATGTGGAGACCACCCGCCCGCTGGTGGTGGTGACGGCTCCTGGTCCTGGCAGCGGCAAGATGGCTACCTGCCTCAGTCAGCTCTACAACGAGAACCTTCGAGGCGTGAAGGCGGGCTATGCCAAGTTCGAGACATTCCCCATCTGGAACATCCCTCTGAAACACCCTATCAACGTGGCTTACGAGGCTGCCACGGCCGATCTGGACGATGTGAACATGATAGACCACTTCCATCTGGAGGCTTATGGCGAGACCACAGTAAACTACAACCGTGACATCGAGATCTTCCCTGTGCTGAGCGCCATCTTCGAGGGCATCTATGGGGAGAGTCCTTATAAGTCGCCTACCGACATGGGCGTGAACATGATAGGCTACTGCATCAGTGACGATGAGGTGTGCCGTGAAGCGTCTAAGCAGGAGATCATACGACGCTACTACACGGCTCTGTGCAATATGTACGATGGTAGAAACAACGAGCATGAGGTGAACAAGCTGGTGCTGCTAATGAAGCAGATGAAGCTCACCACTGCCGATCGTCGCTGCACCGTGGCTGCTGAGCGTAAGGAGCAGACGGGCGTACCTGCTGCTGCCATAGAGCTGGCCGACGGCACCATGATCACCTCGAAGACCACTGCCTTGCTGGGGCCAAGTGCTGCCCTGCTGCTCAATGCCATGAAGCATCTGGCTGGCATCGACCACGACCTGAAGCTGATTCCGCAGAACATGATAGAGCCTATCCAATACACCAAGACCCGCCTGCTGCATGGCAACAACCCTCGCCTGCATACCGATGAGGTGTTGGTAGCCCTCTCCGTGCTGAGTCAGCACGATGAGAACTGCCGCCGTGCCTTGGAGACCCTCCCTCTGCTCGATGGCTGCCAGGTACATGCCACTGTGATGCTCAGCGAGGTTGATCGCAAGATTTTCAAGAAGCTGGGTTGCGGACTTACTTTTGATCCTGTAAGGAAATAAGTATTTACCCTAAAATCACCCCATCTTTCATGTGAATGGTGCGGTCTGTGAGTGACGCGAGGCCCTCATCGTGGGTGACGATGACGAAAGTCTGGCCAAGACGGTCGCGGAGGTCGAAGAAGAGTTGGTGAAGCTCGGCTTTGTTCTTGGAATCGAGGCTGCCAGAAGGTTCATCGGCCAAGATGACATCGGGATGATTGATCAGCGCACGGGCCACTGCCACACGCTGCTTTTCACCTCCAGAAAGTTCGTTGGGCTTATGCTCCGCACGGTCTGAGAGTCCCATCATGGCAAGGAGTTCCTTGGCTGCATCGAAGGCATCCGTGCGACTGCGTCCTGCGATGAAAGCAGGAATCATGACATTCTCTATGGCTGTGAATTCTGGCAAAAGCTGGTGGAACTGGAACACGAAGCCAATGTGCTGATTGCGGAAGGCAGAAAGCTGCTTCTCCTTCAAGGCCAGCACATCGGTGCCGCCTATCAAGACATGCCCAGCATCAGGTGTATCGAGCGTACCCATGATTTGCAGCAAGGTGGTCTTACCAGCACCACTAGGTCCTACGATGCTCACTACCTCACCCTTCTCTATCTGCAAATCGATGCCCTTCAGCACCTGCAATGAGCCAAAACTCTTCGTGATTCCTTCCAGTCTTATCATAATGTTTAGTTCCCTCCTCGTTTCAATATCATCTGCGCTATATTTACGTCACTGTCAATCAATGACTTCATACGCCCTTCACGCACAGAAGGAGAAAGCAGCTCCACAGCTTCAAGAATATCCTTTAAATTAAGGTATATCACCAACTCCACCGATGCATCTTCATCAGCATGTTGCTTGATATACTCCAAATAGACTTTACCTATCTCCTCATTTATCGCACGCATCTCCTCATTGCGCATCTCCTCCAGAATCTCACGGTCGTTACCCATATCCTCATAGCGTTCCGTAATCTCCTGCTGCTGTCGCAGATAAGGCTTTCGCATTTCATTAATCTTTTCCAGATCTTGATAGTATTTGCTTCCACTGGAGGTATAATCTTGGGTGGTTCCTTCGAAATATGCTTCCTCTCCAGGCACCATAGTGAAATAGAAATCCTCACCAATGCGGGCACTGACAGCATAGTCGAGATTCACAGAGAAAGCAAACTGCCCATTCTCCACAGTGGTATGCACGTCAACATAATCTCCAGAACCTGGCACTGCAAGATAGGAGACAGTCAGATTACCATCGGGCAGGTCAGTGAGATGCCCTTTCATCGTAAAGTTGCCTTGTGCAGACAGCGACAGGCAGAGGCATAAGCCATAAAACAAAGTCAATAACTTTTTGAACATAATGTCCGCTCCTATACAAAATCCAACGCATTACGTTTAATAACCAATGGATACCGCTCTGGATGCTTAAGGCTTTCTATTTCAAGGTCTACATCAAGATCTGGCCACTCTATGGCGTTCTGGCCACTCATTCGTACATTTAATACGTCTTGATTGAAGCGTCCTTCATCCAAGGTATGCGATTATAAGACAAGAAATAATCATTTCCTGCTACTGAGATCATTATTCCCTGAGCATTAATCATCAACACGCTTGCCAATGTGCTGTTGATATTGCTGTTTAAATTTGTCTCCATTCTTTTCTACTATTTTTTGAAATTTAGTCAACTCATGCTCTGCAAATCCATAATTCTCAGCTAATTCCACAATAGGCTCCAACAATATTTGGCTTCACAGTTTGCACGTATCACATGAATATGCATTCTTTCCTCCTCGTTAGAGAATATCTTGAACACATATCCATTCTCTCTTTTAAAGACAGGACTCATAGCATATTTACACTATTATTAACTATTCTGGCTGCAAAATAAACAAAAAAATTCCATTTCATGCTAAAGATACTCCAAAATGTAGTATTTTTGCAGCGAAACGGTTAATAGAGTATTAATTTTAAAGGTAACAAAGTATTATGAAAGTAGCAATCGTTGGTGCAAGTGGTGCCGTGGGACAGGAGTTCCTGAAGGTGCTGGAGGAAAGAGATTTCCCAATGGATGAGTTGGTTTTGTTTGGTTCTCCGCGCAGTGCAGGCCGAAAGTATCCATTCAAGGGCAAGGAGATAGAGGTGAAACTGTTGCAGCACAACGATGATTTCAAGGATATCGACATCGTGTTTGCGTCAGCAGGTGCTGGCACTTCCAAGGAGTATGCCGAGACCATCACCAAGTATGGAGCTGTGATGATAGACAACAGCAGCGCCTTCCGTATGGATGCCGATGTGCCACTGGTAGTGCCAGAGGTGAATGCTGCCGATGCGAAGGACCGCCCTCGTGGCATCATTGCCAATCCTAACTGTACCACTATCCAGATGGTAGTTTGCCTTAAGGCCATCGAAGAGTTATCTCACATCAAGCGTGTGCATGTGGCTACCTATCAGGCTGCCAGCGGTGCTGGTGCCGTAGCTATGCAAGAGCTTGAGGAGCAGTATCGACAGGTATTGGCAGGCGAGCCTGTCACGGTGAGCAAGTTCCAGTACCAGTTGGCATACAACCTGATTCCTCAGGTGGATGTGTTCATGGAGAACGACTATACCAAAGAGGAGATGAAGATGTTCAACGAGACGCGCAAGATCATGCACAGCGACGTGCAAGTGAGCGCTACCTGCGTACGTGTGCCATCTCTGCGCAGTCATTCTGAAGCTATCTGGATAGAGACGCAGAAGCCTATCAGCGTGGCAGAAGCTAAGGCAGCCTTCGAAAAGGCAGAAGGTGTGGAGGTGATGGATGATCCTGCCAACAAGATCTATCCGATGCCGCTGTTCCTGGCAGGCAAGGATCCTGTGTATATAGGTCGTATCCGTAAGGACCTCGCTAATGAGAAGGGCCTCACATGGTGGCAGGTTGGCGATCAGATCCGTAAGGGTGCAGCGCTGAATGCCGTGCAGATAGCCGAATATTTGATTAAGGAAAACGCGCTTTAAGCAGCACATATTTCATAAGTAGAAGCATCTCAGCACACGCCGTGCATGAGATGCTTCTTTTTTTGCACGATTTATTAGATTTTTATTATCTTTGCCCTATATAAGCAAACTCTATGAAGAAACTCATGATACTGTCCTTGCTGCTCTGCTTCATCGCTTGCTCTAAGGCACAAAACACTTCGGAACCTGCTAAAGTCGCAGAGACAGAGGAGGTGCGCCCCGCGCCCATCTTGACGGGCGACCTCCAGACGGAGGCTTACTTCCACTTGCTGGAAGGGAAGCGCATTGGTGTGTATTCAAACCAGACGGGCATGGCGGGCGATGAGCATGTGGTGGACTTACTGCAGCGCAGTGGGTTCAACATCGTCTATATCCTTTCACCAGAGCATGGTTTCAGAGGGGATGCCGATGCGGGGGAAAAGGTGGACAACTCCGTAGACGCAAAGACAGGCCTGCCTATCATTTCACTCTATGGACAACAAGGCGGGAAGCCCGATGCCAAGACCATGCAGCAGGTAGATGCGCTGGTGATGGATATTCAGGATGTGGGGCTGCGCTTCTACACCTACTATATTACTATGTGCCGACTGATGGATGCTTGTGCAGAGCAGGGCAAGGAGCTTATCATACTGGATAGACCCAACCCCAACGGCATGTATGTGGACGGACCCATCCTCGACATGAAGCATAAGAGCGGTGTAGGATGGCTGCCTATCCCCGTGGTGCATGGCATGACACTTGGCGAACTGGCACAGATGGTGAATGGCGAGAAGTGGCTGCCCCAAGGCAGACAATGCAAGCTCACCGTGATTCCTTGCGCCAACTATACCCATCAGAGTCGCTATGCACTGACGGTGGCCCCATCGCCCAATCTGCCAAACATGAAATCGATCTACCTCTACCCTTCTACCTGCCTGTTTGAAGGAACAGTCATTAGCTTAGGCAGAGGCACAGATAAACCTTTCCAAATCTACGGGCATCCGCAGATGAAAGACCAGCCTTATAGTTTCACGCCTCGCAGTAAGCCTGGTGCCACCAATCCACCACAGAAAGACAAACTCTGCTATGGCAAGGATTTGAGCCTACTGGAAGATGATGCCATCATTCAAGGAGGGCTCAACTTAGCTTACGTCATCGATGCCTACCAGAACCTGAAGATGGGCGATAAGTTCTTCACCACCTTCTTCGAGAAACTGATAGGAGTAGATTACGTGCGCCAGATGATCAAGCAGGGAAAGAGTGCCGGGGAAATCAAAGCCCGCTGGCTGCCCGATGTAGAGAAGTTCAAGGAACAACGAAAGCCGTACCTTCTTTACGAAGAACGTTAAACATTAAACGTTAAACATTAAACATTATAATTCATAATTAAGAAATGACCCCACTAGTTGCAATACTGACCATAGCGATATACTTCGCCGTATTATTCACCGTGTCTTACCTCGCAGGCAGAAGGGCCGACAATGCAGGTTTCTTTGTTGGAGGCCGCCAATCTAAGTGGTACATGGTGGCGTTTGCCATGATAGGTGCCAGTATCTCTGGCGTGACCTTCGTCTCTGTGCCAGGCATGGTAGGTGCCAGTCAGATGGGCTACCTGCAGATGGTGCTGGGCTTCGTGGCAGGACAGTTGGCCATCGCCTTCGTGCTAACCCCACTGTTCTACAAGATGCAACTCACCTCTATCTATCAGTTCTTGGAGGACCGATTGGGAAAGGGAGGCTATCATTCGGGGGCTTGGATGTTCTTCATCAGCAAGATGCTGGGAGCTTCCGTGCGCCTCTTCGTGGTTTGCCTGATGATGCAACTGCTCATCTTCACGCCATTAGGACTACCCTTTGCGCTGAATGCCCTAGTGACCATGATAGTCGTGTGGCTCTACACCTTCCGAGGCGGTGTGAAGTCGCTTATCTGGACCGATTCACTGAAGACACTCTGCTTACTGCTGTCGCTCTTCCTCTGCATTTGGTACATCGCCAAAGACCTGCATTTCTCTGCCGTTGATGTGTTCCAAAATATCACGGGCAGCGAATGGAGCCGCATCTTCTTCTTTGATAATCCTAACGAGAAGCAGTATTTTTGGAAGCAGTTCTTGGCAGGTGCGTTCACCATGATTGCCACCAACGGACTCGATCAGGACATGATGCAGCGTAATCTGAGTTGCAAGAACCCGCGCGATGCGCAAAAGAACATGATTGTCAGCATCTTGCTACAGCTGGTAGTCATCTGGATTTTCCTGGGTTTAGGCGTACTCCTTTATCTCTTTGCACGAGAGCATGGCATCACGGTGGCAAAGAGTGATGAGCTGTTCCCAACCATCGCCACAGGCGGTTACCTGCCATTGGCTGTGGGCATCATCTTTGTAGTGGGACTTGCCTCTGCGGCCTTTGCTGCTGCAGGTTCGGCCCTTACGGCATTGACCACCTCTTTTACAGTGGATATCTGGGGAACGAAGGGGAAGACGGAAGCCGCCATCACCACTGCACGCAAGAAGATTCATATCGGTATGGCGGTGCTGATGGGTCTCTGCATCGTGGCTTTCAACATTCTGAATAACACCAGTGTGATTGATGCCGTTTATGTGCTGGCAAGCTATACCTACGGTCCTATCCTTGGCATGTTTGCCTTTGCCATCTTCACTAAGCGGAAGGTGCGCCACTATCTGGTGCCACTGGTAGTCATCGTCTCTCCAATCCTCTGCTATGTGATCGACAGTCATAGTGAGGCTTGGCTTGGAGGTTACCAATTCAGCTACGAACTTCTTATCATGAACGCCTTGTTTACCTTCATTGGACTCTGTCTTATCAGCACGTCTGAGGGCGAAAAGAAGAGTGCGCTCACTGCCATCGCTTTGGTGATAGGACTCTCATTAGGTCTGACAGGATGCCGCGAAACGTCTGCATCCGAGGAGCCTAATGTGGAGGTGGGCATTCTGCTGGAGCAGCAGGCCATCCGCTTCCGCTTGCTGGGCGACTACCGCATGGCTGATGGCCAGAAGGTCACTGGAGAGCAGACGGTGATGTATGAGAATGGTCACATGACATGGAACAGCACCACGCAGGATGAACTGCTCTTCACCCCTACACAGGCCGACAACTACATCGAGATAGAAGACGTAATCATCGGAGTAGATTTCCATTGGGAACGCCGTGAGCAGCAGCGTTTTCAAGGGGCACTGAAGTTGATCGTGGAGGAAAAAGGCCTCACTGCCGTGAACCTGATACCCGTAGAGGACTACCTCCTCAGCGTAATCTCCAGCGAAATGAGCGCCCAAGCCTCCTTAGAGTTTCTCAAGGCGCATGCCGTGATCTCACGCAGCTGGCTGCTGAATAAAATGAAGAATGAAGAATTAAAAATGAAGAATGAAGAATTAAAAATGAAGAATGAAGAATCTGATTCAGAGGAAAGTTCTTCATTATTCACTCCTCATTCTTCATTTATCAAGTGGTACGAGAGTGATGCGCACCAGCGCTTCCATGTCTGTGCCGATGACCATTGCCAGCGTTATCAGGGCATCACGAGGGTAACTACCGAGAAGGCAAGGGAGGCCATAGAGGCTACACGCGGACAGGTGCTGACCTACAACGGGGAGATTTGTGACACCCGCTACTCCAAGAGTTGTGGTGGCGCCTTCGAGGAGTTTCACACGGCTTGGGCAGATAAAGACCTGCCTTACTTGCTGAAGGGAAGGGACTTAGATGTAATGAAGAATGAAGAATCAGGAACGGAGAGTCCGCTGCCAGACCTGACGATCGAGGAGGAAGCGGACAAGTGGATTCGCACGGCTCCAGCCTCGTTCTGCAATACGGATGATAAACAGATCTTGGCGCAGGTGCTGAACAACTACGACCAAGAGACCATCGACTTCTATCGCTGGCAGGTGAACTACTCTCAGGCAGAACTGTCTGCTCTGATCAAAGAGCGCTCTGGCATCGACTTTGGTGATATCCTGGATCTGCAACCTGTGGAGCGCGGCACCAGCGGTCGTCTCTGCAAACTGCGCATCGTGGGAAGCAAGCAGACCTTGGTGATAGGCAAAGAACTGGAAATCCGTCGCACGCTCTCTACAAGCCATCTCTTCAGTTCTGCCTTCGTGGTGGATAAGACCTACAAGGCTGGCAGTAAGTTGCCAGATACCTTCACCCTCACAGGTGCAGGATGGGGGCACGGCGTAGGTCTCTGCCAGATCGGTGCTGCCGTGATGGGAGAGCAAGGCTATGCCTACGAGGATATACTGGAGCACTACTACCAAGGAACAACCATTGAGAATGCCTATTAATAATTCATAATTCATAATTCATAATTAAATATGAGACTGATTGCCGACAGCGGATCTACCAAGACCGATTGGTGCCTGATGGATGGAAGCACCATCATGAAACGCGTCAAGACCAAGGGTATCAACCCGTTTTTCGAGACGGAGAAAGAGATAGAGTATGAACTTTCCAACGCCTTGGTACCTAAGATTCCCAGAGGATCCAAGATAGATGCCATCCACTTCTTTGGTGCTGGATGCACACCTGAGAAGTCGCCCATCCTGGCCAGAGCCTTGATGATGCAGGTGAGCGACGAGGCCCGTGTGGAGGTCTGCTCCGACATGGTGGGGGCTGCCCGTGCCTTGGCTGGGCATGAACCTGGCATCGTGTGCATCTTAGGTACAGGGTCCAACTCCTGCGAGTACGATGGCAAGGAGATCGTGAAGAACGTATCCCCGTTAGGTTTCATCCTTGGCGATGAGGGCAGCGGTGCCGTGCTGGGTAAGATTCTGGTGGGCGACCTGCTGAAGAACCAACTCGGTGAGGAGCTGAAGGAGAAGTTCCTCTCGCAATACCAACTCACCACCGCTGAAATCATCGACCGCGTCTATCGTCAACCATTCCCCAACCGTTTCTTAGCCAGCTTGCAGCCGTTCTTGGAAGAAAACCTCGACAATGAGGCCATATTCTACTTGGTGATGGAGGCCTTCTCGCACTTCATTGCCCGCAACGTGATGCAGTACGACTATCAGCACCTGCCTGTGCACTTCACAGGATCTGTGGCCTATGCCTACCGCACGGTACTGGAGAAATCGGCCGAACTCACTGGCATTCAGTTAGGAAGAATCACCAAGAGTCCGATGGAGGGACTGACACGATACTATGGCAACCTTTGAGAAAATCACCGAAGAGCCCTCGCACTACGACCATCTGGAGCAGATGTCGGTGCATGAGATACTGACGCACATCAATGAGGAAGACCACCGCGTGGCAGATGCCGTACAGCAGGCCATTCCGCAGATAGAAGAACTGGTGAAGAAGATAGTGCCCCGCATGAAGCGAGGCGGTCGCCTGTTCTACATCGGTGCTGGCACCAGTGGCAGGCTTGGGGTGCTCGATGCTTCGGAGATTCCACCTACCTTCGGCATGCCATCCCGCATGGTGATAGGCATCATCGCTGGCGGAGAGTCGGCCTTACGCCGATCCATCGAGAATGCTGAGGACAAAGAGCATAAAGGTTGGGAAGACCTGATGGAGCACAACATCAACACCCGTGACACCGTGATAGGCGTTGCCGCTTCTGGCACTACGCCCTACGTGATCGGAGCCCTGCGTGAAGCCCGTGAGCATGGCATTCTCACTGGCTGCATCACCAGCAACCCCCACTCCCCCATGGCCGCAGAGGCTGATGTGGCTATCGAGATGGTGGTAGGCCCTGAGTTTGTCACAGGCAGCTCCCGCATGAAGTCAGGCACAGGACAGAAGATGATTCTCAATATGATAAGCACAGCCGTGATGATACAGCTTGGCAGGGTGAAAGGCAATAAGATGGTGAACATGCAGCTCACCAATGAAAAGCTGATAGACCGTGGCACCAGGATGCTGGTAGAAGAATTAGGACTTGGCTACGGTCAAGCCAAGTCCTTACTCTTATTGCATGGTTCGGTAGAGAAAGCGATAGAGAGTGTCACTACTCTACAATCTCCGAAAGAATAACGTCGAATATCAAGGTAGAATAGCCAGGAACTGTGATTCCTGTGGCAGGCTTAGCGCCATATCCACTCTGATATGGCACGTAGAGCATCCAGCGTTCACCCTCACGCATATACTGCAAGGCGGCTATCCAGCCTTCTATTACGCCGTTTACCGAGAATGTTGTTGGCGTATCATACACCTCTGGGAGTTTGGCGTTGCCATCAAAATCAGTATCAGTAGCCACATAGCCACTGAAGTTGCTGTCGAACACATCGCCTGTCAGGTAAGAGCCGCAGTAATAGGCAGACACCTTATCTGTATAGAGGGGATGCCGACCGTCTGTGGAAGTCAGCTTCTCGCAGAAGACGTACCGTCTTTCCTTGGTAGAACTCACACGCGTCTGAATGCCGAACAGCTCACCGATAGGCATGGCATCTACCTTCGCCGTATCCGATGGCGTACTGAAGAGGTTGCTTCCCGCTTCCCTCAATAAGGAATCGCAGATAGCCTCATTGAGTTCCTGCCAATGGTCATAGAGGTTTTCCTCCTCTACTTCAGAGCAGGAAAACATCGCGCCCATCAGCACGAAGCCCAGTATCCCTATGATATACTTCAATGGTCTCATTTTCAAATCAGTTTCTTAAGCAGGCTGGTGATGCTCACGCGATCTTCGATGATGCCACGCAGCTCACTGATAGCCACACGCTCCTGCTCCATGGTGTCACGGTTGCGCAGTGTCACACAGTTGTCGTTCAGCGTGTCATGATCCACGGTCACGCAGTAAGGCGTACCGATGGCATCCTGACGGCGGTAGCGCTTACCGATGCTGTCCTTCTCCTCATAGATGGTGTTGAAGTGGAACTTCAGATCGTTCACTATCTCACGAGCCTTCTCAGGCAGACCGTCTTTCTTCACCAATGGCAGCACAGCCAGCTTCACAGGAGCCAGGGCTCCAGGCAGCTTCAGCACCACGCGGCTCTCGCCGTTCTCCAACTGCTCCTCGCAGTAGCTACCACACATCACGCTCAGGAACATACGGTCTACACCGATACTGGTCTCCACCACGTAAGGCACATAGCTCTCGTTGGTCTCAGGATCGAAGTACTTGATGCTCTTGCCGCTGAATTTCTCATGCTGTGAGAGGTCGAAGTTGGTACGGCTGTGGATGCCCTCCACCTCCTTGAAGCCGAAAGGCATCAAGAACTCCACGTCGGTAGCAGCGTTGGCGTAATGCGCCAACTTGTCATGGTCGTGGAAGCGGTAGTTCTCAGCACCGAAGCCCAAGGCCTGATGCCATTTCATGCGCTGCGCCTTCCAGTTGCGGAACCAATCCATCTCAGTGCCGGGCTTGCAGAAGAACTGCATCTCCATCTGCTCAAACTCGCGCATACGGAAGATGAACTGGCGTGCCACGATCTCATTGCGGAAAGCCTTACCTATCTGTGCGATACCGAAAGGCAGCTTCATGCGGCCCGTCTTCTGCACGTTCAGGTAGTTTACGAAGATGCCCTGTGCCGTCTCTGGACGCAGATAGATCTTCATGCTGCCATCGGCAGTGCTACCCATCTCGGTAGAGAACATCAGGTTGAACTGGCGCACCTCCGTCCAGTTGCGTGTGCCACTGATCGGACAAACGATGCCCTCATCCAGAATAATCTGGCGCAGCTCCTCCAGGTCTGGTCCCTGCATGGCAGCCTTGTAGCGCTCATGCAGTGCCTCACGCTTAGCCACTTCCTCGGCTACGCGCGGACTGGTAGCGCGGTATTTCTCCTCATCGAAGCTGTCGCCGAAGCGCTTACGCGCCTTAGCCACTTCCTTCTCTATCTTCTCGTCATACTTAGCTATCTGATCCTCTATCAGCACATCGGCACGATAGCGCTTCTTAGAGTCGCGGTTGTCTATCAGAGGGTCGTTGAATGCATCCACGTGGCCGCTGGCCTTCCAGATGGTAGGATGCATGAAGATGGCTGAGTCTATGCCCACGATGTTATCGTGCAGCAGCACCATGCTCTGCCACCAGTATTGCTTGATGTTATTCTTGAGTTCTACACCATTCTGACCGTAGTCATACACTGCGCCCAGACCATCGTAGATGTCGCTGCTGGGGAATACGAAACCATACTCTTTGCAGTGCGCCACTACTTTCTTAAAAACGTCTTCCTGTGCCATAATCTATGCTATTTCGTTATAAACCGGCTGCAAAGTTATAAAAATTAATTGAGAATTGAGAATTGAGAATTGAGAATTATAGCTATGCGATGCTTTTTTAATGTTCAATGTTTAATGTTTAACGTTTAATGTTTTATCGTCGTTATCTCTATCACGCCATTTGCTCCGCGCACGCCATAGCCGCCGCCATCCTTCAGCACCTCGATGCTCTCCACGGTCTCCACGGGTACTATGGCATCTATATCCGTGCCCGACATGGCCACGCCATCCACCACGAAGAGCGGTTCGTTGCTCGAATTGATGGAGTTGATGCCACGTATGCGGATGCTGCTTCCCGTCATATCCGCTGATACGATGATGCCCGACACGCAGTTCTTCAGCACCTCAGACACAGAGCGGAATCCCGAGCGCATGATGAGTTCATGATTCACGCCCCCTTTGGGAGCCGTCACCTGCACATAGGGCAGCGTGCGTTCAGCGTCCACCTCTTTCACACTGAAGTCCTTGTCGTTCAGGGAGACGGTCACCTCTTGCAGGCCATTCACAGGCACCATCGCGTCTTGCTTGCCCGATGCAGCTATCTGCAACGTGTCATTCGCCTCCACACTGGCAAAGGCGAAGCGCCCCTCCTTATCAGTAGTCACCGTCTTATCGGCTTTCTTCAGCCACACCACGATGCCCTTCTTGGGCTTGCCTTTCTTGAGCACAGTGCCCGTAAGTCCCTGCGCCATCAGGGCAGAGCCGCTCAGTAAAAAGACCAATATCAAAAGGATTCTATTCATTTTCTGCTCATCGTTATTTATCGTTTACATCTGCCCTACACTTGCACCCAGCGTCACTATCTCTATCACACCGTTGGCCCCGCGGGCACCCCAGCGTGATCCGTCCTTATGCAGCTCTATGCGCTCAATGCTTTCCACAGGCAGCAGCTGATCCACGTCCACATCGGCATACTCCACCCCGTCTATGACGAAGAGCGGCGAGTTTTCACCTTTCACGGAGTTCACGCCACGCACGCGTATGGTGCTGCCTATGAAGGTCTGATCTACGGTGAGTCCCGTCATGTGGTGGCGCAGCACATCCGTCACGCGCTGCAAGCCCGAGCCAATGATCTGGTCGCGTGTCACCACGGTGCCTTTCAGCTTAGTGCTTGCGCTGGCCAGTGCCATGTAGGGCAGTCGCTGTTCCAGCACGCCGTTGTTCAGCACGAAGTCGTTAGGGTCTATATACACCCTGAGCCTTCTGGCCTCCGACACCTCTATGCGGGCAGCTTTCTTAGCCGTCACGTTTATCTGGAGCACGTCGCCAGGAGCGGCGTTACGGAAATAGAAACGTCCATATTTATCAGTCGTCGTGCGCTCTCCGCCATTCAGCATGGTCACCACCAGGCCCCTTTTGGCCTTTCCCTTCTTAGTGATGATGCCCGACAGTTCTTGTGCCATCAGTGTGGGACACAGCACCATCACCAGTAAAAGTAATACAACCTTTTTCATATCTTTGCCTTTTATTGATAGTTTCCGCTCAAAGATACTACTTATTTTTCACGTTAGCACGCTGAAACACAAAAACTTTGTTAAATCGCTACTGAAAGCGAAAAAACAATGAATCATTTAGGCATCGCCGCCGCTGGGGGCTCTAAATTTTGCATCCATAGTTGCCTGCAGAAGTGACATTTCTTGGGCAACTCTCTGCAAACGCGAAGCATATCCTTCTACTCTTTCTATCAAACTATTATACTTGTTTTCAGCCTCTTCATATAGTGTCTTTGATTCTTCCACCATCTCCGCCCTTTCTTTCAGCGCTTTTTTATAACTTTCCAGCAGCGTTTCTTTCTCTTTAAGCTGATAGCTAATTTCATTCAATGACGCTTCTATCTCATCCAGCTCTTCCTCTCTGGCATTCAGTTCTTTCTCTCTGACTTTCAGCTCCTCTTCTTTAGCCTTAAGTTGTTCTTCAGTCATCATCATATTTCAATTTTTATAGGATTATTACTTTTTCGTCTGCAAATATAGCATTTTTTATCATGCGTGCAAAATAACTGAAATTGAAATTGAAATGACTGCATATCTTCTTCGAAAGCAAAATTTGCATAATTCATTTCTAAAATATATTTTTGCAGAGAAGATAATGACACATATATGCCTGGCTATAGCGGAATAAGGGAAGAAGAACTGAAGAATAAGGTGGCACAAGACTGGTTTGCCGCCTATGACTGCACGCAGATTATCGGGAACATCGATTTCTGTGTGGCCGTACCTGTGGGGGATGGCCCCCAGCTTTTCGAGACGGAGAGCCTGCTTTGGGCAGAAGCCAAGGCTGGAACAAAGTGTGACATCTACGAGAGCTTTGTGCAACTCATTCTTACTATTGGCCGTGCCCACACGTTCGATTTCCATCTTCCCCCTGCTTTTTTGGGAGCCTTCGACGCTGGGCGCATAGCCTTTTTGCCCTATGAAAGCGTGATAGATGTGTTTTTCCAGAACGACTTCAACTGGAATGTAACCCCAAGCGATCATGAAAGCAAGGAGTTCCACCAACTATATGCCATGGTAAGCGATACGCTGAAAAGTGGAGCCGTGACCTATCGCTATGAAGCCGATGCCAAAGAACTCCGACATTTCATCAAGCAAAACTTCATAGTAGGCAAGAGCCGACAGACCAAGGTACGTATCACAAAGACCAATTTCACGGCCATCTATCGAAAGTGGCGCGAAGCTGTGATGCCCTCAATCGCCATCGACTGGAAAGCTGCCAACCAAGAAGGTATCATTGATGCAGATTTCTTCTTGGCTGACCTACTTAGCAAAGATAATCTCTCACTGCGTGAGAAGCTTTTCGTACTGCTGCGAAACGACCACTATTTTTACAACCGGCAGCGTAAAGCCACTGGCGCTATTTCTTTTGACATGGTGGACTTTAATGACCAGCAACAGGCACACCATGAGTTCTGGCAACGCTATAGCCGACCTCCACAACGTGAATATTGGGATTTCATGGTGAATCGTCGAGACCTATTAGTACCACAAGACATCCGTGAGCGCAAGGGCAGCTACTTCACCCCTCAGCTTTGGGTTGAACTTAGCCAGCAATACTTAGCTGCCGAGTTAGGGGAAGACTGGCAAGACGAATATGACATCTGGGACTGCGCAGCAGGCACGGGCAACCTGTTGGCAGGTCTGACCAATAAATACCATATCTGGGCAAGCACCCTCGACAAGGCCGATGTGGACGTGATGCACGACCGCATACGAAACGGTGCCAACCTGCTGGAAAGCCATGTTTTCCAGTTTGACTTCCTAAACGATCCGTTCACTAAACTGCCACAAGAGCTGCAAGACATCATCAATGACCCGGAACGCCGCAAGAAGCTGGTGGTGTATATCAATCCACCGTATGTAGAAGCAGGGAATGCACGCACAAACAGCGGAACTGGTCAGAATCGTAAAGGGGTTTCAGAATCAAAGGTAAAAGAACTATATAAGCCAAGAATGAGCAAAGCATCTAATGAACTATTCGCTCAATTTTTTGTAAGAATTTACTGCGAAATCCCATCAGCGGTGCTTGCAATATTTTCAAAGTTGAAAATATTGCAAGCACCGAACTTCCGTGATTTCAGGAAAAATTTCCCAGCGAAGCTGGGTCGACTATTTTTAGTTCCAGCTAATACTTTTGATAATGTGAAAGGACAGTTCCCTATTGGCTTTCAGATTTGGCACACCTCAGAAAAAATAGAATTTGAAGAATCTGAAGCTGATGTGTATATTACAGATAGGAAAGATGCTATACGCCTCGGGAAAAAAACTATATCAGCATATAAGTCTAACCAATATATTATTGATTGGCTACGTTCTTATTATGACAAAAATGGCGATCAAATTGCATATCTCAGAATGACAAGTACTGATTTTCAGAATCAGACAAGTGTTTTTCTAACATTAAAGCCATCTGACAATGATTTTAAACAGGTACGCATTACCAGTGTTTCAAAGAAGAATGTCATTTTCGTCGCAATATATTTCGCTACACGTTGGTGCGTTCCTTTTGAAATGTTTAACGACCGAGACCAGTTCCTCTACCCCACAGACGGTTGGCAAAGCGACAGAGATTTCCAGAGTGACTGTCTGGTTTATACCCTTTTCCATGGGCAGAACCGCATCAGCTCCATGCATGGAGTGAATCACTGGATACCATTCACAGAAGAAGAAGTGAATGCCAAAGATGTATTCCGAAGCCATTTTATGAGTCAGTTTATAGCAGGGAAAGTAAAGAAACAGAAAGAAATCACTCAAGGGGAAATATTCGATGAAGCAGAAACATCTGTCTTTAACGGTACCCAGCCTATAACGCTTACCCCTACAGCCCAAGCAGTGCTCGATGCTGGCCGTGAGCTTTGGCGCTACTACCATCAGCAGCCAGGTGCCAACCCCAACGCCTCGCTCTATGACATCCGCCTCCACTTCCAAGGCACCAAGATTACTGCCAAGGGAAAAGAGCAGATGAATCCAGACAGCCCAGACGAAACCTACACGCTGCTCATTGGCACCCTGCGCAGCAAGCTGAAAGAGCTGGCAAAAGCCATCCAACCTAAGGTCTATACATACGGCTTCCTCTTAAAGTAAAAAAGAGGGGCAGTATGCCCAAACAGCCTACCGCTCCTCCTTACTTTATAGCCTCATCAGTTCAGGGTGATGATGAGTGATCGTGATAGCACCTCCTCCAGCGGCTTTCCGTCAATACGTATTCCATCCCATAGGTCTTCTGGATCGTCAAAAGAGTAAATGACCTCACCCTTCGCATGGGTATCACCATCACATTGCCAATCAATAAAAGGCTTAGTTTTATCACGTGGAAGGATTTTCACCTCTATGGGAATACGCTCCGTATGAATGCCATAAAAGGTATCATTATCCACATAGTAGAATGCCATATTCAGCCCCACAAGCACCACTTCAAAATGGAATATCTCTTTAGAGACAAATGAACGCGCTTCTGCTTTCTCGCGGTCTGTCCACCCCAGTTGGTCTTCATATAGCGGTTCGTTTTCTCCAAAGAAATTTTCTACGACCACGTTTCTTTCTGCTGTTCTTTTCCTTATTTCCATTTTTTACCCTTTCTGTTAAAGTCCTCTATTTTATTTATCAATCCTTGATACTTCTTAGAAATAGGATAATAGTTACTTTTGTCATGGCTCTTTCTCCCATATATCCCTGGAGATTTTTCATACCACAGGTGAGCGTGAGAGCCGTTCTCTGTTTTTGAGAAAGGCAAGACATTCCCATCCTTATCAAATTTCAAGTCAATAGACTCCTTCAATACATGTTTCTCATATATACCTATTCCTGAGATTTGTATTACTCCAGACTGTTTATCTACAGAAGCAAACAGATAAACTGGATTTTCAGAATTCGAGTTCATGATAATTTTATCATGTCCTGGATTCTGCTCCAACAAAAGTACCTTATGCCCATCTACACGATAATTCGTATCTATATGGGTGCGGCTTACCTCTGGTACACCGCCCCATTCTTTACTATAAGAACCATTACCCCCCATAACTACTAACTTCTAATTTGTTGTCATTTTCATAATATACACTAATATCTTCTCGTTCAACAGAGCGCTTAGCCCCATACCGGAGTATTAAAGAAGGTTTCAAGGTATCAAGCATAGCTAAATACCCCTTATCCCACAAATAACCAGAACGCTTATCCGTCCCGATTCCCGTACTATTCACTGCTACCACAGAGCCAGTAGCATATCCGTCGAAACAGAATTCGTAAGAGTCTGTTCCTGCCCAAACAACATTCTCAATAACTTTTAGCCCTTGGCTCTGCCAAAATGCCATTATCATTTTGTTGTAGAATGAAATGGATATTTGTAAAGGTAATGGCATTTCTGGTTTTATAGAAAGATCTATGCCAATAACCATATCAAAACCTTGTAGACGTTTCACCATCCTATATGGATCCGTCACAAAGGGCAACAACCTACGATCGTCTGTATAACAGTGGCCACAAACTCCTTGCGCTATAGACGAGCCAGTCCTATAAAAGGCTTTTATACTAGGTGGAGCACTAATATCTATACTTTTAACAATAGGCATCTGCCATGTAGAAGAAAACTCTATATGTTGGCAAATGTCTAAACTAAAACGGTTACCAGGTTGAAAAATAAATTTTCTACTGGTGAAAGTTTCCGCACCTGTTTCCGTCATGGTGGAGTGGAAATCCGGGAAAAGCACTCCTTGTTTATATTCTTTTTCCATATAGCGAAAAGAATAAATGATTAAAAAAATAAATTATTTTTGCGGATTTCGGGGAAAAACATTGCACATGTCAAGGTAATTATCTACCTTTACAAACAGAAATAACCGCTTCTTTGGTCGGATACGGTATTTTTCCCCAAGGCCTCAGTTGCAATGCAACCAAGCTTATGCCCTGCATACTCCGCAAAAGTATGTAGGGTTTCTTATATCTGTTGCCTATTTAGCATACCTCCTGAATGACCAGCATTCATATAAATGATTAATAATTTTTAATGATTATCCGCAACCAGCCGATAGGTTTCTATTGTAGATTCGATGCCCAAAATCCGATGTGCAGGCGACGGAAGCTATCATAAGCCTATCAAACAACTTGTCTCCAAAGTATCTGCGATTGAACTTGTAACAGAACTCATTGAGGTACTCTTGCAGGAACTCTGGCTTGATACCGTGGTATATGTTCTTCATCAACGACTTTGAGTTGCTGATTGCGATGTGAACCC
>CALAEY010000084.1 GCA_937891085.1 uncultured Prevotellaceae bacterium | reverse complement strand
CCATGTTAGTGATACCACCGATGGTAGTACCCTTCACCAGCACGTTGGCACCGATCACTTCTCCCATTGCATCCTTGACAGTCACGGTCACTGTGCGACCATTCTGCTGGACACCCTGAACTCCTGTTGTCTCATTGGCTTCAGCCATTGCATTCATAGGCATGCAAACAGCGAGCATTAAAGGCAATGCAAAGAGTCCCAATTGTTTTTTCAAAAGATTGTTTCTCATACCTTTTTCGTTCTAAGGTTAATTAATAATTGTTAGTTATTTGAATAGATTATTTTCCTAAAATCCATTTCATGCCGTAAAATTATCTTAAATGCATTCACGGGTCTTGTCTTATCTTCAATTAGGATTGTCGGATATTATAAAACTACATATAGACGCAATGCAGGGGTACATCTGAGCGATATACCCCTGCAAATTACACCTTATTTATTATATATAATAGAGTTTAGAGTTTAGGGTTTAGGGTTTAGGGTTTAATGTTTAATGTTTAATGTTTAATGTTTAATGTTCAATGTTCAATTTTTCTAATCTTGTACCCTATGGCAGCAATGCAGATGCTCATGAGCGGACTGATGAGGTTGAAGAAACAATAAGGGAGGTAGGTCATGGTAGGCACGCCAAGGATGGTGGCCTGCGTCATGCCACAACTGCTCCATGGGACAAGCGGAGAAGTGACGGTACAGCTATCTTCTATAGAGCGACTGAGCAAACGGTCTTCATAGCCACGCTCTCGATAGACACGCTTGAACATATTGCTCGTGAGAATGATGGAAAGATACTGATCGGCCACCATGGCATTGAGCAGCGTGCCAGAGGTGACGGTGGTAGCCACCATGCCTGTACGCTTCTGACAAAGTGGGATGAGCAGACGGGTGATGAGATGCAGCATGCCACTGGCCGTCATGCAGGCACCAAAGGCCATGGCAGAAACGATGAGCCAAACAGTCTGGAGCATACCTGCCATGCCCGAGGTAGAGACCAGCTCATTGATTACAGGTACGCCCGTCTCTATCTGCGTTTCTCCATAGATACTCTTTATCATGCCTGTGAAAAGTTCCAAACCCTGTGGGGCATGAGTACCTGCCACCTCTATTAATATATGAGGCTGGAAAATCAAGGCTGCAATGGCAGCAATGACGGAGGAGAGAAAAAGTACGATGAGCGCTGGCATACGTCGGGCTATCATGACGCCTGTGAGGATAGGCACCACCAAGAGCCAAGGGGTGAGATGGAACTTCTGTGCCAAGGTCTGCACGTAGAGGTCGATCTCACTCGCATCTGTCACAGGATGGGCGAATCCCATGACGGTGAAAATGACCAAAGTGATGACCATCGTAGGCACTACGGTATAAACCAGATAGCGGATATGGCTGAACAACGGAACATCCGACAAGCCGGAAGCCATCACGGTGGTATCACTGAGCGGAGACATCTTGTCGCCAAAATAAGCGCCAGAGATGATAGCACCAGCAATGACACCCTCACTGAAGCCTTGGGCCTGGCCAATACCCAATAAGGCTATGCCTATGGTGGCAATGGTGGTCCAGGAGCTACCCGTCATCACAGACACCAAGCTGCAAATCAAGCAAGTACATACCAAAAAGAAGCTGGGGCTGATGATCTGAAGGCCATAATAGATAAGGAGAGGCACTATCCCACTCAGAATCCAAGTACCAGAGATGGCACCTATCAGCAACAGGATGACAATGGGTGTGCTCACACTGGCGATGTTTTCACGAATGCCGTCTTCCAAGGTTTTCCATTTCACCTTGAAATGCGTCATGGCCAGGAAGCAGCAAAGACCTGCAGAGGCCAACAAGGCCGTCTGACTGGCTCCCGACAAGGCCTCGCTACCAAACACATGGATGGTGATGCCAAGCACGATGATAAGAACTACCACCGGTATCAGTGCTATGAGAATGTCTTTTTTCATTGAACTCTAACAATTAACAATTGACAATTCACAATTAACAATTGACAATTCACAATTCACAATTGACAATTTAATATTATGGCTATTTTCATTCCTCTATAGTGAGGTCTTCGTTGAAATATCTGGCCAGCAAACTGAGAAAGCTGCTGATGGTCTCTATGGCATGCTGGGTATCTGCACTGATCTCTTTCTTCTGGAGGCGCAGCAGCATGGTGCCATAGAGGGCATTGAAGCAAGTTTCCAGTTCGGGTTCTTCTGTTTGGTCACCTCCTCCCTTATGACGCAGCTCCACGATGAAAGGCAAAGCCTTGAAGTAGGCACTGCTATAAAGGGGGTATTTAGGGCTGGCCAACAAGGCATGGTGCAGCTCCGTGAGTTGCAGCAGGACATTCTTATTGATTTGCAGATGTCCACGCTCCGTCGCTCCCTCCAGACGCATCATGTCGCAAAGGTCGCTGAGCCACTTGTCCATCTCGGCTCTCTGGCTTGCGTCATAGGCAGGTAGCACGTTTTGGCGCAGCCGGTCTATGTCGCATCCGTTGGCACGGAGCAGGTCTTCTACTTGCCACATATAGATGAGGTACTCGGCAATGTTGGTCTTACGTAGTTGTTCAGCTATGGTTTTCAAAGTTATTCTGTATTTAATGGGTTCTTAATTACTAATAAAGAGATTCGCCCAGCAGGGTGAATATAAAGCCAATGACAGCCACCGCCATCACGACACCTCCAATGGCACGATTGAGGTAAAGGATGCCATGCAGGTTGAAGCGATTGCGCACCTTATCCACAAACCAGGTGATGCCAAACCACCACAGCAAAGCGCCAGCCACTATCGACAGATAACCCGTCAGGGTCTCAGACACCAACTCGCCTGGCTCTACAAAAGAGAAATGGGCAAAGAGGCCGATGAACAGGAAGATAATCAGCGGATTGGACAGCGTGACCAGGAAGGCCGTAATGAAATTATGGAAGTAGGTACCTTTCTTTCCCGAAGGGGGACGAAGTGCATGCAGGGGATTGCTACGAAACAAATAGAGTCCGAAGAAGAAGAGTAAGGCACTGCCGAAAAGCTGCAGGTAGAAGACGTTCTGGCTGAGGTAATCGAACAGGAAGCTCATGCCCAGACCTGTAAGCAGGGCGTAGATGATGTCGCTCAAAGCAGCTCCGCATCCTGTGACAAAACCATACCAACGCCCTTTGTTCAGCGTGCGCTGTATGCACAACACACCCACTGGCCCCATCGGGGCAGATGCCACAATCCCGACCAGCAGACCTTTCCAGATAATGTTCAGTATAGTACCCACATCAATAAACATTGTGCAAATATCGCACATTTTTATGAAACTCGCAATTATTTTATTATCTTCGCACCAAAATACAAACTCTTTTAATCATGATTCTATTCTACAGAACCAAGCAACAAAGCGTAATCGCCGTAGAAAGCGACCATCAGCTCGTCCCAGCAGACCATGAGAAGTTGTGCTGGCTATTCAGCGGAGCAACCCAGGAAAAGGAAGAAAATCTATCAGGCCACTTCGTAGGTCCCCGACGTGAGATGATCACTCCGTGGAGTACCAATGCCGTAGAAATCACTCAGAATATGGGCATGAAAGGCATCACCCGTATCGAAGAATATTTCCCCGTGAAAGACGAGAATGCGGAGCATGACCCTATGCTGCAACGCATGTATCATGGGCTCAACCAGCAGGTGTTCACCACCAACCGTAAACCTGAACCTATCGTACACATAGACAATCTGGAGGAATACAACGAGAAGGAAGGTCTGGCACTCTCCAAGGAGGAGATGGACTACCTGAAGAAGGTGGAGAAGGACTGTGGCAGACCACTCACTGACAGTGAGGTATTCGGCTTCGCCCAGATTAACTCTGAGCATTGTCGTCATAAGATCTTCGGTGGTGTCTTCATCATAGACGGTGAGCAGAAGGAGTCTTCACTCTTCCAACTCATCAAGAAAACGACCAAAGAGCATCCTAATAAGATCATCTCTGCCTATAAAGATAATGTGGCGTTTGCCCAGGGTCCAGTCATCGAGCAGTTTGCCCCAGCCGACCACTCCAAGCCTGACTACTATCAGGTAAAGGACATCGAGAGCGTGATCTCCCTCAAGGCTGAGACGCACAACTTCCCTACTACAGTGGAGCCGTTCAACGGTGCCTCTACAGGTACTGGCGGTGAGATTCGCGACCGTATGGGTGGTGGCAAGGGTTCTTGGCCTATCGCAGGTACGGCTATCTATATGACCAGCTATCCCCGCACGGATAAAGGACGTGGATGGGAAGACATTCTCCCAGTGCGCAAGTGGCTGTACCAGACGCCTGAGCAGATTCTGATCAAGGCTTCTAATGGTGCCAGCGACTTTGGTAACAAGTTCGGCCAACCGCTGATTTGCGGCTCTTTGCTCACCTTCGAGCATAAAGAGGGCAACGAGACGTATGGCTACGATAAGGTAATCATGCTGGCAGGCGGCGTGGGCTACGGTACCAAGCGTGACTGCCTGAAGGGTGAGCCTAAGCCAGGTAACAAAATCGTGGTGCTGGGTGGTGACAACTATCGCATCGGCCTCGGTGGCGGTTCCGTGTCTTCTGTGGATACAGGTCGTTACAGCAACGGTGTGGAGCTGAATGCCGTGCAGCGTGCCAATGCTGAGATGCAGAAGCGTACCTACAATGTGGTGCGTGCACTCTGTGAGGAGGATGAGAATCCTGTGGTTTCTATTCACGACCATGGGGCAGCTGGTCATGTGAACTGTCTTTCTGAATTGGTGGAAGACTGTGGTGGCCTCATCGAGATGGATAAACTTCCTATCGGCGACAAGACCCTGTCTTCAAAGGAAATCATCGCCAACGAGAGTCAGGAGCGCATGGGTCTGCTGATTCAGGAGAAATACTTGGAGCATGTGCGTAAAGTGGCTGAGCGTGAGCGTGCACCTATGTATGTGGTAGGTGAGACGACAGGCGACCATCGCTTCGCTTTCCAACAGGCAGACGGTGTGCGTCCGTTCGACTTGGCTGTGAGCCAGATGTTCGGATCTTCACCAACAACCTATATGATTGACAAAACGGTGGAGCGTCACTATGAGATGCCTACCTATGAGATATCCAAGCTTCAAGAATACGTGGAGAACGTGCTCCAACTGGAAGCCGTGGCCTGCAAGGACTGGCTGACCAACAAGGTGGACCGTGCCGTGACGGGTAAGATTGCCCGCCAGCAAACGCAAGGTGAGATACAACTCCCACTGAGCGACTGTGGTGTGGTAGCCCTTGACTATCGTGGTGAGAAAGGTATTGCCACTGCTCTGGGACATGCGCCTCAGGTAGCCTTGGCCGATCCTGCTGCTGGCTCCATCATGGCTGTGAGCGAGGCTCTGACCAACATCGTCTGGGTTCCGATGGCTGATGGCATGGACAGCATTTCACTCTCTGCCAACTGGATGTGGCCTTGCCGCTCTCAGGAGGGTGAGGACGCCCGTCTCTACAAAGCCGTTCAGGCACTGAGCGACTTCTGCATCGACCTGAAGATCAATGTGCCAACTGGCAAGGACTCTCTGAGTATGACACAGCAGTACCCTGATGGCACGAAGGTCATCGCTCCAGGAACAGTCATCGTTTCTGCTGGTGGTGAGGTCAGCGACGTAAAGAAAGTGGTATCTCCTGTATTGGTAAACGATGCCAAGAGCACCATCTATCACATTGACTTCAGCTATGACAAGCTGCGCTTGGGTGGTTCGGCCTTTGCTCAGCAGCTGAACAAGATAGGCGACGACGTGCCTTGCAGCCGTAGTGCAGAGTACTTCCGCAATGCTTTCTTGGCTGTACAGAAGTTGGTGGCAGAAGGACTTATCCAGGCTGGTCACGACATAAGCGCGGGCGGTCTGATCACTACCCTGCTGGAGATGTGCTTCGCTAACGTGGAAGGCGGTATGGAAATCAGCTTGGACGGCATCAAGGAGAAAGACCTTATCAAGATACTCTTTGCGGAGAATCCAGGCGTGGTAATCGAGGTCAGCAAGGAACACAATGCAGCTGTGAAGAAGATTCTGTCTGAGGCTGGCGTGGCTTTCGTGAAGTTGGGTCATCCTACTGATGAGCGCCATATCCTCGTAAGCCATGAGGGCGCAACCTACCAGTTCCTCATCGACCACCTGCGTGATGTTTGGTACAGTTCTTCCTACCTGCTCGATCGCAAGCAGAGCATGAACGGCTGCGCCAAGAAGCGCTTCGAGAACTACAAGATGCAGCCACTGGAAGTGATCTACAACAAGGCATTTACAGGACAGTTTGCCCAGTTCTGCATCGATCCTAACCGTCGTATGCCAACGGGTATCCGTGCTGCTGTGATTCGTGAGAAGGGTACCAACAGCGAGCGTGAAATGGCCTACCTGCTCTATCTGGCTGGATTCGATGTGAAGGATGTGACGATGACCGACCTTGAGAGTGGTGCAGAGACACTGGACGACGTGAACATGATTGTGTTCTGCGGTGGATTCTCCAACAGTGATGTGCTGGGTTCTGCCAAGGGCTGGGCTGGTGCCATCCTTTACAATCCAAAGGCCAAGGAGGCCATCGACCGCTACTATGCCCGTGAGGATACCCTTTCTCTGGGTGTATGCAACGGCTGCCAGTTGGTGATGGAGCTCAATCTGCTGAGCCCTGATCGTAAGGACATCGGAAAGATGCTGCACAACGACTCCCACAAGTTTGAGTCTGCCTATGTCTCCCTGACCATTCCAACCAACCGCAGCGTGATGTTCGGCAGTCTGAGTGGCAGCAAGATAGGTATCTGGGCCGATCATGGTGAAGGAAAGTTCAAACTTCCAGGCAAAGAGTACGACTACAATGTCATCGCTAAATATAGCTATGATGAGTATCCTGGCAATCCGAACGGTTCTGACTATGCTGTAGCTGGACTTGCCAGCAAGGACGGACGTCATGTAGCTATCATGCCACATCCAGAACGTGCATTCTTCCCATGGCAATGTGCCTTCTATCCTGCCGACCGCAAAGATGATCAAATCACCCCTTGGGTGGAAGCATTCGTCAATGCGCGCCGCTGGGTAGAAGCCAAGATAAAAATAAAGTAACAGACTCGCCCATATCTGAAAGCCTGCTTCCTCCAGCACCAGCCAGAGGAAGCAGGCTTTTTTTTCCAAACCAACCTAAAAAACAGCATGAAAAACCAATTGTTCATAAATGAGATCAGCGGGCATTTCAATCTGAGAGAACCAAAAGGCAGTAAACCCACTATGGTTTTCTTCGTGGTCCGTATCAGTGGGAAGCAGATAAAGCTTTCCACGGGAATGAAAGTATATCCAGCGCACTGGGACAAGGCAGACCAACTGGCCCTTATCAGTGCGAAGCTGAATCCACTGGATAATGCCAACAACGAACTACTCAATAAGCGCCTGTTGCTTTTCCGTGGTCGTTTCAACAACTTCAAGATGTATATCTCCCACCACGTGGAGGAGGCAAATCATTGTGAGAAGATTCTCAGACTGTATGTCATCAACGGCAGGCAGAAGCACGCTTCTGGCAAAAAATCAAACATCATCGACAAGATGGAACGAGCTGTGATGCGCAACAACAACATCAAGCCTTCTACCAAGGAATCATACATGCACGAGCTATCACGCACCAGCAAGACGAGTTTCCCAGCCTTCCTACGTACCATCAAGTGCCCGAACATCACCTTCAGTGATATAAATAAGGTGTTGTTGAAACAGTTTGAGACCTTCCTCTTTAATTCCTACAAGCGGAATGGAGAGCTCATTTCCGCCAATGCTGTGGAAAACAAGATGACAAAGTTTCTGGCCATTCTGAACCACTGCGCCAGCTTAGGTCTGTTCGACAATGCCCAAATCAGCGGCTATAAGAAACCGAGACAAGAAGAGTCTGAGAGCGGCATCTTCCTCACCCAAGAGGAGGTCAATCGCATCTACAAGCTCAAGCTCTCTGGGAAACTGGATCTGGCACGTGATGTACTGGTATTTCTCTGCCAGACAGGGCAGCGTTTCAGCGACCTGATGGCCATGCGTGAGAATGGTATCCTGAAAGAAACTGAATTTGGTGACTCCATCCGATATATCTCCACAAAGGAAAACAACGAAGTCTTCGCTCCCCTTTTAGGGGCAGCCAAGGACATTTACAACAAGTACCATGGTGTGCCTGTTGGTGAGTTCACGGCCATTGTAACAGATGTGAAGGAGGTGGCCAGACGCGCCAAGATAGACCGTGAAGTGCTGAAAAAGGAAATCAGAGGCGGACAGGTCATCATCAAACGGAAGAAAGCCTACGAGCTGATAGGTACCCACACAGGCCGACGCACATTCATCAACAACATGCTGCTGAACAAGAACCCCACCTACCTTATCATGAAGGTCACTGGACATAAGACAGAGTACGCCTTCAAGCGTTACGTGGGCATCAGCTCTGAAGAGGCTTCAAGAATCTTCCTAAAAAACGAGAATAAGGAAAAACAGGAAGAAAATGAGCCTAAAATGCCAAGTGAAGGTAGCAAAAAGCAGCCTTAAATTGGCTATTTTAAGAAAATATTGGTTTTTCGTGGAGTTGTTGTTGCTATTAAAGCAAAGAATACATATCTTTAACCCAAATAGTTTGATTACAAGATTACAAACTATTATATATATCATAAAAAATGGACTGGAGGATGTGTTCCGCTATATACGTGATGAGAAACTGCCTATCTACTGCGACATCGAGCTTGAATACCCTGTAAAGCCTTGGTCTAACGCTGTGAAGGAAGTAGGTACCTGCATCAAGTATGCTCGACAGATTCTTATGTAAAAACATTTTTATTTATCTATACATTATTTTATTATGAACAAAACAGAAAACAAAGGAATGAGCCGCAGAAACTTCCTGCGCATTTCCGCCCTTGGTCTCTCAAGCCTTACCATTATGCCTAGCTGGGCACAGAATGGTGTGAAGGTTGCCCCAAGTGACCGCGTAGTATTAGGTTTCATCGGCCTTGGCCGTCAGGCATTGAGCGACTTCCGTGGTTTTGCCTCTTGTGCAGGCGTTCAGGTAGCAGCTTGCTGCGACGTTGACAGCCTGAAGAGAGAGCGTTTCCGCCGTACAGTAGCTCAGTGGCAGTCATCACGTAGCATGAACGAGCGTTGCGACATGTACGAGCAGTATGAAGAGCTTCTGAACCGCAAGGACATCGATGCAGTTGAAGTAGCTTCACCTGACCACTGGCACACTCTGCACACTATTCATGCTTGCCAGGCAGGTAAGGATGTATATTGCCAGAAGCCATTGACTTACACCATCACCGAGGCTTATGCCATGATAGATGCTGTTCGTCAGAACCACCGTGTATTCCAGACTGGTAGCCAGCAGCGTTCGGGCGCTACTTTCCAGAAGGCTATTGAAATCATCCAGGCTGGTAAGATCGGCCACGTAGAGAAAATCTACTCAAAAGTAGGTGATCCTCCACGTCCAATCGAAAAGATGTACGAGGAGTTCGGCGGCGTTCAGCCTATCCCTGCCAACCTGAACTTCAACCTCTGGCTTGGCCCATTGAACGATCCTAAGATTGAGTACAACGAGCAGCTCTGCCCACAGATCGTTCTGGAGCAGACCATTACCAAGGGTAAGAAGACTGAAGTAATCCCTGGTAAGAGCGAAGGTTTCTGGGGAGCTTGGCGTTGGTATCGTGAGACTGGTAACGGTTACACCGCTGACTGGGGTGCTCACATGCATGACATCGCCAACTGCGCTATGGGCTTCGACGGCCTGCAGCCAGTGGAGTATTATCCTCGAAACTATTGGAATGAAGGTGAGGCATATTCTTGTCGTTGGCCTGATGGCACCATCATGATGGAGCACGCTTATTTGGAGGATAGTCCAAATTCACAGGGTCTGAAGTTCATGGGTACCAATGGTTATGTTGACGTATCTCGTTCACACATCGAGTGCTCAGACATGTCACTCATCCCAGAGGACATCCGCGGCACCCGTCCAGGTCAGCGTCGTCCACAGCAGCAGCCACAGCAGGGTCGCAACCAGGCTCAGGCTCGTCCACAACAGGCCACTCAGGCCTACGAGGTAAGTTCACCTCACGCTCAGAACTTCATCGACTGTATCCGTTCTCGTGAGCAGACCATCGCTCCTATCGAGGCAGGTGCTGGTACTGCAGTTCTTTGCTGCTTGTGCAACATTGCTTATGAACTTGGCCGTCCAGTGAAGTGGAACCCAGCTACCCGTACCTTCGTTGGCAACGACAAGGAAGCTGCTGCCCACCGTCTGTACTACTACGAGTATCGCAAGCCTTACGTGCTGCCTTACCTCGACAAGCGCTGCTAATGCTTCAATGCCATATTCAAGGGGGTGAATGCTGTTCACCCCCTTTTTTATTTCGTCTTATGCTTGTTATTATTCACGATTTCACTATATTTGCATTCAAATCCAGAAGATATGGCCAAAGAGAGTAAAGTAATATTCGACCGTAACGTGATTGACTTCGTCACTGTAGCTGCAGAGTTCTGCAAGCTCTTGGAGCAGGCCGTCTCTACCGAGCGCGCCCAATTTGTAGATACCACCCTCAAGGTGCTGCCTCTACTCTATGTGAAGGCTCTGCTCCTGCCCCCCTGTGAGACCATGGGTGATGGTATGCTCGAAGAAAACGTCACGGAGGAAGATTATGACTACGTGCGCACTACCATTGAGCGCCTCCTCGGAAATGACGATGTCTATCTGGACGTGTTCCTTGAGGACATGAAATACAGCGACACCCCCATCGCCAAGCATATCTCCGAAGATTTGGCGGACATCTACCAAGATATCCGCAACTTCATCTTCGTATTCAAGCAAGGTCTCAATCTTAACATGCACGATGCTCTGTCGCTCTGCCAGGAAAACTTCAGGCTATACTGGGGACAGAAACTTGTTAATACCCTCCGTGCCCTGCACGAGGTGAAGTTCTCCACCCACGATGACCTAGACGATGATGATAAGTATTACGACTGACCAATGATAATCCGAGACACCATAACGAAAGAAGAAATCAACCAGATGCCCCGTGTAGGCTTCAACGGTTCCATCCGCGTGGCAGAGACGCCCTCTGAGATAGAACATGCGATAGCTTACCTACGCACCTTCCCCGCCTTGGGCATAGACACAGAGACCCGCCCTTCCTTCAAGAAAGGCCAGAACTACCAAGTAGCCTTGCTGCAGGTAGCCACAGATGATGTGTGCTATCTCATCCGCCTCAACAAGAGCGGTCTCACCCTGCCCGCCATTCAGCTGCTGGAGAGTCAAGATATCCTTAAAATTGGCCTCTCCCTTAAAGACGACTTCATGATGCTCCAAAAGCGCAGTCCCTTTCATCCCCACAACTATGTAGAGTTACAAGAACTCGCCTGCACCTTCGGCATTCAGGAGAAGAGCCTCCAGAAAATGTATGCCATTCTCTTTGGCCAGAAAATTTCCAAAGCACAACGCTTAAGCAACTGGGAGGCAAACAGCCTCAGCCCTGCACAGCAAGAATACGCTGCCATCGATGCCTGGGCCTGCCTACACATCTACCATAAACTTGAAGAACTCCGTCGCACAGGCGACTTCACCATACAGAAAACCATCAACGAAGAATTATGCACAGAGTCTATTTGAAACCAGGAAAAGAAGAGTCATTGAAGCGCTTTCACCCATGGGTATTCTCAGGTGCCATTGCCCAGATAGAAGGTACCCCCGAGGAAGGTGACCTTGTAGATATCTATACCTCTAAGCGTGAGTTCATTGCTAAAGGTCACTACCAGATAGGCAGCATTGCCATCAGGGTGCTTAGCTTCCACCAACACGAAGCCATCGACGATGCTTTCTGGCAGCGTAGGCTCCGCATTGCCCATGACATGAGGCAGCATATCGGCCTGACCAACAGGCCTGACCACAGCACCTACCGTCTGGTACACGGTGAGGGTGACAACCTCCCTGGTTTGGTGATTGACATCTACGGACGCACCGCTGTGATGCAGGCTCACTCCGTAGGCATGCACTGTTGCCGTAAGCAGATTGCCGATGCCCTGATGCAAGTCATGGACGGCACCATAGAACACATCTATTACAAGTCGGAGACCACCCTGCCCTATAAGGCCGACCTTGGTGCCGAGAATGGGTTCCTCGTTGGCGGCAGTCAGGAAAACATAGCCCTAGAATACGGCCTGAAGTTTCACATAGACTGGGCCAAGGGACAGAAGACCGGTTTCTTCGTAGATCAGCGTGAAAACCGTGCCTTGCTGGAACGCTATGCTCAAGGCAGAGACGTGCTCAATATGTTCTGCTACACAGGAGGGTTCTCCGTCTATGCCCTGCGTGGCGGTGCCCGCTTGGTGCATTCAGTTGATAGTTCTGCCAAGGCAGTGGAGCTTACCAACCAGAATGTACGTCTCAACTTCCCTGACGATACGCGCCACACTGCTTATGCCGAGGATGCCTTTAAGTTCCTCGATCAAATGGAAGACGGTCAGTACGACCTTATCATCCTTGATCCACCTGCCTTCGCCAAGCATCGTGATGCCTTGCGCAATGCCCTCCAAGGGTACCGCAAGATCAATGTCAAAGCTATGGAGAAGATACGTCCTGGAGGCATCTTATTCACTTTCTCCTGCTCTCAGGCAGTCAACAAAGAGCAGTTCCGCACAGCCGTGTTCACCGCTGCTGCTATGACAGGTCGTAGCGTGCGCATTCTGCACCAGCTTACGCAACCAGCAGACCACCCCGTGAGCATCTACCACCCCGAAGGCGAGTATCTCAAGGGCTTGGTACTCTACGTGGAATAGACTCTTGGCAGGTACATTTTGCCCATTTATGCTATGTAGGCAAAGCAAAAACGGCACATAATGTTTAAAGAATGTTAAACAAGAGCGATTTTACCCCCGTTTTTATGCTATATAACATAAAATCCCTACCTTTGCATCGTGTTTTTCATGGTATTAGATTTAAGGTTATTAAAGATTGGGTGTCTGGGAAGATACCCTTCTTTTTTATATAGGTATTTCAATGATTCCTTCAGAAGCTAATCGGTGCAAAGGGATTCGTTTTTCCAAGCATTCTTGTTCTAATCTCTGACGATAGAAATCAGATAATGAGGCATCTACTATGACCTCTTGAACATCAAACAAAGACACCAATTCCTCCAAAGTGCCTCGATAACCGCTTGAGATATACAAATAATCTATAGACAATTTCTGGGAGCTTGACTTTCTACGCCAACGGTCATCATTCACCAAACAAATGCGCTTTCCGTGAAAACTGACTATCTGATTGTCGCTTGTCAGAACCTGCGGAACAGCCAACTGCCGATGCATCCAGTAAGGATCAACTTGCTTCAGCAATTGGTCTACTTGCAGAAGACTATCGGATGCGACTACCCAAGATGCATCCAAATCTGACACCAAGTGCACTGCTGGACAACCTCGTACATTATAGAACGAGATACTTGGTCTCATGGCAGCGTACTGACTTAATCCCCAATGTCCTCCGATCAATAGTAACAGCCCTGCTAAAGCCGACAAAGTGCGACGAGCTGTATGTCGTTGGAAGAAGCGATAGCAGAGCCATACTACCACATACCAAGCGAAAACTTCTATGATAGTCAGCCAGATTCGATCTATCGTTGCCATTGGCCATTGACTGATTTCTTCCAGAACAGTATTTTGTAGATGGATCAGTTTCATCTCCAGTAGGGCAACCCATTGCTGAATAGCAGGGAAAGGCATTAGTACCAACATAAATACCGCCACATACATCACCAAAGAAACCATAGGTATCACCCAGAAATTAGTCAGAAGGAAATAGACGGAGAAACGATGGAAATAGAAAGCAACGATTGGAGCAACGCCTATCTGTGCCGCTATGGATACAGAGAGCAAATCGCGTATCCATCGAAGCACCCGATGATTAACCTCCCATAGCGAGGACAGCTTGGGGTGTAATACCACAATGGACGCAACGGCAGCAAAGGACATTTGGAAACCAACCTCAAATAACCAGAGTGGACGGAAAAGAAGCATCAAAAAAGCTGCAGTGGACAATGTATTGAGTGTATGCGGTTTCTCCTGTAAGAAATTGGATACTCCAATCAAAGAAAACATAATCACCGAGCGAACCACAGAAATAGGGAATCCTGTCAGAGCTGCAAATGCCCAAAGTACCCCTATAACGACAAACACAGACACAACCTTCAGTTTTCTATTCTTTCTCCAAGGTGTAAAGAACATCCACAGAATAGCATAGAGCAAGCCTATGTGCAAACCTGAGATTGCCAATACGTGACTGGCTCCACTTGCGGAATATACTTCCCTTATTTCCTCACTCAACTCTTCTTTCTCCCCTACTGTCAAAGCTGTCAGCAAAGCAAGTTCATCTCCTTGAAATCCCAATTCCCTATAGCGGTCCTTCAATCGCTCGCGCACCGTTTCCATACGGTCCATAAAGGAAGAGGAGGACTGATGACCTACCAATTGCCAGTGTCCGCTTGCCACATAAGCAGACCCACAGATTCCTTTTCTACGTAAATAACGCCCATAATCAAACGCATCGGGAATGCCACTCTGCGTAACGGGTTCCAGATGTGCATAGACCCATAACGTATCGCCTTTGGTCAGTTGAAAAGAGGCAGAATCTTTCGCCAAATAAAATAGGAAATTCTTAGGCAGCCCCTCTGCCAACAATGTGCTATCTCCATTCAACAGCAGAGACTTACACAAGATGCTACGTGGCTTTTCTTCGGGCTGTTCTTCAATAAGTATCTGGTAGGCCGCACTTTCCTCCGAAAAAGGGAAATGCGATTTTTCAAGCCATCTGCCTGTAAGTAGCATTCCTATGCCCATCACTGTCAGATTCAAGAAGAGCACAAACCAGCCTTTAAATCTCCACAGACTGATAAACAGTAAAATGAAAGATAAAAGGGTAATCCCTATGAGATACCCTTGAAAAATGGCCAATGATTGATAAAAGACATCGGCCAATACTATACCAAGCATCAGAGGGAGGAGCAATCTCAACAAAGGATGCTTTTGTAGGACCGAATTCCTCCTCATAACGCTTCTCTTTTACAGACTCTTCAACTGCCTGATGGCCTCCTGTGGATCATTGGCAGAGAACACGGCATTGCCTGCCACCAAGACATCTGCACCTGCTTCAATAAGGCGGGCACCAGTCTGCATATTAACACCTCCATCAACTTCGATGAGGGCACGGGATCCCATCTCATTGATCAAGTCGCGCAATTCGCGTACTTTTTCTACAGTATGAGGAATGAACTTCTGCCCTCCAAACCCTGGGTTTACACCCATGAGCAATACCATGTAAACATCAGGCAGAATATCACGCACCAACTGCACTGGGGTAGCAGGGTTGAGGGTTACTGCGGGTTGCATGCCTGCATCACGAATTTGCTGAATGACTCTATGCAAATGAGGACAGGCTTCGTAATGCACATTCATGATGAAAGAACCCAGATCACGCACTTCTTGAATGAACTTCTCTGGCTGAACAATCATCAAGTGTACGTCTAAAGGTTTCTGACTGACCTTAGCTACATGCTTAAGCACGGGGAATCCAAAAGAGATATTAGGTACAAAGACGCCGTCCATAATGTCGATATGTACCCAATCGGCCTCACTGCTATTGAGCATCTCAATGTCTTGGCCCAAATGGCAGAAATCTGCAGAAAGAATAGAAGGAGAGAGTAGCATAGGCGGAATATATTTTAATTATGAATTATAAATTATAAATTATGAATTATGAATTATGGGGTTTCTATTATGAATTGATATTCATCGGTGATGTGGTAGCCACGAAGGAGTTCAGCCACAGGAAGGCGCTTCTTGCCTGGAAGTTGCAAGGAGAGCACTGAGATGAAACCTTCAGGAACGGCCACGTGCAAGTAGGTCTTACCATCGGTGCGGATGGTGCCTGGAGAGAGCTGATGGGTTTGTTCTATCTTAGCCGTTTGGAAGATCTTTAGGGTTTCTACACTTCCGTCTGGCTTACGCAGTTCTGCCCATGCTGCAGGGTATGGGGAAAGTCCACGCACAAAGTCGTAAACCCGCTTTAACGGCAGATACCAACGGATGCGACAGGTGTCCTTGAATATCTTAGGAGCCGGACGCAATTCCTCTGTAATAAGGGTTTCTTGCGGAATAGAATGAACGGTCCCAGCAAGGATAGCGTCAACCGTCTCCACCACGAGCTTGCCTCCAAGGTGCATGAGCTTATCGTGAACGATGCCAACATCATCGGTATCGGCTATAGGGATGCGCACCTGTTGGATTACTTCACCTGTATCTATCTCATGTTTGAGGAAGAAGGTGGTAATACCTGTCTCAGTATCGCCGTTGATGACTGCCCAATTGATAGGGGCCGCACCCCGGTATTGTGGAAGCAGGGAGGCGTGAAGGTTGAAAGTACCAAGCGGTGGCATGGCCCACACCACCTCTGGCAGCATACGGAAGGCCACCACAATCTGAAGGTCGGCATTCCAAGCACGAAGGGCCTCCAAAAAAGCCTCATCCTTGAGTTTCTCTGGTTGCAGCAAAGGTAAGTTGTGCTCCAAGGCGTATTGTTTCACGGGGGAGTATTGTATCTTATGCCCACGACCAGCAGGCTTGTCAGGCATAGTGATGACACCCACGACATTGTATCCGCCTTCTACAAGGCAGCGCAGTGGTTCCACCGCAAAGTCGGGGGTTCCCATATAAACGATCTTTAGTTCAGTTTTATTCATTAAATCAATAAAAGGTTATTCATCAGACAGGGTAATCATCATCTCTCGGTAGGCATTGAAGACGTTCGACTTGGAGACAAAGCCCAGATACTTGCCCTCTTCGTTGATTACGGGGAGGTTCCATGCTTCTGTCTCATCAAACTTCTCCATGACCTGCTCCATGCTGTCGGTATCGTAGAGACGTGCAGGAGGGGTAGTCATCAGTCGAGATACCTTGAAATGATGATAGAGTTCCTGTCGGAACATGATATTACGTATATTGTCCAGCTGTACCATACCAAGGAAGTTGCCCTTCGCATCAGTCACAGGGAAAATGTTGCGCTTAGAATTGGCTATGGCTCCTATCATCTGACCAAGGTCCATCTCTGGGTGCACCACGTGAAAGTCTTTCTCTATCACGCTATCCATCTTCATCAGAGTAAGCACAGCCTTGTCCTTATGATGGGTAAGCAGTTCTCCCTTCTTGGCGAGACGCATGGAATAGATGCTATGAGGCTCAAAAAGAAAGATAGTAAGGTAAGACATCACCGAGACAATCATCAACGGCAGGAAAAGATCATAACCACCCGTAAGCTCGGCAATGAGGAAGACACCCGTAAGAGGGGCATGCATCACACCACTCATCAAGCCTGCCATGCCCATAAGAGCAAAATTCTTCTCAGGCAGAGTGACAGGAAGATTGTAGCCATTGCAGAAGTGGGCAAATACGAAACCTACGATACAACCGAGGAAAAGCGAAGGTGCAAAGATACCACCGCAACCGCCACCGCCATTGGTTGCGGTAACAGCAAACACCTTAATGAATACGATGAGGGCGAGGTAGAACAGAAGCCACTCACTATGTCCATAGAAGAGGGAGTTGTTCATCACCGTTTCCCAGTCGGCATTAGTGCCACCATTGATCAGCAACTCAATGGTATCGTACCCTTCACCATAGAGAGGTGGGAAAAGGAAGATAAGTACACTCAGCATGATACCACCCAACGCCAGACGGGCATAAGGCGACTTCAACTTGCGGTAGAGTTCCTCTGTAGCCACATTGGCACGGGTGAAGTAGAGGGAAACCAGTCCGCAAACTATGCCGAGAATAATCACGTAAGGGATGCGTGAAAGCGCAAAGGGTTCGTCCATGTCGAATTTAAACATGGCTTCCGTACCCGTGGTGATATAGGCGATAGTCGCTGCCGTAACGGAAGTAATGAGCAATGGGAGCAGCGAAGACATGGTGAGGTCAATCATGATGACTTCAATGGTAAAGACCAATCCAGCGATAGGAGCCTTGAAGATGCCGGCCACAGCACCAGCAGCACCACAGCCCACCAAGAGCATGAGGGTACGCTGGTCCATGCGGAAAGCGGCACCCAGGTTGGAACCGATGGCAGAACCCGTAAGCACAATAGGTGCCTCTGCTCCTACAGATCCGCCAAATCCGATGGTGATTGAACTGGCGATGATACTGCTCCATGTATTGTGACTTTTGATGTGCCCTTCCCTGCGGGAGATGGCATAGAGAATCTTGGTGACACCATGACTGATATCGTCTTTCACGATTCTGCGAACAAAGACACCCGTGAGGAAGATACCTACCACTGGATAGACCAAGTAAAGGATATTAGCCTCCGTACTGATGAAGCCCGCTGTTAGAAGGCTCTGTATTAGGTGTATCAGCTGTTTGAGCACCAAGGCTGCCAAAGCACATGCCACACCGACCAGCAGACTTAGAAGCAATACAAACTGCCGGTTGCTGACATGTGCCTCACGCCATACGATGAAACGCTCAAACCAATTCTTACCTGAGCTCATTACTGTCGGATAATTTTAAGTTCGCCCGTAGGACCCAACTTAATGATGCTACTGGGTTTACGCTTCTGCTTGTCGTTTTGGCGATAACCCACGATATAATCCACACCCTGTTTCACGGCCTCACTGATCTCCGCAAAATTTTTGGGTGACGGTTCTCCACTAATGTTTGCACTGGTAGAGACGATGGCCTTGCGGAAACGGAAGCAGAGTTGCTTGGAAAACTCTTCCTCAGTGACACGAATACCCACGCTACCGTCCTCTGCCAGTAAGTTTGGGGCCAAGTTGCGTGCCCCAGAATAGATGATAGTCAGAGGGTTGGTAGCCACTTCGAGCAAGTCCCATGCCACAGGAGGCACTTCCTTCACATAGAAATCCACCTTCACGGCATTGTCCACCAGTACCAGCATGGCCTTAGAGTCTTCACGCTGCTTCAGGGCATAGACCTTACGCACGGCTTCCTCATTAGTGGCATCACATCCAATGCCCCACACTGTGTCTGTGGGATACAAAATCAAGCCGCCAGCTCGAAGCACTTCACAGGCCTTTTTCATGTCTTCTATCATTGCTTTTGTCATAGCTTCATACTTTTTAAGGCCGAAATTTGATTTCTTTCACATTTCAGGCATATAATTAAACGCAAAAATAGTATTTTTGCCAAAGAAATAGAAAAAACGAACAAGAAAAAACAATGGAAGAGCAAAAAGAAGAAGAGTTAGTATATCATCACACCATACCTATCCAGCTACGCTGGAACGACGTAGACCGCTTTGGACACGTGAACAATGAGGTCTATTTCTCTTTCTACGACTTAGGAAAGAGCCAATACTTCGCGCATGTATGTCCACATGTGAACTGGCGCAACTATGGCATCGTGGCTGTGCATGTACAAGCTGACTTCCTCTCCCAAATCTATGAGACTGACCACATCGCCGTTCAGACTGCGGTAACGGAGATTGGCAACAAAAGCTTCCACCTCTCACAGCGGGTGATAGACATGGACACTCTGGAAGTGAAGTGCATGGGAACCTCCGTGATGGTGACTTACGACCTTCTGGAACACGAGTCCATGCCCCTGAAATGGGAATGGATTGAGGCTATCTGCCGCTTCGAGGGCAAGGACGTAAGACGCAATCAGCGGAAGCCTCTCCAACTGTGAAAACATTCTTTTTCACGGAAATAAGATTTTTTATAGAATTATTTGTGCTTTATTTATAAAAAAGCACTACCTTTACACATTCATTATAATGGGGTACTATGCCCTGACTAAATTTTACATACGATGAAAAAAATAAAAAATAATATATATAATGACTCACAGATGGATTTTTTTGCCCATATCTCCCCACCTGGCAGAGACAAGCCTACAGCTGGCCAAAGACCTGGGGTTGAGTCCGATATTGGGCAGACTATTGGTGGAGCGTGGTATTACGACAGTGGCCCAGGCGAAGAAGTTCTTCCGCCCGCAACTGTCTGACTTGCTCGACCCATTTTTGATGAAGGACATGGACCTCGCGGTTGATAGGCTGAATATAGCCATGGGCCGCAAGGAACGTATCCTCGTCTATGGAGATTATGACGTAGACGGCACTACGGCTGTAGCGCTTGTTTACAAGTTTATTCAACAGTTTTACTCGAATATCGATTACTATATCCCTGATCGATATGAAGAGGGTTATGGCGTTTCTTTCAAGGGAGTGGACTATGCCGAGGAGACGGGTGTGAAGCTCATCATTGTGCTGGATTGCGGCATCAAGGCCGTGAAGGAAATAGCCTACGCTAAGGAAAAAGGCATAGATTTCATCATCTGCGACCACCATGTGCCAGACGATGAATTACCTCCTGCTGTGGCCATTCTGAACGCCAAGCGCAGGGATAACACTTACCCATACGAACACCTGTCGGGGTGTGGTGTGGGCTTTAAGTTCATGCAGGCCTTTGCTATCAGCAATGGCATCGAATTCCACAACTTGATTCCACTGCTCGACCTCTGCGCCGTGAGCATCGCCAGCGACATTGTGCCCATCATGGGTGAGAACCGCATCTTGGCTTACCACGGGCTGAAGCAGATCAACAGCAATCCGAGCGTGGGTTTGAAAGCCATCATCGATGTATGTGGCCTAAATGATAAGGAACTTACCATGGGCGACATCGTGTTCAAGATAGGTCCGCGCATCAATGCATCGGGGCGTATCCAGAATGGTAAGGAGGCCGTGGACTTGCTGACGGAGAAGGAATTTTCTATCGCTGTGGACAAGGCGAATACTATCAACCAGTATAACGAGACGCGAAAGGATTTGGACAAAGCCATGACGGAAGAGGCCAACAAAATCGTGGAGGAGCATGCGACCCTGAACGATAAGCACTCCATCGTGCTCTACAATCCAGAGTGGCATCGTGGCGTGATAGGCATTGTGGCTTCGCGACTTACGGAGGTGTACTACAAACCTTCAGTAGTGCTGACTTACACAGGTGGCCTCGCTACTGGTTCGGCCCGCTCTGTGACGGGGTTCGATGTGTACAAGGCTGTGGAGTCTTGCCGTGACCTTTTGGCAAACTTCGGCGGGCACACCTACGCTGCAGGTCTGTCAATGAAGGTCGAGAACGTGCCTCTGTTCCGCGAACGTTTTGAGGAATTCGTATCAGAGCATATCACTGAAGAACAAATGGAACCAGTGATAGACATCAATGCGGAAATCGACTTCAAGGACATCTCCAACAAGTTCTATCAAGATTTGAAGAAATTCAGCCCATTCGGTCCCTACAACGAGAAACCGGTGTTCTGCACACATCATGTGTACGACTATGGTACCAGTAAGGTAGTAGGGCGCGGACAGGAGCACATCAAGCTGGAACTGGTGGACAATAAATCGAACAAAGTCATGAATGGCATTGCCTTCGGACAGAGTTCACATGTGCGTTTCATCAAGACCAAGCGTAGCTTCGACATTTGCTATACTATCGAGGAAAACACGCACAAGAAGGGCGAGGTGCAACTACAGATAGAGGATATCAAGCCAAATGAGGTTTAATCCGAAAGAGATACTCACGCAATACTGGGGGTATGATGCGTTTCGAGGGGTGCAGGAAGAGATTATCCAAAGCATCCTTGAGGGGCATGATACCCTCGGGCTCATGCCTACAGGCGGCGGAAAATCCATCACTTTCCAAGTTCCTGCCCTTTGCAAGGAAGGCATGTGCTTGGTTATCACACCGCTTATCGCCCTGATGAAGGATCAAGTGCAGCACCTCAAGGAACGAGGCATCAAGGCGCAGGCCATCTACTCTGGCATGTCACATCAGGAAATCCTGACGGCATTGGACAACTGCCTGTATGGCAACTATAAGTTCCTCTACATCTCTCCAGAGCGCTTGGGCACGGAGCTTTTCCAAATCAAGGTGCAACGCATGGATATCAGCATGATCACAGTAGATGAAAGCCACTGCATCTCGCAATGGGGCTACGACTTCCGCCCTGCTTACCTTAAAATCGCAGAGTTTAGGAGCCTACTCCCCAATGTACCCGTACTTGCCCTCACGGCAACTGCTACCCCAGAGGTAGTAAAGGACATTCAGCGGCAGCTGCTCTTCAAGGAGGAACGGGTGTTCAGCATGAGCTTCGAGCGCAAGAACTTGGCGTATATGGTGCGAAAGCCAGCCGACAAGATAAGGGAACTGCTGCACATCATGCAGCATACCAGTGGGAGTGCCATTGTCTATGTGCGCAATCGTAAGCGCACCAAGGAGATTGCCGAACTGCTCCAAACGGTGGGTATCACAGCAGAATTCTACCATGCCGGACTAAATGATGTAGTGAAAGACCAGCGACAACAGCTCTGGCGAAAGGGAGAAAGCCGCGTGATGGTAGCAACCAATGCCTTCGGTATGGGCATAGACAAACCTGATGTCAGGTTGGTGATACACATGGATCTCCCCGACTCCATCGAGGCCTACTTCCAAGAAGCTGGACGCGCTGGACGTGACGGCCAGAAAGCCTATGCCGTGCTGCTCTATCATCCGCAAGACCGAATCACGCTGCGTCGTCGTGTACCCGATACATTTCCTACCAAGGACCACATCCGTCAGGTTTACGAGCATCTGCAGTATTACTACCAGATGGCAATGGGCGATGGGTTGGGATGCATCAAGGCATTCGACATCGATGATTTCTGTCACAAATTCAAGCACTTCCCTGTGCCAGTACACAATGCGCTGAAGCTACTCACACAGGCAGGTTATCTGGAATACACTGATGAACAGGACAACGCCTCCCGCTTGATGTTTACTCTCTCTAAAGAAGAGTTATATCGCCTCCATGACACCGACAAGGAGACAGACCGCCTGATTCAAATGATTTTACGCTCATATACAGGGGTTTTCTCCGACTATGCCTATATCAATGAGGACTTGCTTTCCATTCGTCTGCACATGGATAGGCAGGAGATTTATATGCGCCTCATCCGCCTGTCCAAGTTGCATATCGTCAGCTATATACCTGCCAAGAAAACACCTTTTATAATATATACGCGCGAGCGTATGGAGCAGAAATACCTCCATTTCTCAGAAGAAATCTATGAGAAACGGAAGGAAAAACTAGAGAAGCAGTTGGAAGCCATACTGCACTATGCCGAGAACGACGTGACTTGCCGCAGTCGCATGCTACTGCACTACTTTGGCGAGGACAATCCGCACAACTGCGGCATCTGCGACACCTGTCTCTCGGAAAAGCGCAAAGGATAACGCCTATTTGCGGTAAGTGAGGTTTACGCCCTCGGTATCACGCATCACCGTAGCTATCACGTGAGGATTCACTTCCACCTTTCCCTTGATGAATTCTGGGATGTTATAGGCCAACATCAAGTCATCATAGAACCGCACAGGATTCTTCTGAGGAAGCAAGAAGGGCTTATGTGCTACTCCATCGGCATCAATGTAGGTGAAATAGAGGCGCGTGAACAAACCATCCATCCTACGGCTGCTAAACACCATCCAGCGGCTGTTGCTGCTCCAGCTATGGTAGCTTTCAGACTCCTCGCTATTGGCTTCCGTAAGTGGGTAGATTTCTCCATCTGCTATACGTAGACAATAAAGGTCGCAATCCTTATGCCAAGCAGAGAAGTTGCCGAACTGCTGCTTACCGAACACCAAGTACTGCCCATCGGGAGAAATGCGTGGGAACGAAATACTCATCTGCTCCTTTTCTGCATTGAAGATTGTATCTACCTGCTGCCCAATTGTGCGCGTCTCAGGATCAAAATCCACACGGCAGAGGCTGTATCTAAGGTCTTTATACTCCGCGGGCATTTCCTTGGCACGAGCAGAGAGGAAATACAAGCTACGACCATCGGGAGAGAATGTCGGAAAACTCTCAAACACACTATCAGCTTTCAAAGCAGGACAGGAGAATATCTCCTGATTCTCAATATCGTACACCACAACGTCAGAATCAGTATCATAGACCTCCAGTGTATTCTCGTGATGATAGAAGAAACTTTGGAAAGTTTTATTCACAGAGGCGGCAATGAAATTACCCGAAGGATGCCAGTAAGGATACACCAGTGCCGACATCGTCTCAGGGGTACCCGTATTCAGTTTCTGCACGTTGCCGCCACGCATCAGCACCGTTCCCGCTGCTTTGGTACGCATGTGGAAGAACAGCTGCGTAGGATCTTGGTTCGGGAAACTATGACAGTTGATACAGTTATAGTCCGTCAGATTGTTCTCATAAATCGGTGTCTGGTCATAGTTGGAGATATTGCGCTGGTAAATACCCATGCGATTCCACTGTCCATAGCAAGACACCAACATACGGTAGGCCACGTATGAATCTGCCTCCTCCTCAGTGACATAGATCTTAAACGGGTTGTAGGATTTCCAGACACCCCCTTGCTCTTCACAAACTGTGAGTATCAGGTTCTTTCCCTTATTGTTTTCCAGCAACTTCTTCCACTTCCCCATAGGAATGGTGAAAAGGCCATCTTCTGCATGCACTTGGAATCCCACACCCTGCTCATCATCAATCAGCAGACAAGTAGCTCCCTCCAGAGAAGTCTGGAAGTTCAGTGGGGCGATATTGGGGGGGATGGTCACATCTTTATAGTCGGGTGTGATAGTCACCTCCTCATTGAGAGCACCACCCACGGAAATATCCCCTTTCCCACATGCCACGCAGAAAAAAGCGATTGAAAGTATCGCAAACAAATGTCTCATCCTAAATATTAAATGTTAATTATATATGTGGCTTCTCAGCCCTAAACTCTAAACCAAATCCTCACCCCTTCACCATATAGTACCAGAACGTCTTTCCATATTCGGCTGCCAAACGAGTCATATTAGTAGCACCGCTTCTTCTCAGATTCAGCACCTCTTGGCGGAATCTCGAGAATCGTTCGATGGTATCCTCGCTCACCCCATGCGCACGGCAGTAGTCGGGGTTATGTTCAGAATATGTCACAATGGCTTCTTGCAGACGTTCAGGTAGTTGAGTCAGGCAGCCCTTTCCGCCATAACGCTCCACGAATGCCTTGATATAGTCAAAGTCTTTAGACAAAAGCAGCAAGGCAATAGCATATTCTGCGGCTTCCTTATTATCTGGATTGGCATCCAAGACCGTCTCCAAGTCGTTCATAATACCATATAGCATGGCATATCCATCATTATCTGGCAGGCTCTTACGCATCTTCCCCAACTCCGGATCAGCCTCTACTGCCGCATCGTTATAGAGAAATTTGCGATGTTCGCTGGCCCAGTCGGCATAGTACCAACTCTTCTCCAGCATATTAATCTGTTTTTCCGCAATGCGATAAGTGCCGTTTATCAGATAAGTCTTTATCAGGAGCTTCGTCATCGAAGGGTTGCCATAGGTGATGCCTACCGTGGCACTAAATGCTTGGTATTGCGCAGCGCCGATCACACCCAAACGGTAGTATAAGCGGCTCATCAACACGCCCATGTCTGTATATTGCACATAGCTGGCCATCAAGGAGTTCACGCCCTGCTGAGAATAGGCAAAGAGGTCGGTCAGCAAACGTCCTTGATGCGAAAGTCCCAGATTGAAGTAATTCATCTGTATATCATTCGTCGGAGAGATGTCTGATACACCCGTCAATTTATCCCATTCTTCAGTATCGGCATAGTGAATCTGCTTCAGAAGTGCATAATACGCTTTGTTATTATCGGCATCACCGATACGAACGAAGGCGACACATACAGCGACAGCCATACCTGCATCCAGAGCCATAGCCAGTATACGTTTTTTAGTATAGTGCCATTTCCCTGAAACCCAAGCCAGTGCCATGACCAAAGGCAGACAAAGCCATGATAACGTATGAAGGGCGGTTGGCTCAAAGTAGTATTCACAATAGCCTTTCGTCCAGAAAGCATATGGATAATCCACTATCCAGCCAAAGTAAACTGCCACGATACCAACCAATAAGACCAGCACCAGTGGGAATAGAGTTAAATAGCTCTTATCAGCTTTTCGCAGAATGTCAATCACTAGCATTGTAAGTGCCACCAACACAGCCACCGATCCTGCCAAATAGAATAGCACCAATGTCAGGAGTACCCCACCTGCAGTCCTCAGCATCCAACGGTCTTTGGGAAGTATAGTGTATAACCACAAAATCAGCGCTCCTAGGACCAAAGCCACCAGCCCATCATAATGCACAAAAGAATCACGCAGGCAGAGCGAATAGAGCAATGCAGGCAGAAAAGCCAAGGAAGAAAGCAAAAAACTATGATTATTCAGTTTTCGCATCGTTAGCCAAGTGAAGAGGGCTGCCAAGAGTGTAAGACCTGCAGAGACCATAGCCCCCACATGTGGCAAAACAAAGAATTGCACCAACCATTGTCCAGCTAATGTTGCGAAACCTCCGATAGGCTTAAGCAGCCCTTGGATATGTTCTGAGTCGAAAAGGAAAATCTGCTGCTGTTCGCGATAGAAATAAGTAAACTCCTGCATTTGCTGCAAGAAAAAATACTGCAATATGCATATTCCCAAGAATATACACACACTAAGCCACACGCTTCCCTTAAAAGATTTTCCGTCTTCTGTCGTCATCATCAGTCTATTAAAACTAATTGGTTACAAAATTACATATTTAGGTTTTCATTAGTACACATCAGTATGTTAATATGTATTAAAAAAATGGGAACTTTAAAACTATGTCCATTATGCAGTTAAATAGGGACGGTCGCATAGGGAATGTAAGCCAATAAAAAGTATTCTTTACGACTTTAAGGATGAAGCAAAAAAGGCGGAAACCACAAATGGTCTCCGCCTTTACTATAAATAAGGTGTATCACTTATTCAGCAGCGCCCCAAGGGTACTTTGCCAAACGGAGGTAGCTGTTGTAACGCCACTTAGCATTGTCCTCAGCAGCCTGGAACAGTTGCTCTGCCTCTGCTGGATACTGCTTCATCACTGATGCATAGCGAACCTCACCCTTCAGGAAGTCCTTGAAACCTCCCCAGTTTGGTTCCTTGCTATCCAATGAGAATGGATTCTTACCCTCAGCTTCCAATGCTGGGTTGTAACGCCACAGATGCCAGTAACCGCAAGCTACAGCCTTGGCCTCTTCTGCTTGGCTCTTACCCATGCCTGCCTTCAAGCCATGATTTATACATGGAGCATAAGCAATCACGAGTGATGGGCCTGGATATGCCTCTGCCTCACGCAGTGCCTTCAGCGTCTGAGCATTGTCTGCACCCATAGCAATCTGAGCTACATAAACATAGCCATAAGTAGTAGCCATCAGACCCAAGTCTTTCTTGCGTACGCGCTTACCAGCAGCTGCAAACTTAGCAATAGCACCGATAGGAGTAGCCTTAGATGACTGGCCACCAGTGTTAGAGTAAACCTCAGTATCGATTACCAAGATGTTCACGTCCTTACCAGAAGCAATCACGTGGTCGAGACCACCGTAACCGATATCGTATGAAGCACCATCACCACCGATGATCCACTGGCTGCGCTTGATGAGGTAGTTCTTGAACTCATTGATCACAGCGCAATACTGGCACTTATCCTTATTAGCCTCTACCATCGGAGCAATCTGGTTGTAAAGCACCTTAGTCTTCTCTGCATCATTCTGATTCTCAATCCACTGAGCGAAGAGCTCCTTAGCCTCAGCAGGAACCTTCTCATCGGCAATGGCCTTCTGCATGGTCTCAGTCAGACGAGCATGCATCTTCTCATTGGCCAGTGTCATACCCAGACCGAACTCGCAGAAGTCCTCGAACAAAGAGTTTGCCCAAGCTGGACCACGACCGTCGGCATTGGTAGTATAAGGCGTAGAAGGTACAGAACCTGAATAGATAGAAGAACAACCTGTAGCGTTGGCTACCATCTCACGGTCACCGAACAGCTGGCTGATGAGCTTCACGTATGGGGTCTCACCGCAACCAGAGCAAGCGCCTGAGAACTCGAAGAGAGGCTGTGCAAACTGTGAGTTCTTTGGATTGGCCTTGATGTCTACCAAGTGCTGCTTGCTCTTCACTTCGTTCACGCAGTATTCCCAGTTGGCTGCCTGCTTCTTCATGTCTTCTGCTTCTGGATCGAACGGAACCATTGTCAGAGCCTTCTCGCCCTTCTTGCCCGGACATACATCAGCACAATTACCGCAAGCCAAGCAGTCGAGAACGTCTACCTGAATACGGAATGTCATGCCCTCGAAGCCCTTGCCTACTGCCTTCAGCATTGGGAAGTCTACAGCCTCCTGCTCCTCAGCATCGAGTACGAATGGACGGATGGCTGCATGAGGACAAACGAATGCACACTTGTTACACTGGATACAGTTGTCTGAATTCCAAACAGGAACGAAGTTGGCCACACCACGCTTCTCATACTTAGCAGTACCAGAATACCAAGTACCATCCTCGATACCCTTGAATGCTGAAACTGGAAGCAGGTCACCGTCCTGTGCATTGATAGGACGAACTACCTCGTTGATGAATGCAGGATCATTGTTGGCAGCCTTCTCATCATCTGGTAGGTTGGCCCATGCAGGATCCACGGTCAGAGTCTTGTACTCACCACCACGGTCAACGGCTGCGTAGTTCTTGTTCACCACATCCTCACCCTTCTTGCCGTATGACTTCACGATGAACTTCTTCATCTGCTCGATAGCCAGATCTACTGGAATCACGCCTGTGATACGGAAGAATGCGCTCTGCAGGATGGTATTGGTACGATTGCCCAAACCAATTTCCTGAGCAATCTTGGTAGCGTTGATATAATAAACGGTGATGTTGTTTTGTGCGAAGTAGCGCTTCACCTTGCTAGGCAAGTTCTGTGCCAACTCCTCACCATCCCAAACGGTATTCAGCAAGAATGAACCATTCTTACGCAGGCCACGGGTGACATCGTACATGTGCAGGTAAGCCTGAACATGGCAAGCCACGAAGTTAGGCGTATTCACATAGTAAGTAGAGCGGATAGGAGTGTCACCGAAGCGGAGGTGTGAGCAGGTGAAACCACCAGACTTCTTAGAGTCGTATGCGAAGTATGCCTGGCAATGCTTGTTGGTGTTGTCACCGATGATCTTCACAGAGTTCTTGTTGGCACCTACAGTACCATCGGCACCCAGACCGTAGAACTTAGCCTCGAACATACCACCATCTTCGAGTACCAACTCTGGCTCCTGTGGCAGTGAAGTGAAGGTCACGTCGTCTACGATACCTACAGTGAAGTGATCCTTTGGCTGTGGCAATGCCAGGTTCTTGTAAACTGCCAGCATCTGTGCTGGAGTGGTATCCTTTGAACCCAGACCATAGCGACCAGCTACGATGCATGGAGCATCCTTGGCACCATAGAAGGCATCCTTTACGTTCATATAGAGAGGATCACCAGCAGCGCCTGGCTCCTTAGTACGGTCGAGTACGGCAATGCGCTTAGCAGTAGCAGGAATAGCAGCGAGCAGATCCTTAGCAGACCATGGGTTGAACAGGTGAACAGCCACCATACCAACCTTCTCACCCTTAGCACGCAGATAGTCGACCATCTCACGCAGACACTCGGTCACAGAACCCATAGCCACAACAACGCGCTCTGCCTCTGGATCACCGTAGTAGTCGAACAGATGATACTGGCGACCAGTGATCTTGCCAATCTCATCCATGTAGTGCTGCACGATGGCAGGAACATTGGTATAAGTATTGTTGCAAGCCTCACGGTGCTGGAAGAAGTGGTCAGGATTCTCAGCCATACCACGCATCACAGGCTTCATAGGATTCAGTGCCTTCTCACGGAACTCCTTAAGAGCCTCCATGTCGATCAGGCCTGCCAGATCTTCCTGGTCGATCTTCTCAATCTTCTGAATCTCATGAGAAGTGCGGAAACCGTCGAAGAAGTTCAGGAATGGCAGACGGGCGGTCAGGGCAGCCAAGTGAGCTACACCAGCCAGATCCATCACTTCCTGTACAGAACCTTCGGCCAACATGGCGAAACCAGTCTGACGGCAAGCCATCACATCCTGATGATCACCGAAGATACACAGAGCGTGAGAAGCCAGTGTACGAGCAGATACGTGGAATACGCAAGGCAGGTTCTCTGCAGCAATCTTATACATGTTTGGAATCATCAGCAGGAGACCCTGTGATGCGGTGAAAGTAGTGGTCAGGGCACCAGCCTGCAGTGAGCCGTGTACTGCACCAGCAGCACCACCCTCTGACTGCATCTCTTGCACAGATACTGTCTCGCCGAAAATGTTCTTACGGCCGGCAGCAGCCCATTCGTCCACATGTTCTGCCATCGTAGAAGATGGAGTGATAGGGTAAATGGCAGCTACTTCGGTAAACATATACGCGATGTGCGCAGCTGCTTCGTTACCGTCACAAGTAATGAATTTTTTCTCTTTAGTCATAATTAGAGTTTTTATTAATATTAATGTATCATCTAAAATAGTTATCAATACAAAAATCCAAAGAGCCACAGCGGAATCATGTGGTCATGCCCAATCTCCATGTTGCGCATGATGTAGTACACATCTGGCACTTTCCTTCTACCCGTGCTGTCCATACAGAGTTTGAACTTCAGCCCCTCATCCACCATGAAGGTGACAAGGCTGTTGCCTTTACTCACAGTATGATCTTTCCATAGGTTGTTCACAAAGAAAGTTTCCATCACATCCCGGTCGTCGAACTTCAACGGATAGATGGCATACATCAAGCTTGTATTATGCATCAAGATACGGGCGGGCTTTTTTGGAAATGTCTCATGATCCTTATAGACTAAATTCACTAATCGCGCATCCTGTAGGTACTTGATGTAGTTCATCACTGTCGCTCTGGAAGTGTCTATATTTTCGGCCAATCTGCTCACGTTAGGAGCATTGGGGCCGTCAACTGCGAGCAAATATAGCAATTTTTTTATCTTCGAGAGGTATTTTAGTTCAATTTGTTTGATAATTAATATATCTACCTCTATCATCATGTTCATGGTCTTCAGCAGATTCTCCGAGAAATTGCGCTTTTCCAGGAAGAACGGATAGAAGCCATGGTGGATGTATTCCTGCAGATACCTAGAAGGATTCACCCTCGGCAATACCTGACGGGCTATCTGCTCATGATTGGCGAGGATGTCTTCCAAAGTATAGGAAGGCAGATTCAGATTGGCACGCAAGTTCAGGAACTCACGGAATGAGAATCCCCTGAGATTGTACATCTTCACTATGTCATACAGATCGGGATCCTCCTCCTTGCTGGTGAGGCGCATCACCGATGACACGGCAAACACGAACTTCATCCGTGGGAAATGCTCATAGCATTGGCGCAGCTCATAGGCCCAGTTATTATGCTTGAATATCTGGTCGATGAGGAGTGTCCTACCGCCATGATTGCTGAAATCCGTGACAAACTCCATCAGTGTATGGTCACTGAAGTAGAAGTTGTTCATGTTGATGTAGAGGCAGGAACGGTCGGTGCCATATTTCTCCTTGGCATACTGCAATAAGAAAGTCGTCTTACCTACGCCCCTGGTTCCCTTGATGCCAATCATGCGGTGGTTCCAATCTATTTGGTCCATCAAATCCCTGCGTACAGGGGCATTCAGATGCTCCACGAGATAGGCATGTGTACGATAAAATGACTCCATAATAACGGTATGATAGTTTATTTTGGCAAAGATAGTGATAAAAATGCTTTTTGCAATGCGGAGGTGACAAAAATAGTCATTATATTTGCGTTAATTTATTACAAAAAAGCATTTGGTGCCCACTAAGACATGGATTTATACCTCTTCAATCCGGAAACAGACCTTGCATTAGCCACTCATGGAGCCAACTATACGGCCAGTGAGAAAATACGGCAGATGGCGCATGACCTTGCCGTGCTTCCGCTTTGGTATGCACCCGAGGAAAGCGCCATTTTGGTGCCCGATGAAGAGAGTGCGGATTTTATCACAAAAACAACTACCCAGTTGGGAAAAACTTTTTTCCCAGTTAGGAAAAAAAATCTTCCCAACTGGGAAATAAAAAAAGTGCAACCATGGGGATGGAACAAAGCCGTCAGAAATCAGCTCCTCCGCATGGGTATCTCCTCCGACGTTCTACCATCCGATGCTCAACTGGATGAATGGCGAAAACAGTCTTCCCGAACGATGGTGGCAGATATGCTTTCTCACTTCAGAGACGAGCCTTATTGCTGTGGAAGTGGTGCAAATCTCTATACATTGGAGGATTGTGAACGTTATGCTAAAGCCATAGAAACAGGCGTGGTATTCAAATCTCCATGGTCAAGTAGTGGCAAAGGACTCTCTTGGTGCAGAGATGGCTTTTCGGATAGGCATCGAAACTGGTGCCAGCGTGTCTTGAAAGAGCAAGGCGTAGTCACTGCACAATCCATCAAGCAGCGAGTGCATGATTTCGCCATGGAATTTCATTGCGATGAAGAGAGACAATGGTCGTTTGTGGGATACTCTCTCTTTCAAACCAATGAACAAGGCGCATATTTAGGGAACATGCTCCTTACTGATGAAGAGATAGAACACCTGCTCTCTGCTTATGTTCCTATTCAACAACTCCGAAGGGTGCGTGAAATCTTCTTGCAGGCATTAGCATCCTTTGATTTTCAAGGATATATGGGGATAGACATGATGATTTGTGCGGAGCCAAATGGGGCATACAGCACCCATCCCTGCGTGGAGATGAATTGGCGCATGAATATGGGGGTAGTCAGCCATCTGCTTAGGGAGCGATTCATACATCCTGGAGTAAAAGCCACTTTTCATGTGGAAAACTATCCGCATCGAGAGGCTTTTGAAAGCCAATTTCTCCCTCATCTGACACAATATCCATGTAGATGGTACGGAATGCGCTTGGAAAATGGTATCCTCCCCCTTACCCCGATTACTGCACAGACTCTCTCAGTGGCCTATATCTCAGCGGTTTAGCTGCACAGCTTCACTCTCGTTGCCATACCGATCAATGGCAGTCACGGCATAGTAGAGCTTTAGGCTCCAAGGTGTCAAAGGTGCATAAGTATAAGTGGTTCCAGTGATGCGTTGTGCCAGAATATTGCTGGCATCTTCCGTGTCAACAGGATAAGTGTCTGAGGCATAGATCACATACATAGGGGCATTCTTCGTGTCATTATCAGTGGCTTCTTGCCAGGTCAAACGAATATAACCATCGGCATCCGTTTCTTTGCGTAGCTGCTTGGGGGCACTTGGTGCTTCGGCATCCAGCCATGGCATAGGAGGCACTAAGGCAGGTGTGGTGTAATAGCGGGAGATAAGCTTGTCATATAGGCCTTTGGTATTATCCATCAGGTATTGAATGCGGTAATGTGCCTGTCCGCTCAGTGATTGTCCACGGGTGAAGTTTATCTGGCGTTCTATCTCATCCAAAGGCCAATCTCCTTCTTTGGAATCCAGAAAATAAATGCCAAGACCAGGAATCACTTGTCTGCCATTGCTTTGTTCCTGCCAATCCAAGGCGAAGGGATAGAAATTGTTTCCTTTGAAATACATCATCGGATATATCTGGTCTTGGATGCCTTCACCAAGCCATCCCTGTACATCTTGACTGACTGTTTCCAGCGCATTCCAGCCATTGGATGAATAGCGTGTCAAATCATGCGACTTCCCTACAGGACTGGTGCTGACCTTTATCCAAGGTTTCTGGGCCTTGATTCCTTGATAGAGATAACGCACTATTTCCGTGATATTGTCACGATGCCACTGCTCGTAGTTCCGTCCTTTGGCTTCACGCCTGAATTGGCGTTGGTCAGGGAACTGGCGTAAGTATTCTGGATAGCGGAGATAGTCGAAATGCACCCCGTCTACATCGTATTTCTGAATGACTTCATTGACAAGGCTCATCAAGTACTCCTTCGTCTTAGGATTACCTGGATCCAGATAGTATTCACCTTTATATAATAAGGTCAGTCCTGGCTGTTTACTCGTCACGGCTTGCCTTCCGAGGCTGTTCATGTGACGTCTGGCTCCCAAGGGAATCGTAACCATCCACGCATGGCACTCCATCCCACGTTTATGGCATTCCTCCACTACAAACTGCAAGGGATCATAACCGGGATTGCCATTTACTCGTCCTGTAAGCAGGGAACTCATCGGCTCCAAGGCAGAAGAATAGAAAACCTCTCCACGCGTACGGACTTGGAATAAAACCGTATTGAAATGAGCCGCTTTCAGCTTATCAAGCATTCCCGTCAACGCCTCCTGCTGCATTCTGCGGTTATCAGCAGTATTTGCCCTCACTTTCGGCCAATCCAATCCATAGACGGTCGTAAGCCAAGCTGCCCTCACTTCACGTTTGGTGAGTGCGTCTAACGACTGGGCTGCACTTGGAATGCCAAGTGACAGAAATAGCAGTATGAACAGTGCAGTAATCATTTCGGCTGCGAAGATAGCAAAAATAGGAAATTAAGACAAAAAATAGTTGGCATTATTCATTATCTACTTAAAAACTATTACCTTTGCATCCGATTTAATGATAAAATCGTCAAGAAAACATGATTTCATTTACATTATCACTTATCGCCTTGCTGCTGGGTTACTTTCTCTACGGTCGTTTCGTTGAGAGTGTATTCAAACCAGACTCCAGACCGACGCCAGCCATTGCCAAGGCCGATGGCGTAGATTTTATGGTACTTCCTGGTTGGAAGATATTCATGATACAATTCCTGAACATTGCAGGAACGGGGCCTATTTTCGGTGCCATCATGGGTGCAAAATTTGGCCCTGCAGCCTATCTTTGGATTGTTTTCGGTTGTATTTTTGCTGGTGCAGTGCACGATTACCTAAGTGGTATGCTCAGTGTGCGACACGGAGGTGTGGGTCTGCCAGAACTGGTGGGTTACTATCTTGGAGATAATACTAAGAAGGTGATGCTGGTATTTACGGTCCTGCTGCTGGTGATGGTGGGTGCAGTCTTTGTGTATAGTCCTTCTATCATCTTGGGCGATCTCACCCATTGGAATGTCATGCTTTGGGTAGCGGTGATATTCATCTATTATATCATTGCCACAATGATGCCAATTGACAAGATCATCGGGCGTATCTATCCACTCTTTGCCTTCTCGCTGATTTTCATGGCGGTAGCCTTACTGGCTTGCTTGTTTGTGAAAATGCCTAATTTGCCAGAGTTGTGGGATGGACTTGAGAACCGCAATCCGGCAGCTGGTCCAATATTTCCTTGTCTTTTCATCACCATTGCCTGCGGTGCTATCAGTGGTTTCCATGCCACTCAGAGTCCGCTTATGGCACGCTGCATGAAGCATGAGAAGCAGGGTCGTCCGATATTCTACGGAGCGATGATTACCGAAGGTATGGTGGCCTTGGTGTGGGCTTCTGTCAGTGCCTATTTCTTCTATGATGGTGGTGCAGAAGAGGTGGGTTCCACCTTGAAGGCAAGTGCCCCACAAGTGGTGACCGCAGTTTCTAATAGTTGGTTAGGCACTTTTGGTGGTGTCTTAGCATTGTTGGGCGTGGTGGCAGCCCCTATTACCAGTGGTGATACGGCTCTGCGCAGTGCACGTCTGATTGTATCAGAGTTTTTACATTTCGATCAGAAACCTATCGCTAAGCGCTTGATGATTTGCATCCCATTGTTTGTTGTCACTTCTCTGTTGCTTTGGTTTAACATTGCCAATGAAGATGGCTTCAATGTGATATGGAACTACTTTGGTTGGGCCAATCAGACGCTGGCCGTCTTTACCCTTTGGACACTGACAGTTTATCTGGTACGACAGAAGAAACCATATATCATTACGCTGATTCCCGCATTGTTCATGACTACGGTGTGTGGTACTTTCTTGGCAGTTTCTCCGATTGCTTTCGGACTTAGCACTACCGTATCTTATATTATAGCTGTAGTTGTGTTCCTTTTCTCTTTAGGATGGTTTGTGAGGTGGTATAGCACTCAAAAATAAAATACTAAATCATTACAGAGTATTCTGCTTCAATGCTTCCACAAATTCGTCTATACGCTGCATCTGCTCCGGAATGTTGATCATCTGAGGACAGTGAGGCGAACATTGATTACAACTAGTGCAGTGGCTGGCTTGGCGAATACGCGGCACACTACGGTCGTATCCTACCAAAAATGCACGACGAGCATTACGGTAGTTGGGGTCTTGCTGGCTCTCTGGCACATTACCTTCGTTTACGCACTTATTGAAGTGTGTAAAGACGGCGGGAATATCTAGGCCATAAGGGCAAGGCATGCAATACTGGCATTGATTGCACGGGATAGTAGGATATTGCTGCATAATATCCGCGGTCTCAAACAGGAAATCTTTCTCTTCATCAGTGAGGCTAACCAGTGGAGAGAAACTACGGATATTATCTTGCAAATGCTCCATATAGGTCATACCACTGAGGCAAGCTAGAACATAAGGATAGGAACCCGCAAAGCGGAATGCCCATGAAGCAGCACTATTTTCTGGAATACGTTGCTTGAGACGTGCGACAACATGCTGTGGCAGATTTGAAAGACGGCCACCCAGCAATGGTTCCATGATAACCACTGGAATCTGACGGCGTTCTAGTTCGTGATATAGGTACTCACATGGCACCGATGCACCTACGGCATGCCGCCAATCCAGATAATTCATCTGAATCTGTACAAAATCCCAGTGGTACTTGCCTTCATCATGCAACTCCAACAGGTAATCAAATACTTTTACATCGCCATGGAACGAAAAGCCCAAATGACGGATGCGCCCAGCCTCACGCTCCTTGACTAGGAAATCAAGAATGCCCGTGTCGAAGAAACGCTCAGCAATGCTAGGCATACCGCCGCCAAAACCGCAACCATGCAGCAGATAATAGTCTATGTAATCGGTTTGCAGGTTGATGAACGAATTGTTGTAGAAATCCATCGAGCGACGGTACATTTCCTCTTTGGGAAGCCCTTGCCCCGAAAAGCGGTGGCTTGAAAGCTTGGTAGCTAAATAATATGACTCACGCGGATACTTCTTCAGAGCCTTGGCCGTGGCCTGCTCTGACCATCCTTGAACATACACGGGAGCAGTGTCGTAATATGTAATGCCATGTGCCATGGCATAATCGACGAGTCGATTGACCTGTTCTTGATCGATGACATTACCATCGGCTTCTGGCTGTGACAAAGTGGGCCAACGCATGCATCCATAACCAAGGATGGATACGCGATCATTGTCGAGGCTCTCGAACTGACGATAAGTCATCTTGTCTGTAGGAACTTCATCGGTATGATGACCTGCAGGATCAAGTTCATTGGGCAATTTCGTGCGGCATCCTGCCAAGCTCGCCGCTCCGGCAACCACAGCTCCAGCTCCCAAGGTCTTTATGAAATCTCGACGATTAATGTTCTTTTTTGTCATAATTACGTAACTATTTGTATGTACAAATATAGGGATTCTTCCCGAAAAAGGCAAATAATCGCCGACCAATCGTCGAAAAACGGGACTAAAGGCGAAACGAATGCGTTATTCGCTCTTTGTCAGTCACAGAATCTTTTTCAAGAACTGGCCTGTATAACTCTCAGGGCACTTAGCCACATCTTCCGGAGTGCCTATCACCACAATGTTCCCGCCTTTCTCCCCACCTTCAGGCCCCATATCTATCACCCAATCAGCACATTTGATCATCTCCATATTGTGCTCAATGATAAGAATAGAATGCCCACGTTTGACCAGAGCATCGAAACATTGCAACAGTTTCTTGATATCGTGAAAATGCAATCCCGTAGTAGGCTCATCAAAGATGAACAGAGTGGGATCCTTTTTCTCCATACTTAAGTAGTAAGCCAACTTCACGCGTTGGTTCTCACCGCCCGAAAGCGTGGATGACGACTGACCAAGCTTCACGTATCCTAATCCCACATCTTGTAAAGGTTTTAAGGCACTGACTATTTTCTTCTGCCCATATTTCTCAAAGAATTCCATGGCTTGGTTAACAGTCATTTCCAGCACATCATAGATGCTCGCATCGTGGAACCTCACTTCCAAGGTATCGGACTTAAAGCGCTTCCCATGGCAAGATTCACATTCCAAGACCAAATCGGCCATGAACTGCATTTCTACGATAGTGGTACCTTCGCCTTTACACTCTTCGCAGCGCCCCCCGTTCTCGGTATTGAAGCTGAAATAAGAAGGTGAATACCCCATCTGCTTAGAAAGCGGTTGGTCTGCCCAAAGCTTTCGAATCTCCTCATAAGCCTTCAGATAGGTTACAGGATTGCTTCGCGTAGATTTACCTATCGGATTCTGGTCAACGAACTCAACATTTTTAAGGCTTTGGATATCCCCTCCGATAGAAATGAATTCACCAGGACGCTCGGTAGTCTCATCCAATTCACGTTTCATAGCCCTGAAAAGGATATCACGAACCAAAGTACTCTTTCCGGAGCCACTAACGCCCGTTACCACCGTCATCACATTCAAAGGGAAACGTACGTTAATTCCTTTCAGATTATTCTCACGGGCACCTTTTATTTCTATATAGTTGTTCCAAGGTCGGCGACTTTCTGGCAAAGGAATCTTTTCTTCACCAAGTAGGTAACGCACGGTATAGCTCTCACTACCTGGTTCCAAATCTTTCATATCTCCCTGATAGACAATTTGTCCTCCCAAGCGACCGGCATTGGGACCGATGTCGATGATATAGTCGGCTGCTCGGATTATCTCCTCATCATGCTCCACTACAACAACTGTGTTCCCCAACTGTTGCAATTCACGGAGCACCTTGATAAGTTTATCCGTATCACGACTATGTAAACCGATGCTGGGCTCATCGAGGATATACAGACTCCCCACCAAACTGCTGCCCAAAGACGTAACCAGGTTGATGCGCTGGCTCTCACCACCAGATAGGCTGTTGCTCAACCGATTAAGCGTCAGATACCCCAGACCTACATCGAGCATAAATTGCAAACGGCTATTGATTTCTATGAGGATACGCTTGGCGACTTCCTGCTCATGTGCATTGAGCTGCAGTTGCTCGAAAAACACTTTCAATTCAGTAATAGGCATGTCCACCAATTGGCAGATATTCTTACCGCCTACACGCACGTAAGTTGCTTCAGGCTTCAGACGAGTGCCGTGACATTTCGGGCAGGTCGTCTTACCTCTATAGCGTGCCATCATCACACGGTACTGTATCTTGTATTGGTTCTCTTTCACCATCTGGAAAAAAGCGTTGATACCTTCAAAATAAGGTGTGCCTTCCCAAAGCATCCGGCGCTGCTCGTCAGTAAGTTCATAATAAGGTGTGAAGATGGGGAATCCTGCTTTCTCCGCCCCTTTAATGACCATTTCTCTCCATAAGCCCATCTTCTCACCACGCCAGCATACCACCGCGCCGTCGTACACAGAGAGGGAACGGTTAGGAATCACCAAATGCTCATCAATGCCGATGATTTTCCCGAAACCTTCACATTCAGGACATGCCCCAAGGGGAGAATTGAAAGAAAACATGTGCTCCGTAGGCTCCTCAAACGTGATTCCATCGGCCTCAAACTTCGTACTGAAGCGGAAGAGCTGGGTGGTACCATCGCTCTCATAGAAACGAAGCAGGCAGGCACCGTCACCTTCGTACATCGCCGTTTCAGCAGAATCTGTCAAGCGACTGATGGCATCTTTCTCGTGAGAGACAACCAAACGGTCGACCATCAAGAATACGATGTCCTGTGGACGGAACTCATAATCCTCGATTCGCACTGTTTGGCCATTGACTTCCAAGCGATTAAAGCCCTCTTTCAGATAGATGCCCAATTGATCGGAAAGACTGCGTCCTTGATGGGTCATAATCGGGGCAAGCAGCGTGAAACGAATGCCATCTGCATGATCCAGCATACACTTCACAATGTCTTCGGCATCATGTCTCTTCACCTCTTGGCCGCTTATGGGACTGAAGGTGCGTCCTACTCGAGCGAAGAGCAATCTGAGGTACTCATAGATTTCAGTAGAGGTACCCACTGTTGAACGTGGATTACGGCTACTCACTTTCTGCTCAATGGCTATGGCAGGAGGAATGCCCTTGATAAAGTCGCACTCCGGCTTGTTCAGCCTGCCCAAGAATTGGCGGGCATAGCTGCTCAGACTTTCCACATAACGGCGTTGTCCTTCTGCATAAAGAGTATCAAAAGCCAATGATGACTTGCCAGAACCAGACAAACCAGTGATAACAATAAACTTATTACGGGGGATGGTCAGGTCAATGTTCTTCAAGTTATTGACACGCGCACCTTTTATAATAATAGCCTTATTCTCTGTCATAGACTTTAGCGGTTAGAAATGCAAAGATAATGCAATTTCTTTCCCCTTGCAAAGTTCTTAGCTTTTTCTTGCCTGAGAAATTTGCTTTTCAGCCTACTGTCTTATTTTAAATAAGACAATAGGCATGGGGATTAAAATTTGTAGGCAATATTCGGCAAATAGTACTCATATTCAGAAGAATTGTTTTATCTTTGTGGGCAATAACAGACATATCATGAGAAAGATTCTGACTTTTCTGGTGGGCATGTGGATGCTGACAAGCCTTCAAGCCCAGTCACTTCAGCCTAAGCGTGAATTTCGTGGGGCGTGGATTCAAGCGGTCAATGGACAATTCCGCGGAATGCCTTCTGAGCAGATGCAGCAAACCCTGATAGCTCAGTTGAACAACCTGCAAGAAGCTGGCATCAACGCCATCATCTTCCAAGTGCGTCCTGCCGCAGATGCGCTATATGCATCTTCTATCGAGCCTTGGAGCAGTTACCTTACAGGCGTACAAGGTCAGGCGCCCAATCCTTATTGGGACCCCATGCAGTTCATGATAGACGAGTGCCACAAAAGAGGTATGGAGTTTCATGCCTGGATCAATCCATATCGTGTAAAGACTTCTGCCAATATGGCCTTGGCTCCTAATCACATTGCCAACCAGCATCCAGAATGGTTCTTGCCATACGGTGACCAACTCTATTTCAACCCTGCTTTGCAACAGAGCCGTGACTACATCTGCAGTGTAGTGTCAGACATCGTCACACGCTATGATATCGATGCCATCCACATGGATGACTATTTCTATCCCTATCCTGTGGCAGGACAGGAGTTCCCAGACGAAGCCTATTATCAGCAAAGCGGTGGAGCTTACGCGGATAAAGGAGACTGGCGAAGAAACAATGTCAACATTCTGATAGAGCAGTTGCATCGCACCATCCGCAGCATCAAGCCCTGGGTGAAATTCGGAGTCTCTCCTTTTGGCATTTACCGCAACCAGAAAAACGATCCCGATGGCAGTGCTACGAATGGACTGCAAAACTATGACGACCTCTATGCCGATGTCCTGCTCTGGGCAAGAAATGGATGGATTGATTATAATATTCCTCAGATTTATTGGCAGAAAGGGCATCCTGCAGCCGATTATGATACGCTTGTGAAGTGGTGGGCTGAGCATGCAGAAGGGAGGCCTCTTTTCATCGGCCAGTCAATCCCCAATACCGTGCAATACACCACTCCCGAAAACAATGAGTTGGCTCACAAGATGTTGGTTCAACGCGCTTATTCGGCTGTGGGAGGTAGCAGTCAGTGGTATGCGGCTGCTATGGTTGAGAATCAAGGAGGCGTACGTGATGCCTATGTGAACAATTACCACCGCTATCCAGCCTTGATACCTGCATTCCCTTTCATGGACAAGAAAGCGCCTGGAAAAGTCAAGAAGCTAAAACCTATCTGGACAGAGGACGGCTATATGCTGCTTTGGTTTGAACCCAAAGCCAAGACTGAGATGGATGTGGCCAAACAATATGTGATCTATCGCTTTGCGCAAGGTGAAAAAGTGAATACCGCAGACCCATCGCATATCATGGCAATCACACAGCAGACTTATTATCCGTTGCCTTATACGGATGGGAAGCAGTCATATACCTATGTGGTGACAGCATTAGATAGATTGTACAACGAATCTAAAGTGACCAAGAAGAAAGTCAAACTCTAATCCTTAGTACACAACCAGTCCCACCAATCCGCAGATGATGATTAGGAGGATAGGGTTAGCTTTGAATCGATAAGTAGCGATGAAGGCTAATAGGAACAATACGCAGCTGATGACGAATTGGTAGGTATTCTCTGAAGGAGAGCCGAAGTTATCAACCGTCATCAGTACTAAGGCTGCAGCAGCTAATAGTCCAACTACAGCTGGACGCAATCCTGCAAATAAGGAAACTACAACGGGGTGATGTTGGTATTTCAAGAAAAATCTGCTGATGGTCAGCATCAATATAAACGATGGCAGTACTACCGCAGAGGTTGCAATGACAGAGCCCCATACACTTCCTGTGGCTAAATAGCCTACATAGGTGGCCGAATTGATACCAATAGGCCCTGGAGTCATCTGGCTGATTGCCACGATGTCTGTGAATTCTTGGGCAGTGAGCCATCCATAACGTGTCACCACTTCACCTTGAATCAAGGAAAGCATGGCATATCCACCTCCGAAGCCGAACAACCCAATCTTGAAGAATGTATAGAACAACTGTAGGTATAGCATCGTTGAATTATGAATTATGAATTATGAATTATGAATTTTCCGTAAACAAAGCCGCCTAATCCCGCAGCTATGATAATCCATATCGGCGAGAAACCAAGAAGCCATATCAGCAATGCAGATGCAATGGGAATCCAAATGTTATAGCGATTGATTTGGGCACTCTTCCCAAGTTTGAAAGTAGGAGCAGCAATCAATGCCACGACAGCAGGGCGTATGCCCTTGAATATCTTTTCTACATATATATTATCTTTGAATTGTTGGAAGAACAACGCAATGGCAAGTATCATCAGGAAAGAAGGGAGCACAGCCCCTAATGAAGTCACCAGACTGCCTTTGACGCCTTTCAGCCTATATCCCACAAAGATAGCAATGTTCACCGCCAAGATACCAGGACTGCTTTGAGCAATAGCAAGCAAATCCAAGAAATCCTCAGATTTGATCCATGCTCTCTTAGATACAATTTCATCCTCTATCAGCGGAACCATCGCATAGCCTCCACCAATAGTGAAAGCTCCTATCCGAAAGAATATTTTAAATAGTTCCCAATACATAATATAATAATGTAATGCTCTCCCCTTTTCTCTGCAAAGATAAGCAAATCTGTTCATTTGGCCAATAAATAGACTGTTTAGGACATGATTCATTCTGAAAAGAAAGATGAAGCATGCGCTGTTTTCAGTTTTTTTTACTAATTTTGCAGCAGCAAAACATCTAAATTTACATACCATTATGAAAAAAAAATTAATTCTGTTTGCAAGTGCTGCATTGTGCGTGGCTTCTGTAAGTGCGCAGAAACTGACGCCTAACAATGTAGACGAAATCGTGAAAGCTCTGACTCTCGAGGAAAAAGCAGAGCTCATTGTTGGTGGCGGATGGGGCAGTATGACTGCTGGTGCCATGACCGCTTCTTCTGATGTATTGGTGCCCGGTGCAGCTGGTACAACAAACGGCGTTGAGCGCTTAGGCATTCCACGTACAGTGGTATCCGATGGCCCTGCAGGTGTGCGCATTTCTCCTACACGTCCAGGAACCGATCAGACTTATTATGCAACAGGTTTCCCTGTTGGCACTTCTTTGGCCAGCACATGGAATGTGCAGTTGGTGGCTGAGGTTGGTAAGGCTATGGGCAATGAGGTGCTGGAGTATGGCATCGATGTGCTGTTGGCTCCAGGTATGAACATTCATCGAAATCCACTGAACGGACGTAACTTCGAGTATTACTCAGAAGACCCCTTCCTCACAGGAAAGATTGCTACGGCATACATCAATGGTATCCAGAGCAATGGCGTTGGCGTAAGTGCGAAGCACTATGCAGCCAACAGTCAGGAAACCAACCGTATGGGAAATGACGCACGCGTGAATCAGCGCGCCCTACGTGAGATTTACCTCAAGGGATTCGAGATGGTGGTGAAAGACGCACAGCCATGGACGGTCATGTCTTCTTACAACCGTCTGAATGGTGATATCAACACTCAGTCGGATAAGGAACTGCTTACCACGTTGCTGCGAGACGAATGGGGGTTCAAGGGTATCGTGATGACCGACTGGACCATGCGACGTGATATTGCCGCTCAAGTGAGCGCAGGAAACGACCTTATGGAGCCCGGTATGGATCAGCAGAAGACCGATCTCATCGAGGCCGTGAACAGTGGTAAGCTCAGCATGGACGATGTAGATATCTGCGTGAAACGCATCCTGGAATACATTGTCAAGACACCGCGTTTCAAAGGCTACAAGTATTCTGACAAGCCCGACCTGAAGGCTCATGCACAGGTTACTCGCAGCTCTGCTACTGAAGGTATGGTGCTGCTGAAGAACGAGAACAACACCCTTCCTATAAAATCTAAGAAGGTGGCCCTGTTCGGCATCACTTCCTACAACTTCATCGCTGGCGGTACTGGCTCTGGTAACGTGAACAAGGCATATACCATCGACATGCTGCAAGGTTTACAGGCAGCTGGCTATGAGGTAAACGATGAGCTGAAGAATGTCTATGAGACATACACCACTTATGAGCGTGCTCGCCAAACAGCTGCCCGCGCTGCCCGTGGAGGCATGATGGGTGGTTTGATGCTGGGTGAAGCTGCCTTGAGCGAGATGCCGTTGGAGCGTGCCATCATTAATAAGCAAGTTGGCTTAAACGATGTAGCCATCATAACCATTGGCCGTAACGCAGGCGAAGGTGCCGACCGTCACATAGAGGGCGACTTCAACCTCACTACCGTAGAGCGTCAGTTGCTGCAAGACGTAACCGATGCTTTCCACGAGGCTGGCAAGCAAGTGATTGTTGTATTGAATATTGGTGGAGTGATTGAAACTGCTTCTTGGAAGGGTATGCCTGATGCTATCTTGTTGGCTTGGCAGCCTGGTCAGGAGGGTGGCTATTCTGTGGCTGATATTCTCAGTGGTAAGGCCAATCCTTCTGGTAAGCTTACTTCTACCTTCCCTATCAACTATATGGACGTTCCTTCTTCCAAGAACTTCCCATACAATGTCGAGAGCGATGGCATGATGGGTATGGGTGCCGCAATGGGCGGACAGCAGCGTGAGACTAAGAACGTGAGCTATACCAATTACGAAGAAGGCATCTGGATTGGTTATCGCTACTTCCAGACTGCAGCTAAGGAAGTGTCTTATCCATTCGGCTATGGTTTGAGCTATACCTCTTTCGCTTATAGTGCTCCAAAGGTACAGGCCACCAAGGATGGTTTCCGTGCTACTGTGACAGTGAAAAACACTGGCAACGTGGCTGGTAAGGAAGTTGTCCAGCTCTATGTTTCTGCTCCTAACGGTGGGTTGGTAAAACCAGAATCAGAGCTGAAGGGCTTTGCTAAGACCCGTGAGTTGGCTCCAGGTGAGAGCGAGACACTGACCATCGACGTGGATACCTATGCGCTCGCATCCTTCAATGAGTCAGCAAGCCAGTGGGAAGCTGCTGCGGGTAACTACAGCGTTCGTTTTGCAGCTAATGTAAATGACACGAAGGCTACCGTTCCTTTCCGTTTGGCTAAAGGGCAGACTTGGAAGGTTAACGATATCCTGAAACCACAGCAGCCTATTCAGGAGATCGTGGTTAAGTAACCTTGTAGTTAATTATATAATAAGGTGTAGGTCTCCTGCACCTTATTTTTATGTTATCTGGTAATCATATCGTAAGCCAATAAACAAATATAACGTTGCAGATTTCTTATTTAAAAAAAATCTAAACAGAGTTATTTTTAAAAAAAAAAGACAAAATAGTGTTTTGTTATCGAAATTTTTGTAACTTTGGCAAGATAAAAATGCAAAATGAGATCTAAAATAGGAGTTAGAATAGCACTAACTTCCTATGTATCTTAATGTTAGGTACATCCAAATTCGTATTTTATCTATGGTCACTTGAAGCACCAAATAACATTTTAAGTGGAATAAAATTAATAAACTATAGTACTAACAATAAAAAAAAATTTTAACGCCTATGAAACATTGCTAATGCTGATGAAACACTAAACAATCATGACAGTATGCCTGTCACATTAAAAAAGAACTAACATTATTAAATGTATTATTAACCTTACATTAGAAAGATATGAGAAACAATCTTTTGAAAAAACATTTAGGATTATGCGCATTGCCTCTGTTCCTTGCTGTTTGCATGCCTATGAGTGCCTCAGCAGCAGTGAACGAGACAACAGGCATTGAGGGTATCCAGCAGAACGGCCGCACAGTGACCGTGACTGTTAAGGATGCACTGGGAGAGGTTATCGGTGCCAACGTGCTGGTGAAGGGTACTACCATCGGTGGTATCACTAACATGG
>CALAEY010000083.1 GCA_937891085.1 uncultured Prevotellaceae bacterium | reverse complement strand
AGAGCATCCAGAAGACCACGATTATCACGGGTAAGATTGAGCCTCGCAACGAGGTCAACGTGAAACCGCAGATCTCAGGCATTATCTCTGAGCTCTACAAGGAGCCGGGCGACTATGTGAGTGCTGGCGACGTGATAGCCAAGGTGAAGGTGATTCCCGATATGGGTCAGCTATCCTCTGCCGAGGCTCGTGTGCGTCTGGCAGACATCAACCTGCAACAGGTCAAGGTCGACTACGAACGTGAGAAGAACCTCTACGAACAGAAACTCGTCTCTGCCGATGAGTTCGACAAGGTGAAGAAAACCCTCAATCAGGCCAAGGAGGAAGTGGTGGCCGCTCAGGATGCCTTGCAGGTGGTGCGCGACGGTGTGTCACAGTCGAACGCTAAGGCCTCCAGCACGCTCATTCGTTCTACCATCAGCGGTGTCATTCTCGATGTCCCTGTCAAGGTGGGTAACTCCGTCATCCTTGCCAACACTTTTAACGACGGAACCACCATTGCTACGGTGGCTAACATGAATGACCTCATCTTCCGAGGTAACATCGATGAGACCGAGGTGGGGCAACTGGTTAACGGTATGTCGATGAAGATTACCGTCGGTGCCTTGCAGGACCTGAAGTTCGACGCCAACCTGGAGTATATCTCGCCTAAAGCTACTGAGAGCAACGGTGCCAACCAGTTTGAAATCAAGGCTGCCGTGAAGCTCGCTGAGGGTGGTAAGATACGTTCTGGCTACAGCGCCAATGCCGAAATCGTACTGGCTGCTGCCGAGAAAGTACTCTCCATCCCTGAGAGTGCCATAGAGTTCTCTGGCGACTCCACTTTCGTCTATGTCATCAAGGGCGATGGCAAGCAGAAGACCTACGAGCGTACTGCCGTCACTACCGGTCTCTCCGACGGTGTGAACATTGAGATTAAGAAAGGCCTCACGCTGAAGGACAAGGTGCGTGGCCCACAGGTTATTGTTGACGATAAGGAGGATTAAGCTATGAAAAAGTTTTTGTTCCTTGCCTTGTACGGTACGATTTTATCGCAGCCCCTTCAGGCACAACAGCCTTGGTCTTTGCGCCAATGCACAGAGCATGCAGTAGTCCACAACATCAGCATCCACCAGAAGGCCATTGTCGAGCGCCAGCGCATCCAGCAACTGTCTACCGCCCGCAACAGTCGTCTGCCCAATGCCACCTTCTCAGCCAGCGAGATGTTAAACTTCGGACGCGCCCAGACCATCGACGGTACCTACTCCAACCGCAACACCAACAATACGTCGTTCAGCCTGGGTACCAGCGTACCGCTCTTCACTGGCTTCCAGATACCCAACAACATCAAGCTGAGTCAACTGAACCTCGATGCTGCCACACAGGATTTGGAGAAGGCGCGCAACGATATCCGCATGCAGGTGGCTAAGGCTTATGTCCAGATTCTCTATAACATGGAAATGGCTGACGTGGCGCATCGTCAGGTCAGCATCGACTCCGCTCAGGTACACCGCCTGCAGGCTTTGTTTGAGAACGGTAAGGCTTCGCAGGCTGAACTCTCGCAGCAGAAAGCCACAATGGCCAAGTCGCAGCTGACGGCTACTGAGGCTGACAATACCCTACAGCTCTCGTTGCTCACCCTCAGCCAGTTGCTCGAACTGCCTACTCCTGACGGTTTTACGATAGTCCGTCCTAATGTCGACCGTATCGACCAGATGGAGCAGCCTGTAGCTCCTGACATCATCTACCAAGAGGCCGTCGCCTTTAAGCCGGAGATACAGGCTGAGCGTCTGCGGCTCGATGCAGCTAACCGCCAGATTAAGATACAGCAGGCTGGCTACTATCCCACGCTCACCTTCAATGCCGGGTTGCAGACCAACTACTTTAAGACTAACGGTATTTCAGCTGAGAGCTTTGGTAGCCAGCTGAAGAACAACTTCGCGCAGTATCTGGGTATATCCCTCAACTACACCATTTTCAACCGTCTGGCCACCCGTAATAATGTCCGCTTGGCACGCATCAGCTATGAGAATCAGCAGCTGACGCTTGAGAATACCAAGAAGACGCTTTACAAGGAGATACAGCAGGCTTACTATAGTGCCGTTGCTGCCCATTCCAAATACCATAGCAGTCAGGCGGCTGCCCGCAGTAGTCAGGATGCCTTTGAACTCATGCAGGCCAAGTACGAGAATGGCAAGGCCAACATTACTGAATTCGATGAGGCCAAGAACAAATACCTCAATGCTGAGAGCGATTTCCTGAAGGCCCGCTATGAATTCCTCTACCAGACCGCCCTTATCAAGTTCTACCAAGGACGGACGTTAGAGTTTTAGCTGAGGAAGCGAGAGTATTTTTGCGGTCTCCTGCCCCATGGCCTTGTAGCCGTCAGCATTGGGGTGCAGCCAGTCGTACTGGTAGTCAGCGCGCATCTGGGTGGGTATAACAGGGTCGCGGAGCACTTGGTCGAAGTCGATGACGGCATCGAACTGTCCGCTGGTGCGTATCCACTCGTTCACCGTCTGGCGCACGGCCTCATGGAAATAGGACCAGTAGTCTGTGTGCCCTATCTGGGTAATAGTGGCGCCTACAACTTTCAGTCCTTGCTGGCGAGCCTTGGCAATGAATGACTGGTAGGTACTGATGAGTTGACTTGCTGTTTGTTCAGCATTTCTGCTGCCACCAATGTCGTTGATGCCTTCATAGATGACGATGCCCGTCAGACCACGCTGGCTCATGATGTCACGGTCGAAGCGTTTTATGGCAGGTTCGCTCAATCCTCCCTGTAATACACAATTGCCGCCGATGCCCAGATTCAGGATACCCACTTGACCACCCAACTGTTCGGCACAGATGTCAGTCCATCGATTCTGTTGGTTGGTGGTGGTGCCACGACCATCGGTGATGCTGTTGCCCAGACAAGCCCAACATTGACGACCCTCAGCCTGGATGTCGATGGAGGCGATGGAATACCAATGATCTAACTGTTCGCTAATGACAAATGTCTGTTTGGGTTTGCATGCTCCTTTCATAATATAAGAGGTAGTGCGTGAGCCACGATGGGTGGTCACCGTCTGGGGCATGGTGCCATAGTGAATAGTGATGGAGAGACGCTGTAAAGGCTTCAGCTGGTATTTTAGGTCATCGCAGAAAACCGACTGGTGGGGAGCAATAGTGACAACTTGTTTGCCTTTGAACTTCAGATACTGAGCCGTCTTGGTGTTAATCTGCTCGCCTGTGGTAGCATCGGCGATGTACACGGACTTGATTTTCAACGGTTCGTTGCCGAACAGGTTAGACAGTTCCAATCGCAGCACATCACCGCCCATAGACACATGAACTATCTGGCGTAGCGTGTTGTTATCGAGTTGTGTAACTTGTGGTTTGTCACTTGGGGCTAATGGAACCTCTGTGGCCGTAGCCCATGTTCCCACCTAGTTCTGTGCTAACGCTGTCATCACCGCCGTCATGCAATAGTGTAAAAATCGTTCTTCTCACTTTACTATAATTTTTTTCCCGTTGTGGATGTAGAGCCCCTTTTGGGTGGGTTCGGCTGTCAAGCGACGGCCATCAGGCGTGTACCAAGCGTTATTGTTGCTCTGTGTGCAGGTAGTGATAGCTTCAATGCCGCTGGTGGTCTTCAATATCAACACGAAATTGTCGAAATTCACCCATGTGGCTGTAGTGTTTTGGAGTTTTACTCCTATCTCGATGGCTGTTTCTGAGGTAACAGTAAACGAAACGGAGGAAGTTTCAACGTTCCCTGTTCCCTTCATTTCTACGCTTTGGTTGCCAGCAATCAGGAAGACACCTGTCGAGTTTTTGTCTGAGGCGCAGTTGATAGTTAGTTCGTAGGAACCTGCTGGCAGGGTGGGTGTCTGTACTACTTTCTGGTCGACGATGGCATTGTCTGTCCATGCGAATTCGCAGTAGTTTGACAAGGGTGCCCATGTGTTTTGCTTCCATTGGGCTGTTCCTCCGGTATTTGTCCAACCGCTGATGTCGTTGGTGAAAGACGGGTTGACGATATACTGGTTGGTGACATCAGTCTCTTGTGTCGGGTCGTCTTCCTCTCCAATGAAAGTTTTCAAGGCCATCAGCGCATCCTTGCTATTGAGTGTATGACTGCCGCTTTTCCAAGTGTTATTCCAGAAACCTCGGTTGTCATAGTGGTTCATCACACGGTTATTTCCATTAGCGTCAGCTCCATTTCCACATTCTTCAGGTTGCCAGTAGTAGAGTCCTGTCACATTGTCGAAGTTGTTCAGCGTGCTGATAAGGTCTTTGACAAAGCTGGTCTGTCCAGTGGTAGAATAGGGCCATGTGCTACTGGTATTGTATTCAGAGGATTTAATGGAACTGGGTGTGGTATGCTGGTAGCCAGTTTCTACAATTTGTATTTTCTTGCTGGGAAAGTAGGTTTGTAGTTGTGTCAGCGTTGAGCTGAGATTTGTCAGGGTGCCATGCCACAAGGGATAGTAGCTGAGTCCGATGATGTCGAAGTCTGTAAAGCCAGCCTGGGTGACCCAGTTGTAGAAGTTTGCACAGTGCGCAGCTGTCTCTGTACGCTCGCAGTGTAGAATGATGGAGGCGCCTGCTGCTTTCGATGCGTCCACTCCTTCTTTAGCTGCTTTGAGCAGAGCGGCAAAACGCTTGATGTTAGCTTCTTGGGCATTATAAGTGCTGCTGGTGACAAACCACTTGCTTTTGTTTTTCCCCGTCAGATTATCCCACAGCATGCCGTAGCTGACCTCGTTGCCAAGTTGTATGAAGTCGGGCTTTGCACCGTAGTCTGTCAGCGCATCGAGCACCTCGGTGGTGTAACTCTTGACTTTGGCGGCAAGGGTTTCTGTGGCAGTAGTGCTGTCGTACCCCCAGTCGCCGGGAATCCATTGCTTGGAGACATCAGTCCACGTGTCGCTATAGAAGATATCGAGCAGGAAGCTCATGCCTGCATCCTTGATGCGCTTGCCTAACTTCTTGACATAGTCAATATCCTGGCAAGTGGCCATATAGTCATCGTCCACTACACCGTCATCGTTGGCGGGATTCACCAGCAGACGTACGCGGATGGCGTTCCACTTGGCCACGTCGCGCAGATAGGTAATCATACCGTCGGAATATGTCGTGTTGATAGCATTCCCGTCGGCATCAAGCCATTTGTCGCCAGCGGTTTCGTAAGCAGGAACCAAACTGATGTCGCCACCTACATATTTCTGGGCTGATAGCGTTGTGGCCAGCATAGTTGCCAAAGTCAATAGTAATGTTTTCTTCATATCATTAATAGTTTTGTTTCTCACCTCTTACTTCTTATGGCGGTTAGCCCGCTGCTCGCGGTATTTGGCTTTCTGACGGGCAGAGCCGCTACCGTGAGCACCGGTGACGTACTTTTTCTTCTTGGCCTTGGTCTTTACCTTGTCTTCCTCTTTGCGGGGACCGCCACCACGACCAAAGGAGATGCCATTCTCCAGAATGCTTTGGAAATCGTCTTCTTTACTCATAGCTTAATGATGGAATAAGCGTACACCAGTGAATGTCATAGCAATACCGTATTTGTCGCATGTCATGATGACATGGTCGTCGCGAACGGAACCACCAGCCTGGGCGATGAACTCCACGCCGCTCTTGTGGGCACGTTCGATGTTGTCGCCAAAGGGGAAGAAAGCATCAGAGCCGAGGGCTACCTTCGTGTTCTGGGCAATCCAGGCTTTCTTTTCCTCCATTGTGAGCACCTCAGGCTGACGGGTAAAGAACTGCTGCCAGGCACCGTCGCGCAGCACGTCGTCATGCTCGTCCTCAGAGATGTACACATCGATGGTGTTGTCGCGGTCAGCACGGCGGATTTCCTCCTTGAAGGGCAGGGCCATCACTTTCGGATGCTGGCGCAGCCACCAGATGTCGGCCTTGTTGCCTGCCAGACGGGTACAGTGGATACGGCTCTGCTGTCCGGCTCCGATGCCGATGGCTTGGCCGTCCTTGACGTAGCATACTGAGTTCGACTGGGTATACTTCAGTGTGATGAGGGCGATGATGAGGTCGCGCTTAGCCTCTGCAGTAAACATCTTGTTCTGAGTGGGAATGTTCTCAAACAGCGTATCGTCGTCGAGACGAATCTCGTTGCGGCCCTGTTCGAAGGTGACGCCAAACACCTGTTTGCGCTCGATGGGTTCGGGCTTGTAGGCTGGGTCTATCTTGATGACGTTATACGTGCCCTTGCGCTTATCCTTCAGAATCTCGATAGCTTCAGCGGTATAGTCGGGAGCTATGACTCCATCGCTCACCTCACGTTTCAGCAGCAGGGCGGTGGTAGCGTCGCAGGTGTCGCTTAATGCGACGAAGTCGCCATAGCTCGACATGCGGTCAGCACCACGGGCACGAGCATAGGCGCAGGCAATAGGACTATCGTTCAGCTCCTTGATGTCGTCGACGAAGTATATCTTCTTCAGCGTGTCCGTGAGGGGAAGACCTACAGCAGCACCAGCAGGGCTGACATGCTTGAACGAGGCGGCAGCAGCCAAACCGGTGGCGGCTTTCAGTTCCTTCACGAGTTGCCAGGCATTGAAGGCATCAAGGAAATTGATGTAGCCAGGACGGCCGTTAATCACTTCGATGGGGAGCTCGCCCTCCGTCATGAAGATACGTGAGGGCTTCTGGTTCGGATTACATCCGTACTTGAGTGCTAATTCTTTCATTATTCTTCTATTATTTCTTGTTTTGTTTGCAAAGGTAAGAAAAAAAATTGTAACTTTGCACACGTTATGGAGAAAAAGAGACAAGCGCTTCGCAAACTGATGGAAGCTGTGGAGCATGAGATTCTAAAGAAACCCAACCGCAAGACGCTGGATAGACTGTCGTTGCTGGCAGGATTTCAAGACTGGGACTCGTTTCAAGATGCGCTGTATGGCGATAGTGGAGGGGAAACCATCTATGGTGGACATGAGGAAAAGAAAAAAGAGACGCCCAAATGATATTGGATGTCTCTTTTTATGTCGTGCAGGTCGTACGAGCAGATTACTCAGCAACGGCACGAGCGCCTGAGCGCTTCTCCTTAATGCGAGCAGCCTTACCAGTGAGCTTACGCAAGTAGTAAAGCTTAGCGCGACGTACCTTACCAACCTTGTTCACTGTGATGCTGTCGATGTGCGGAGACTCGATAGGGAAGATACGCTCTACACCTACTGTACCAGACATCTTGCGAACGGTGAAACGACGCTTCTCCTGATGACCTACGATCTTGATCACTACACCACGGTACATCTGTACACGCTCCTTGTTACCCTCGACGATGCGGTAAGCAACAGTCACTGTGTCACCAGCCTTGAACTTTGGAAATTTTTTGCCAGTGGCAAATGCCTCTTCGGCAACTTTAATCAAATCCATTTTGTATAAATTTTAATGTAACTGCGCAACATACCAGGCTTCTCTCTCTACCTTATCCTGACAGCGATTGCGCAAAAGCGGTGCAAAGTAACGAACTTTTTGGGAGATATACAAATCTTTTTTGCTTTTTTTGCTTGATGCAGGTTTGCTATCTGTTTTTTTTATATCTTTGTGTCTAATTAAAAACAATAATATAAAGGTATGAATAGAAACTTAATCATAGGCATGTTGATGGGTACTGCCTTGCTGTGCAGCGCCTGTCATAGCAGCCATTATGGGGTGACGAGCGTCGCTGTATCACGCACCCAGATCTCCGATCGCTATGATGCCGTGCAAGATCAAGGGGCGTTGGCACTGATAGTGCCCTATAAGACCCAGTTGGAAGGTACGATGAACAGTGTGGTGGGACAGTCTGCCCTCGCTATGGACAAGAACCGACCGGAAGACCTGCTTGGAAACCTCATTGCCGATGTGCTGAGGGAGTCGGCTGTCAGGGTGCTGCCACAGCCTGCTGATGTGGGGTTGATGAACATAGGCGGCATACGCAATGTGCTGGCAGAGGGTGATATCACCGTGGGAAACGTCTTTGAGATACTGCCGTTTGAGAATGCCCTCTGTGTGATTCGCATCAAAGGCAGTCAGCTGCGCAAGCTCTTCGGACAGATAGCTGGGCGTGGCGGTGAGGCCATCAGCGGAGCACGCATCGTGATGTCGAAAGGCGAACTGATAAGTGCAGAGGTGGGTGGTCAGCCTATCGATGACAACAGGGTCTACACCTTAGCTACTATAGACTATCTGGCTGAGGGGAATGATGGTATGACGGCCCTCCGTGAGGTGGAGAGCAAGGACTTTCCTGAGGGCTCCGTGCTGAGGGATGTGTTTATGGACTACGTGAAGCAATGCACTGCCAGGGGCGAGAAGGTCACCTCGAAGGTGGAAGGCCGTGTCACAGTGCAATAACTAGGAGGAACTGACGATGAGAAAGATATTTATGATACTGATGCTGCTGCTCACAGTGAGCGTGGCAAGCGCACAGCAGAAAGAACTCTATCTGCTGCATACCAGTGATACACATAGTAGGCTGGAGCCATTGGAAACTACCTCTGCCGATCGCTACAGAGGCATGGGTGGCGTGGCCCGTCGCACAGCATACATCAAGCAGATGCGTGAGCAGCATCCGAACCTGCTCCTGCTGGACTGTGGAGATATCTCACAGGGTACGCCTTACTACAACATGTTCAAGGGCGAACTGGAGGTGAAGGCCATGAACCTGATGGGTTATGATGCCATGACTATTGGCAACCATGAGTTCGATTTCGGCTTGGACAATATGGCACGCATCTTCAGCATGGCGGAGTTTCCCATCGTCTGCGCCAACTACGACTTCAAGGGCACGGTGGTGGAAAAACTGGTGAAACCCTATGTCATCCTGAAACGTGACGGACTGAAGATAGGCATCTTCGGACTCTCTCCAGAGTTGGAAGGACTGGTACAAGCCTCTAAATGTGAGGGCGTGGCCTTCAAGGATCCTGCCACGGCTGCCAATGAGATGGTAAAGATCCTGCGCGACAAGCAGAAATGCGACGTGGTGATCTGTCTCTCACACTTAGGATACGACTATGGCGACACCCCAGGACAGTACTCTGACAACGTGGTCATCTCCAAGACTCGCGGCATAGACGTGGTGCTGGGCGGACACTCCCACACCTACATGGAGAAACCTGTCTATATCAAGGATGCCACAGGAAAGAGCGTCACCCTCTTCCATACGGGGAAGAATGGGGTGTTCGTAGGAAACTATGCACTGACATTGAACAAGAAATAAAACCAAGACTGAAAGATGAAGAAGCTGATTGCACTGCTGGTACTGCTCACCTGCTGGTGTTGGAATCTCAATACGGAGGCGGGATTCCGACCTATGCCCCAGGAGATAGAGGCGCAAGTGAAGCCTATCATAGGTAACTCTGTGGCTGGAAACGAGGCCTGCCGCCAATGGGTGGAGGAACAGATGAACCGCCTCTCGCTGGAGGAGAAGGTGGGGCAGCTGATGGTCTATAAGTTGACCCCAGAGCTGACCAAAGCCAATCGCAATCTGCTGAATTCGCTGGTAAAGAACTACCACATAGGCGGTCTGCTCTTCTCAGGGGGTAAGCTGCAAGGACAGGCTTCCGTGATCAATCTGGCGCAAGAACTCACTGACATCCCGATGATGATCACCTGCGACGGAGAGTGGGGCCTGGGCATGCGCATGACGGATGCAGTGTCTTATCCGCGCAATCGTGTCTTAGGTTGTATTCAGGAAGACTCTCTGATCTATGCCTACGGACTGGAAACCGCCCGCCAGATGCGGGAGATAGGCATCACGGTGAACTTTGCGCCTGTGGCCGATGTGGACAATAATCCGAATAACCCTGTGATTAACACCCGCTCCTTTGGCGAGGATCCAGCCAACGTGGCTCGTAAGGTCATCGCCTACATGCAGGGTTTGCAAGCGGGCGGTGTGGTTGCTGTAGCGAAGCATTTCCCTGGACATGGCGATACGGATGTGGACTCGCATAAGGCATTGCCTACGCTGAATTTCACACGTGCACGCATGGACAGCATAGAGCTCTACCCCTTCAAGCAGACTATCAACGCAGGTGTAGACGGTATCATGGTGGGGCATCTGGATGTGCCACAGCTCTCTGAAAGAAGCGGCTTGCCTTCCAGCCTATCGCACAACATCACGACGGATCTGCTGCAAGGCGAGTTGGGCTTCGAGGGACTGGTCTTCACAGATGCTCTGGAGATGAAGGGCGTGGCCAGTGCCGAGGGTACCACCTGCCTGCAAGCATTGAAGGCTGGAGCTGACCTTCTCTTGGTGCCTATGGGCATCAGAGGGGAATTCAGAGCTCTGGTGCAGGCCGTGAAGAAGGGGCAGGTGCCTATGGAACTGCTAGATGCCAAGTGCCGCAAGATACTGACCTATAAGTACGCCCTTGGATTGAATAAGAAACAGCATGTGCAGATCAGCGGACTCTCGGAGCGCATCAATGATACCAGGGCCACGGAGATGCTGCATACCTTGAATAAGGCGGCTGTGACGGTACTGGGCAATGACCCTGCCGTGCTGCCATTCGATACCATTGCCCATAAGATAGCAGTGCTGAATCTGGGTGGCAATGCCCAGGCGCTTACAGCATTGGTAGACCAACTGAAGCAATATGGCACGCCAGAGGTGATCAACCTTCCTGCTGGTCAGACAGCTGCGCAGTACAAGACACTCCAAGAACGCCTGGAAGGCTATCAGCGCGTGCTGGCCTGTGTGCTGTCGCAGAATGCATCAGCCTATAAGGGATTCTTTGCCAACTATCAGCATGAGGTGCCTGTGGTGACGGCCTTCTTTACGGTGGGCAAGGGCATGGAGCAATTGCCAGAGGCCGTCAGTGCCTCTGATGCTGTGATTCTGGCACATGTGGCCGATGCGGAGGTGCAGGCGCATGTGGCAGACATCGTCTATGGTAAGGCGGCTGCTACGGGTAGGCTCTCCACCAGTATCGGAACGCTCTTCCCTGTCAATGCAGGTGTGGATGTGCTGCCTGCCGCAGAGTCCAAGGTGGTGCTGGGCGATTATCATGTGAATGAGGAACTGTTGGCAAAGGTGGATGAGATAGCCTTGGAAGGTATCAAGGAACAGGCTTATCCTGGTTGCCAGATCGTGGTACTGAAGAATGAGCGTGAGATTTATAATAAGGTGTTCGGTACTCGTACCTACGATGGCAAGGATGTGGGAAGTACTCCTGGTCATCCGATGGCTGTGCGCCCAACGGATGTCTATGACTTGGCTTCTCTGACTAAGACCACAGCCACACTTCTGGCTGTGATGAAGCTCTACGATGAGCAGCGCATCAATCTCTCGGATCCTCTCTCTAAGTTCCTGCCATACCTGAAGGGGACAGACAAGCAGAACATCGTCTTACGCAGCTTACTCTTCCATGAGGCAGGTCTGCCTTCAGGACTGTCGTTCTACCGTCTGGCTATTGATGACGACAGCTATAGCGGACAAATCCTGAACAATAAGAAAGACCGCAAGCATCCTGTGCAGTACGATGCCCGTACGTGGGTGAATCCGAACTTCAAGTACAAGAAAGGACTGACTTCTGAGACCAAGACAGAGACTCATACCCTGCAAGTGGCAGAAAACCTCTGGATAGATGAGGCATTCCGTACGGATGCCTACCATCAGCGCATCACGGAAGCCAATCTGCTCAGTCGTACTTATAGATACAGTGACATCAGCTTTATCTTGCTACAGCAAGTAGTGGAGGCTGTGACGGGTATGCGCCTGGATGCCTATCTGGAGCAGGAATTCTATGCTCCTATGGGTTTGACACGCACACTGTTCCTGCCACTCAGCAGAATCCCAAAGGCGGAAATCGTGCCTACAGAGGAAGACGGCTTCCTGCGTAAGCAGTTGCTCCAAGGCTATGTGCACGATGAGTCGGCTGCCTTCCAAGGCGGTGTGTCTGGCAATGCAGGCTTGTTCTCTACAGCGGAGGAAGTGGCGCAGATCTATCAGATGCTCCTCAACGGAGGCGAGTATCGTGGCAAGCGCTACCTGAGTGAATCTACTGTGCGTCTCTTCACGACGACCACGTCCACTATCAGTCATCGTGGCTTAGGATTCGACAAGCCCAATGTAAAGGACCTCGACAAGAGCAATTGTGGTGAGTTGACACCTGCCAGTGTCTATGGGCATACAGGCTTCACGGGCACTTGTGCGTGGGTAGACCCAGACAATCAGATGGTCTATGTCTTTATCAGCAATCGCGTCTATCCACATCGCTGGCCTAATAAGCTGTCCACACTGAATATCCGTACCCGCATTCAGGATCTGCTCTATCAAGCTATTGAATAAAGAAATTCCCTGCTCTATCGCGAAGCAGGGAATCCATCGTTGTACTTGTATTTGTGTGCCTCTATACGGCTTCTAATGCCTGTGCTATGTCGTCTATGATATCGTCGATGTGCTCCGTACCTATGCTCAGACGGATGGTAGAAGGGTAGATGTGCTGCTCCACCAATTCCTCTGGTGAAAGCTGGGAGTGCGTGGTGGTGGCAGGATGTATTACCAGGCTCTTCACATCAGCTACATTGGCCAGCAGTGAGAATATCTGCAGATGGTCGATGAATCGCCAAGCCTCTTCCTGTCCGCCCTTGATCTCGAAGGTGAAGATAGAACCCGCACCAGCAGGGAACAGCTTCTTATACAATGCATGGTCTGGATGATCGGGCAGGGAAGGATGGTGTACCTTGGCCACCTTCGGATGCTTAGACAGGAAATCCACCACCTTGAGGGCATTGTATACATGGCGCTCTACACGCAGAGAGAGGGTTTCAAGGCTCTGCAACAGGATCCAAGCACTAAGCGGGGCGATACAAGAGCCCGTATCGCGCAGAATGACGGCACGGATGCGTGTCACGAAGGCTGCTGGGCCCGCCACATCGGCAAATACAGCACCATGATAGCTGGGATCTGGCTGTGCCAGTGTAGGGTACTTGTCGGCATTGGCCTTCCAATCGAACTTGCCTGCCTCCACGATGATGCCTCCGAGGGTGCTTCCATGACCTCCAATGAACTTCGTGGCGGATTCTACTACGACATCTGCTCCATGTTCCAATGGGCGGAACAAGTAAGGGGTTGCAAAGGTATTGTCCACAATCAAGATGGTACGATGGCGATGCGCAATCTCTGCAATCTTCTCAATGTCTGTCACACTGGCGTTAGGATTGCCAAAAGTCTCTACGATGATGGCCTTCGTGTTGGGGAGGAAGGCACCGTCAACAGCTTTTAGGTCACTGGGATCTACGATGGTAGTGGTCACGCCTTGGGTTGTAAGCGTGTGCTCAATGAGGTTGTAGGTGCCACCATAGAGGTTGTTGGCTGCGATGATATGGTCACCGTTTCTGGCGATGTTCTGCAGTGCATAGGTGATGGCTGCTGCCCCACTGGCCACAGCCAAGCCTGCAGTTCCGCCTTCCAGGGCAGCGATGCGATCTTCGAAAACACCCTGCGTGGAGTTGGTCAGTCGTCCGTAGATATTGCCAGCGTCACGAAGTCCGAAACGATCGGCAGCATGCTGTGAGTTGCGGAATACGTAAGACGTAGTTTGATAGATAGGCACAGCGCGTGAATCGGTTGCTGGGTCTGGTTGCTCTTGTCCTACATGAAGCTGTAAAGTCTCAAAATGTAATTTCTTTGTTGCCATAGTCATTGTATTTTTAAGTTATTATTTCCTTTTGTTTGACGTTGCAAAGTTAAAGCAAGTAGAAATAATCTACAAGATTTGCTTAAAATATAGAAAATATCACTATATTTGCTGCAAAATAATGGTTGAATATTCTTTTTAAGGCTTAAGAATACCCTGCTATTAGAATAATATTCTTTTATGGATACTTTAGATAAAACCGATCTGCAGATTCTGCGTACGTTGCAGGAAAATGCGCGACTGACCACGAAGGAACTTGCTGCGCGTGTCAGCCTGTCTTCCACGCCTGTCTTCGAGCGTCTGAAACGCTTGGAACATCAGGGTTATATCAAGAAATATATGGCAGTGCTGGATGCAGAGAAACTGAATCAGGGCTTCGTAGTATTCTGTAAGGTGAAGCTCCGTCGTATGAATCGCGATATTGCTCTGGAGTTCACACGCATGGTGCAAGACATCCCAGAGGTGACAGAGTGCTACAACACTTCTGGCTCCTGTGACTATCTGCTTAAGATTCATGCACCCAACATGAAAGCTTATCAGGAATTCCTCATCAATGTGTTGGGACGAATAGACAGCCTTGGGTCTGTAGAGAGCACGTTCGTGATGGATGAAGTAAAGCATGACTATGGTATTCACTTTTAATATATAATAAGGTATGATGAAATTCATTTCTTGGAATGTAAACGGCCTGAGGGCTTGTGCTGGCAAGGGGTTTGCTGATGTGTTCAATGCCCTGGATGCCGACTTCTTCTGCCTGCAGGAAACCAAAATGCAGGAGGGACAGCTCGACTTATCATTCCCTGGCTATCAGTCGTATTGGAACTATGCGGAGAAGAAGGGCTATTCTGGTACTGCTATCTATACGAAGCATGCACCCCTCTCCGTGAGTTATGGCATGGGCGTAGAGGATCACGACCATGAAGGGCGCATCATCACGCTGGAGATGCCAGACTTCTATTTGGTGACGGTCTATACGCCCAATTCGCAGGACGAACTTCGTCGCTTAGACTATCGTATGGTGTGGGAAGATGATTTCCGAAAGTTCCTGGGAGAGTTGGCGCAGCAGAAACCAGTGATTGTCTGTGGCGACATGAATGTGGCTCACGAGGAGATAGACATTAAGAATCCCAAGACCAATAGACGCAATGCAGGTTTTACGGATGAAGAGCGTGAGAAAATGACGCTTTTGCTGGATTCAGGGTTTACGGATACCTTCCGCTATTTCTATCCTACGCTGACGGATGTCTATTCTTGGTGGAGCTATCGCTTCCATGCCCGTGAGAAGAATACAGGATGGCGCATAGACTATTTCCTGACTTCCAAAGCTTTAGAAGGGAAGTTGGCTGGTGCCAAGATTCATACAGATATCTTTGGCTCCGATCATTGCCCTGTGGAACTAACACTAAACATTTAGCGACTCCACGTCTTTCAACTCCACCAACTTATTGACAATGGCATAGATGGTGAGACCTGCAGGGGAGTGGATTTGCAGCTTACGTGCGATGTTTCTGCGATGGGTGATGACAGTATGGACGGAAAGGCAGAGCTTATCAGCAATGGCTTTATTGGTCAGTCCCTTCACCACAAAAGTGATGATTTCCTTCTCACGCTGACTTAGTTGCTCCTGTCCTTCTGCCTCATCAGCAGTAGGGCTGAGCAGCAACTTGTTCAGTTTCTGGGAGATGGTGTTGGTGTCATCGTAGATAGTGAAGCTGTCGTGATACTCTTTCAGCGTACTGCTGTCGATGACAGAACTTAAGACGGCGATGTATTTCACTTTCCGAGCATTCGCCACTTCCTCTTTCAAGGTGTGCAGGTCGAAGTGTCCGCCAAAGTTGGGATCCGCGATGATAAGATCTGCCTGATGCAGTTGCAAGTACGTGCGCAGAGCATCGATGGAAGGCACCTCCACAGGATGGATGCTTAGTCCTGGCAACCTGCGTAATACAGCAGCAACGCCACTGCGCAGGATGGCCGATGAAATGGCAATGATGATTTGGAACGTGTTGTTACTCATGACGCACCCTCCTTTCCAGACGGGCAACGGCTGGAGTGAACAGGTAGTCTTCTATTTGGCAATGCATGTCCAAGTCTTGCTCGCAGTTGAAGATATCAAACAGAACAGAGTTCAGCAGGTTGTTGTTGGCTTGTTCTGGATAGTATTTAATGATGATGTTCTTCAGCTCTCTGATCTTCGTGTCTATCTGGTCGTGCTTGCTGCTCAGGCTGGTGATGCTGCCCTTTGCCTGTTCTCCTCGTTGGAGTTTCTCCACATAGGTGAAGACAGAGCGGTTCTCAAACTCCATGTGCTTACGCACCACATCGTGGAAGTCATCGAAGAACTTCAGGATAAGCAGTGACACATTATTAGTACTGGCGAAATCCAGGGCTTCGATGAGCTTGCTGCGTATCATGGGGAGGCTGAAGTCGATGAAGTAGGCATGCGCATTCTTCAGATAATCCATCAGGGCATTCAGGGAGAAATTGTCCACCTCTCCGCTGTAGGTCATGAGGCCTTCATTCATGAAATTGGCTACTGCCAGGAATGTCTCACAGTCTACATTCTGGCTCTCACATACTTCCTTCACCGTCTTGTCGCCAAAACCCAAAGACAATCCAAAGCGACTCATTACCATCAACAATGAGAAGTTGTCGGAGATGAGGTCGCTCATCTTGTCAGTGGGGCGATATGTTCGCTCTATATTCATAATTTCCTTTTTTAGGCGTTAGCCAGTTCGATTACCTTATCTACAGCGGCATGGATGCCGTCTTTGTTCTTACCACCAGCAGTAGCATAGTAAGGCTGTCCGCCACCACCACCTTGGATCAGCTTGGCAGCTTCACGTACCAACTTGCCAGCATTGAGTTGACGCTCATTCACCAAGTCCTCGCTGATCATCACGCTTAGCAATGGCTTGTCTGCAGAGATGCTGCCTACTACAGCCAGCAGATTGCTCGGAATGGCCTCACGGAGTTTGAACACCAGGTTCTTAGCAGCTTCTGGAGCCATTGGCAATACGGCTTTGATTACCTTCATGCCTCCAACGTTCTCCACGCGATCCTGCAGTCTCTGTTTCATGTTTTCCACAGCCTGTGCCTGGAATGACTCAATCTCTTTCTTCATGCCTTCATGTTCGTCGATGTACTTCTTCAGTACGCCTGTCAGATCCTTGGCGTTGTTGAAGAGACCACGTACGGCATTGAGGGTATCTTCCATCATGTAGAACGACTCCTCAAAGGTCTTACCAGTAATGGCCTCGATACGGCGTACGCCAGCAGCCACACTGCTCTCAGAGAGAATCTTGAAGAACCCAATACGACCCGTGCTCTGGGCATGGATACCACCACAGAACTCTACGCTGTCGCCAAACTGAATCACACGTACCTTGTCGCCATATTTCTCACCAAAGAGGGCGATAGCACCCATCTTCTTGGCTTCCTCGATAGGCGTGTCACGATGCTCCTGAAGTGGCAGGTCCTCGCGGATCTTGGCATTCACCAAGCGCTCTACCTCACGCAGTTCTTCGCTGGTTACCTTCTGGAAGTGTGAGAAGTCGAAGCGCAGGGTATCACCAGATACGTAGGATCCCTTCTGCTCAACATGCTCACCAAGAACCCGACGCAAAGCCTGATCGAGCAGGTGGGTAGCAGAGTGGTTGGATGCACTTGCATTACGCTTAGCTACATCCACGCAAGCCATGAACTCTGCCTCTGGATGTGCAGGCAGCTTGCTGGTGAGTTGTATGTTGATGCCGTTCTCATGCTTGGTGTCAGTGACTTCGATGGTCTCATACTCGCTGACGAGCACGCCGCTTTCACCAACCTGACCACCCATCTCGCCATAGAAAGGCGTGGTGTCAAGCACGATTTGGTAATAGGTATTCTTCTTCTGCGTCACTTGACGATAGCGCAAGATGTGGCAGTCATGTTCTGTGTAGTCGTAACCCACAAACTGAGGTTCACCCTCACGTAGGATAATCCAGTCGCCAGTCTCCACAGCTGCAGCATTGCGGGCACGTTCTTTCTGCTTCTGCATCTCTTCACCAAACTGCTTCTCGTTCACAGAAATGCCATTCTCACGACAAATCAGCTCCGTAAGGTCAAGTGGGAAACCATAGGTATCGAACAGCGTGAAAGCTTGTACACCATCAAGTTCTGTCTTACCAGCAGCCTTCAGCTCTTCCATGGCCTTGGTGAGGAGGCTGATACCGTTGGAGAGAGTACGCAGGAAAGAATCCTCTTCCTCTTTCATCACCTTGCTGATCAGCGTCTGCTGTGCTACCAACTCAGGATAAGACTCGCCCATCTCACGCGTCAGGATAGGCAGCAGTTTATAAAGGAAGGCTTCCTTCTGTCCCAAGAAGGTGTAGGCATAGCGCACGGCACGACGCAGGATGCGACGTATCACATAGCCCGCCTTGGCGTTGCTTGGCAACTGACCATCTGCAATGCTGAATGACACGGCACGGATATGGTCGGCTATCACGCGCATGGCAATGTCTGTTTCTTCCTTGGCTCCATACTTCAAGCCCGACTGGCGCTCTATCTCTTTGATGATAGGCTGGAAGATGTCTGTGTCATAGTTGGAGTGCTTGCCCTGTAAGGCGCGTACCAGACGCTCGAAGCCCATACCAGTGTCTATCACGTTCATGGAAAGCTTCTCCAATGAGCCGTCTGCCTTCCGGTTGAACTGCATGAACACAAGGTTCCAGATTTCTATCACTTGTGGATCATCCTTATTGACCAGCTCACGTCCAGGTACCTTGGCCTTCTCCTCAGGCGTACGGCTGTCGAGGTGAATCTCAGAGCAAGGACCGCAAGGCCCTGTGTCGCCCATCTCCCAGAAGTTGTCATGCTTGTTGCCATTGATGATATGGTCTTGTGCCACGTGCTTTGCCCAGTAAGAGGCAGCCTCGTCATCGCGGGCGATGTTCTCCTCTGGAGAGCCCTCAAAGACAGTCACGTAGAGGTCGGCTGGATTCAGTCCCAACACATCTACCAGATACTCCCATGCCATGTCGATGGCACCCTCCTTGAAGTAGTCACCAAAACTCCAGTTGCCCAGCATCTCAAACATGGTGTGATGGTAGGTGTCGTGTCCCACTTCTTCCAGGTCGTTGTGCTTACCGCTCACACGGAGGCACTTCTGAGAGTCGGCCCTACGGCGAGGCTCTGGATCACGGGTGCCCAGGATGATGTCTTTCCACTGGTTCATACCTGCATTGGTGAACATCAGGGTAGGGTCGTCTTTAATTACCATAGGAGCAGAAGGCACAATAGCATGACCTTTTGACTCGAAAAACTTCTTAAAAGATTCGCGTATTTCGTTAGCTGTCATCATAACTTTATCTTTTTCTTTAAAAAACTGTGCAAAGATAAGATGAAATTATTATTTTTGCAACACACCTTATTATATTAATGTTTAAGAAGATGCTGAACACAACGAATGATTTGAAACTTTACTACTCCATAGGGGAGGTGTCTAAGATGTATGGCATCACTGAAACCACCCTCCGCTATTGGGAGAGAGAGATTCCGCAACTGAAGCCGAAGAAGGCAGGACGCAACATCCGTCAGTACACGAAGGAGGATTTGGAACTGGTAAAACTGATACAGCACTTGCTCAAGGAGCGTGGCATGACCTTGGAGGGCGTGCGTAAGCGTCTGTCGAAGAATAAGGAGGCTGCCTCCAAGAATGCAGAGGTGATAGACCGTCTGCGTGCTATCAGAAAACGCTTGGTGGAGATGCGTGATGCCCTTGATGCCTTCACTTACCAGCAAGTGGACGAACTGAAGGAAAATATCGCTGCTGCTGAGTCTACTCTCGGGTGATGGAGCTGATGTTCTTTATCTTTTTCAGCTCGTTGGTGATGGTCTGCACGTCATCTACGTCGTAGGCGTAGAGCTGGATGTCTCCGTGGAAGATGCCTTCGTTGGTCTCGATGGTGAGCTTGTGGATGTTCACGTTGAGCTGGCGTGAGATGATTTGCGTCACATCATTCAGCAGACCTACGCAGTCTACACCTTCCAGATGCAAGGTCACGATGAAGGAAAGCTGCCTATGGGTATCCCACTGTGTGGCAATGATGCGCTTGCCGTAGCTGCTCTTCAGCTTCATGGCCACAGGGCATTGGCGCTTGTGGATGATGATCTTGCCATTGTCGGCGATATACCCCAGTACGTCATCGCCTGGTATCGGACGGCAGCACTCTGCCATTGTGTACTTGTTCTGGATAGAGTCTTCATCGAGTTTGTAGATTTGTTTCGTGTTTATCTTCTCTTGGTGCTCTTCACGCTGTTTCTGCTTATTGGCAGCCTGCTTGTCCTTGCTCTCCTTATTGGCTGTGCTTCCAATGAACGGTATTTTCAGGAACTTCTTCCAGCCTGAGTCTTGCTTGCCTTTCAGCTCGTCGAAGTCGTTGTCGTTGAGCGTCAGCCTCTTGGCACCTATATCAGCGAGGAAGTCGTCTGCCGACTTTCCATGCATGGCTGCCAGTCTCTGCACCAGATCATTATCGCTCTGTATGTCCTTCTCTTTGAGTAGTTCGTTCAGCATCTTCACGCCCTCAGCTTGGTAGACCTTTGCCTCTTTGCGTAGGATGGAGGCTATTTTGTTTCTGGCTTTAGCTGTGGCAGCGATGTTCAGCCACTCGGATTGCACACGCTGTGAGCGTGAGGTGAGCACTTCCACCTGGTCGCCGCTCTGCAGCTTGTGGCTCAGTGGCACCAACTTATGGTTTACTTTCGCTCCTATACAATGGCTTCCTATGTCGGTATGCAGGGAGAAAGCAAAGTCCAGTGCTGTGGAGTTCTGGGGCAGGGTCTTGATTTCTCCCGTTGGAGTGAATACGAAGATCTCCTGTGCGAAGAGGTTCAGCTTGATGGTGTCGAGGAAGTCGATGGCATCTGGCTGTGGATCGTCCAGAATCTCCTTGATGGTGTTCAGCCATTTCTCCAGCTCTCCCTCATCTTCGCCTCCTGCTCCTTCCTTATACTTCCAGTGTGCAGCGAACCCCTGCTCGGCAATGTCGTTCATGCGCTCACTTCTGATCTGTACCTCTATCCACTGTCCGTTGTTACCCATCAGGGTGACATGCAGGGCCTGATAGCCGTTCGACTTCGGATGGCTCACCCAGTCTCTGATGCGGTCAGGATGTGCTTTGTAGATCTTCGAGATAGACACGTAGATGTCGAAGCAGTCGTTCAGCTCCTCCTCCAAGGTATTAGGCTCGAAGATGATGCGCACGGCCAGGATGTCGTACACTTCCTCAAAGGGCACATGCTTGGTCTGCATCTTGTTCCAGATGGAATAGACCGACTTCACGCGGGCTATGATGCGATACTTCAGATTCATCTTGTCCAGTGCCTCACGGATAGGAGCAGTGAACTCACGGAATACCTGATCACGCTCTGAGGCTGTGGCCTTCAGCTTCTGCTCTATGATGCCATACTCTTCGGGGTGTTCGTACTTGAAGCTCAAGTCTTCCAGTTCTGTCTTTATCTTGTTCAGTCCCAGGCGATAGGCGAGGGGGGCGTAGAGGTAGAGTGTCTCCCCCGCTATCTTGTATTGCTTGTTGGGAGCTTGTGAGGCCAAGGTTCGCATGTTGTGCAGACGGTCGGCTATCTTGATGAGGATGACACGGATGTCACTCGACATAGTCAGCAGCAGCTTCTTGAAGTTCTCTGCCTGTGCAGACGCATGATCGCCGAAGATACCGCCAGAAATCTTGGTCAGCCCATCTACAATCTGGGCAATCTTCGCTCCGAAAAGGTTCTCTATATCCTCTGTGGTGTAGTCTGTATCCTCCACCACATCGTGCAGCAAGGCCGCACAGATGGAGGTAGAGCCCAGTCCAATCTCGTTGCACACTATCTTGGCCACAGCCAGAGGGTGCATGATGTAGGGCTCGCCCGACAGGCGCTTCACGCCACGATGTGCTTGGTTGGCAAAGTTGAAAGCCTTTGTGATGATTTCCACACGTTTCCGATGATTGGTGGCCAGATAGTCGTTCAGCAACTCTTGGAAGGTTTGCTGTATCATCTCTTCTTCATTCATCCCTTTGTTCTGGTTTAGTTCGTTCATCGTCAAAGTGTGTTAATCGGTTATTTCACGCGGAGATTCTTCCCTGCATTGATTCTGTCGTTCCTCAAACCGTTCAGACTGCGTAGCTTGGCCACGGTGGTACCATAGCGGGCAGCAATGGTGGAGAGGGTTTCGCCCGATCTGATCTTATGATAGGTAGGGTTGTTGCTGCTCGATGTGCTTGATGCTCTGCTGGTGGTAGTTCTCGAAGCGGTAGCGCGGGTGTTGCTTGGTACGGCTGCCGTCCTTCTGTTCTTGAAAAACTGGGCTGTCTTGTATTGCAGGATGGTATCTTCCTTCTCAATAAAAGAGGTGATGTATTTCTGTGGCAGACGCAGCGTCTGTGCCTTGGTGTCACCAGGTATGATGTTCTGGCGATATTGTGGGTTCAGGCTCTTCAGGGCATCCAGTTCTACACCGCACACCTCGGCTATCTGCTGCAGGTGTATGCGTTGGTTCACCTGGATGGTGTCTGAGGCTATAGGCAGGGAGGTCTCCTTCGGGCAGATGTTGTGCTTGCAGTAGTACGTCATCACGTAGTTAGCTGCAATGAAGGAGGGCACATAGCCCTGTGTCTCAGTACGTAGGTAATTGTAGATGGCCCAGTAGTCGCGCTTCCCTCCTGCACGGCTGATGGCCTTATTGATGTTGCCAGGACCACTGTTGTAGGCGGCTATCACCAGAGGCCAGTCGTGGTAGATGTCATAGAGGTCTTTCAGGTAGCGAGCAGCTGCCCAGGTAGATTTGATAGGGTCTCTGCGCTCATCAATGAGGCTGTTGGTCTCCAGTCCGTAGATCTTGCCAGTGGCTACCATGAACTGCCAGAGGCCTGCCGCACCAGCGCGTGACACGGCGTTAGGGTCGAGTGCCGATTCTATGATGGGTAGGTACTTCAGCTCCATAGGAAGCCCGTAGGCTTCCAGTGCCTCTTCGAAGATAGGCATGTAGAAGTTGCTGGCACTCACCATGTAGGATACCCTTTCGCGCAGGTTTCCTGTATAGAGGTCTATGAACTTGCGCACCACCTCGTTGAATGGCATTTCTATCACGGTGGGCATGCGCTGTAGGCGGTCCATGATCACAGAGTCGCTCACCACGGGGTTCACATTCTCCATGTCGCAGTCGGATGCCGGGGCGATGAAGTTCTTCACCTTCCAGTCGGCCAGCAGGCTGTCCAGTGGGTATGTCATGCTCAGAGGCAGTCCTATTTCCTCTTTCACTTCTTGTCCGTTCTCATGGACGATGACCTCTATGCTTTCTCCCACTTCCTGTCCCCATGACGGAAGGGCGAAGCCCATGAGGGCTCCGCAAAGCGCGGTTCGGATGATAGTTCTAAGTCTCATATATGGTCTTTATTATGTTCTCTCAAAACGTTATGCTGCACTGCACGCCCACGGTCTGTTTCGACTTGAAGCTACCCGCCCCGTTCAGCAGCGTGGGTTCCACACGCATACTCAGATCGGACGATATGTCGAAGTTCGACAGCTCCGCATCTACGTAGGCATCTACCACCGAGAGCGCATATACGCCTATGAAGGCGAAGATGCTGAGGTCTCTATAGCGCCTGTACATGTCCTTACGCTTACGCAGCGTTTCTGTGACCTGCGTCTTCGAGGTGCCTCTGATGTAGCTGGCTGGCAGAAGGTCTGTGATGCTGGACGAACTCCAGTTGTCGTTCACAGCATCCTTGTAGGCAGCTGCATAGTCCTTGTACATGCGGTTGTTCCACGTCAGTGCATAGGTGCATCCCACGAATCCACCGTAGAAGATGGGCAGCTTCCAGTACTTATGGTTGTATATCTGTCCGCCACCTGGTATCACCAGTGCCATCCACGTGGCCTTGGTCGGATTTGGCACCCACAGCTTGGCGCTCACGCCTACCTTCTGCAGGCTGTCTTCCAGCATCTGATTACTCACAGGAGCAGTCTCCAGCGATAAGGAGATGCTGTCGCTCAGCGGTCCTTCACGCCTACGGCGTTCAGCCCTCGGTATGTCTTGCCCATAGGCCGTGAGCATCAGTCCCTCGGCCAGGCAAAGCAGCATGACCACACACAGCCTGTATGTCAGCCTCTGCCACTTCATCTTTTCTTCATGCCGTCAAAAAGCACCATGATGCGTTCCAGCTCCTCCTCATCGTTGAAGGGGATGGTGATTTTTCCCTTGCCCTTGTCAGAGCAGGTAAACTGCACCTTGGTCTGGAAGAAGGAGGAGAGTTGCTGCGTCAGCAGGTTGAACTCCTTAGGCAGTTTCGACTTCGGCCTTGCCACAGGCTCATCGCCATTCTGCAGTACCTTCACCAGTTCTTCCACTTTGCGCACGGAGTAGTCGCGTGAGAGTATGTCCTCATAGAGCTTCATCTGCTGCTTGGGGTCATCCAGTGCGAGCAGCGCACGGGCATGCCCCATGTCTATCTGCTTGTTCTGCAGTCCCAGCTGTATAGGTGCTGGCAGTTTCAGCAGTCGCAGGTAGTTGGCTATGGTGGCACGCTTCTTCCCCACGCGCTCACTGAGGCGTTCCTGCGTCAGTCCGTACTGGTCCAGCAGGTGCTGATAGGCCAATGCTATCTCCACGGAGTTCAGATCCTCACGCTGTATGTTCTCTATCAATGCCATTTCCATCACGTTCTCATCATCGGCCGTGCGTATGTAGGCAGGGATGGTGGTGAGGTGTGCCATCTGTGCGGCACGGAAACGACGTTCGCCCGCTATGATCTGATATTCGTCGTCGGAGAGCTTACGCAGGGTGATGGGCTGTATGATGCCTATCTCCTCGATAGAGTCGGCCAGCTCCTGCAGGGCCACGGGGTCGAACTCCCTACGCGGCTGGTTGGGGTTCACCTTAATCTTCTTCAGTTCTATCTCGTTGATGGAGGAAGATCCTTCTGTCTGCACATTGTCCATGTCCAGCAGGGCATCCAGTCCTCTTCCCAGTGCATTTCGTTGTTGCTTTGCCATAGTCAATCCTTTCCTTCGTTTCTGCTGATAAGTTCCTTGGCCAGTGCCATGTGGTTCTTGGCACCGTTAGAGTCGGCATCGTAGAGTATGGCGGGCAGTCCGTAGCTGGGTGCCTCGCTCAGCTTCACGTTGCGCTGTATCACGGTGCTGAACACTAGTTCTTGGAAGTGGCGTTTCACCTCGTCGTAGATCTGGTTGGCTTGGCGTAGGCGTGAGTCATACATCGTGAGCAGGAAGCCCTCTATCTCCAGTGCGGGGTTCAGGCGCGACTTGATGATCTTGATGGTGTTCAGCAGCTTGCTGATGCCTTCCAGTGCGAAGTATTCTGCCTGCACGGGGATGATGACCGACTGTGCGGCCGTCAGGGCGTTCACGGTGATGAGTCCCAATGACGGTGAGCAGTCTATCAGTATATAGTCGAATTCATCTTTCAGTGGAGCCAACACGTTGCGCATGATTTTCTCACGCCCAGGCATGTTGAGCATCTCTATCTCGGCCCCCACCAGGTTGATGTGTGAGGGAATCACCTTCAGTGTCTCTATTTCTGTGTCATGTATGGCTTCTTTCACGTCGGCATTGTCTATCAGGCACTCATAGATGGAAGAGTTCACTTGCTTGATGTTCACGCCCAGCCCCGAAGAAGCGTTAGCCTGTGGGTCAGCATCTACCACCAGCACGCGCTTTTCCAGCGTGGCGAGCGATGCTGCCAGGTTGATCGTAGTAGTGGTTTTACCCACTCCGCCTTTTTGGTTGGCCAATGCAATGATTTTACCCATAATCTGTGCTTTAATACCTTTATAAAATGCAAAGATAGCACAAATCTTTGTGCTATCCTTATTTCAGCCTATTTTTTTGATTTTTTAAGGGCTGAGTGTATGGGAAGAGGTTGTTATTTCCCGTAATATCCGATAAATACAGGAGTGCCCGTACTGCGCTCGTTGATGCTGTAAATGAACGGACGGTCGAACTTCAGCTCCCGTGGCTGTGGGGGCTCATGGATATCGGCTCCTGCCCACATGATGTCTGTCACCGCAGCCGCTTCCACGCCTTCTTCATCCACCTTGATATACGCCTTCTGCAAGATGTCTCCGCCCTTCTGGCTTGGCAGCTTCTCCAGCATGTTCACTCCCAGGCTGGAGAAGTCGAGGCTTGGGTTGATGGCGTTCAGTGCCGCTGGAAGGGTGTTGATGGTGTATTCCGATTCAAACTTGGGGAGCCACAGCTGCAGGTCGTAGAGTTCACCTCGCTTCTGGTCATGCTTCAGACTCTCTATGGCCTCCGTGATGCTGTATCCGTCTTTTGGCAGGTAGAATGACATGCTGAAAGAGAATGAGTTGAACGGCAGGGTGATGTATTCCAATGCCTCCGTTTCTGTCACCCCCATTTCAGCATGTTTATACATCATGCTCACGTCTTTCTTACTTCCGTCGGCATAGCGGAATTTCTCTTTCTTGGTCAGGCCCTTGTCAAACTGGGCCTCCCATTTGCCATAGAAGTAGAGGGCGTTGATCAGGTGGAACAGATCCTGATTGCTGGTATTATCAAGGAGTTTCGGGATGCGCTTGTTGGTCTTTTCAGAGCACCAGGCGTTGATGGCATCCACCGTGCTCTTCTTGCCGAAGTCCACGCTCTTGGTCTCGGCTTTGTAAATGTCGCCTATGGTTTTGGTGAAACTTTTCACAGCCTTGTAGTCCTTGTTGTACCAGAACGAGTTGGCGCTCTTGAACACCGCATGGTTGTCGTCTTGGCTGAGCCCCTCCACCATGACGCGGAAGTATTCGTTGATGTCGCTGAGTGGATAGTCTTGCAACTTCATGGTTTCCCGAAGCTTGTCGGCAGAGGCCTCGTCCAGTCCGTTGAGCAGCATGCCCAAGTCCACGTTGAGGCTGAAAGGCGAAATCAGTATGTTTTCCTCACTTCTCTTCAGCTGGTAGGTCTGTGAGAACAAGTCCCAAGAGAACGATTCCAGCTGTCGGCTCATCTGTTGCTGGGTAGCCGTCAAGCCGATGGCTTCAAAGCGCGTCCATGCCTCGTCGGGGTCGATGTTCTGTTCTGGATTATCGGGGAACAGTGGTTCCTCATCATGGCAGGCACTCAGTGTGAGTGCGGCCAGCAGCAGTGTGAATGCATATTTTCTCATAGTGAAAGCATTTAATTGTTTTCCATATAAACGCAAATATATGAAATCATTGCGTGCGCAATGCGTTAAAAGTTGTTAAGCCTTGTCTCTGCCGTTGGCCAGAAAAGCAAAAGGCAGGGATTGTGAGTCCCTGCCTGTCTGTTGCCAGCTGTGCTCTACATAAGCTGCATGCAGCTGGTCACGCCCAGCGTGGTGCCTACTGCCGTGAGGATGGCAATGGCCAGCTGGATCACGTATTTCCAAAGTTCCTTGTTTTTCATCTTAAATGTTTAATGTTTAATGTTTAATGTTCAACGTTTAATGTTTAATGTTCAACGTTTATCATCCGATGCCGCTGTCGCCGCCCTGTTCGCCAGAGCCTCCGCTTGGGTTATCGGTTCCACCGCCCTGCTCGGTGCTGCCACCGCCAGTCTCAGAGCTGCCAGTTTCAGGGCTCTCGCTGCCGTTGCCGCTCTCAGGCTTCGAGGTGTCCACCGCATTCTTGTGCGTCTCTTGGATGGTAGCCTCGCTGAAGTTGGTCAACTGGTTCTTGGTGAACTCGCCCGTGGCACGTGCGCGCAGCTTCAGTGCCTTGATGTGCTTCGCCACAGAGAAGTCGGCAGGGGTAGGTGCCCCGATGCTCTCCAGACCCACGGAGAAGATGGCCAGATCCTATAAGGAACATATCTATAGAAACTATCCCTTGCTGCGATGTCGTAATCGGTGGCTTCCCCTGTCAAGGCTTTTCTTTAGCTAACTTGCGAAGAGCGGTAGATGATGACCGAAACACGCTCTATCGCTTTTTCTGCAAAGTGGTAGAAGAGAAGCAACCTAAGTATTTCATAGCAGAAAATGTAAAAGGAATATTGAGCCTCGGCAAGGGAGAGGTAATCAAAGTGATACTTGAAAATTTCGCAGCTCTGGGCTATCATGTGGAATTGCACAAGGTCAATATGGCTGATTACGGTGTCCCCCAATTGAGGCAGCGCGTAGTTATCGTTGGGGAAAGACTGGATATTTATGAACAGATACACTTCCGGTTTCCTTTGCCTTCTCATGACCAGAAAGGATTATTGAAACCATGGGTCTCTATACGGCAGACTATAGACCACTTCCCTAATCCCGATGAGCCGAACAATGTCCCTAATCATGTGTACTCAGAGTATAAGGTGGTTTATAGGGATTTCACGGCACATAGGCAGACCGATCCAGACAAGCCATCACCCACTATCCTTGCTCGGGGCAATGGTAAGGGCGGAGTGTGTGCCATTCCCCATTATAATGGATTGAGAAGGCTTTCTGTAAGGGAAAGTGCGGCTGTACAGACATTCCCTGATGATTTTGTGTTCTCTGGAAGTAAGACATCATGCTATAGGCAGATTGGCAATGCTGTGCCTCCGTTGTTCAGCCGCAAACTGGGTGCAGAACTTAAACGCATAGAAAACACTTTAATTAAATAAAACACAATATGAAAGTAGTATCATTATTTAGTGGTGCTGGAGGCCTTGACTTAGGTTTTGTCTTGGCGGGGCATCAAGTAGTGTGGGCAAATGACTTGTTTGAAGATGCCGTAAGCACTTACCGTTTGAATTTAGGCAATCATGTAGTGATGAAGGACATTCATGACGTTTCTTCTGCAGAGATTCCCGATTGCGACATCGTTATCGGTGGCTTCCCGTGCCAAGGCTTTTCTGTGGCCAACACGGGTAGGCACGAAGATGATGAGCGGAATAAACTCTATCTAGAAATGATAAGAGTGATTCGCGACAAACACCCGAGGTTCTTCCTTGCTGAGAATGTAAAAGGTATCTTAAGCCTTGGTAAGGGGCAGGTCTTCAAGAACATTCTGCATGATTTTGAGTCCTTACATTACAGGGTGCAATACAAACTTATGAATGCTGCTGATTATGGAGTACCTCAGACACGCATGAGGGTGATCATCATCGGTGTGAGAGATGATTTGGGTTGTGCTTATGATTTTCCTGAGCCTACTCATTCTAAAGACGAGAATTTATACACCTTGCCATGGGTAAGTGTAGGAGAGGCTTTGAAAGATCTGGCAGACCCAGATAAGCCGAACAACTTGCCCAATCATGTTTATTCCAAGTATAAACTGAATTTCAATGGCTATCTGGGACATAGACCTATAAGTCCTGATACTCCAGCCCCTACTGTAACAGCCCGTGGGGACGCACGTGGCGGTGTGGTGATTCTGCCACATCCTGATGGGAAGAGACGTATGACTTGCAGAGAACTCGCCACTATACAGAGCTTTCCGTTGGATTATGTATTCGTCGGCGGCATATCTTCCGTATGCCGGCAGATTGGCAACGCCGTGCCTCCTATGCTGGCAAAGGCCGTAGCAGAACAGTTTAATCATTTAAGAATGAATTGAAATATGCTAAGCAAAGACTTTATCCCCCGTTTACCATTTCCTGAGTTCAAATGGAAATGGGCATCTTATGCTCCGACAGAGAGTATAAACGACCCTGTTGTGTTGCTTGGCGTCTTGTTTCGTATGGAGAAGCTTGAAGGCCGATATAAATACAACTCTGATGAGTTTGATCGAGAATTGCGCGAGTTGTCTTCTGATATCAGTGACTCAATAGGTGTGAATCTGGCGAGTAGAGGAGGCAGCAGGAATCTGATGCGCAATTCGATGCAGTATTGGAAAGCCTTGAACTTAATACCTACAGTTAAGACACCATATATCTCACTGACAGACTTCGGCCGTAAGGTGGCAAGGCATGAGATTTCCCAGACAGAGTTTTCTGCCATAACAATCATGACCCTGAAGCTGCCTAATGCAAATATAGAGGACGATGCAGTGAGCGCGAAATGGAGAGATAGTGGACTGGTGATATATCCATTAAAACTGCTGCTTTCTATTGCCAAGCATACAGGATATCTGACAACAAAAGAATTGAGGACGATTATCATACCGTTATCTGGGACACCTTCTTGTACGCTTCAAGACTATGTAGATTTTATTCGCTTGTTCAGGAATGGTGATTTAGACCTGAATGATTGGCCAGATTGCTGTAGAGGTGCCAATGATAAGCGCATGGCTCGTGAATTCCTATTGTTCCTGAGCAACTATGGCTATTTGATGCAAGAAGAAGGGAGCAACGATGAGGCACGATTCTTATTCAACAAGGATATTTCAGACGAGATAGACTCTATCTTGAGTGGAGTTGCCACCAATCCGACCATAGACGATGCACTGCGGTTGCTGAATTCTACAGATGTAATCTCAGATGTTGAGCGTAAGAAAGTCCAGAGTTCAAGGGCGCGTCCGCATCAGGCTCTGTTTAGGAAAGAAGTGCTTCAGGCTTGCCAGCGCTGTGTGATTACTAACGTCTCATTGCCAGAAGTGCTTGAGGCTGCTCATATCAAGCCTTTTAAGTACCATGGCGCGGATAGCGTAGGTAATGGCTTCGCTATGCGACTGGATATTCACATGTTGTTCGACACAGGCCACCTTCGCATTGATGATGCAGGAATAGTTGAACTGTCTGGTAGAGCAAGGATGGATTATGGCTCCCTTATCCCTCCTCGCATTGTAATACCAGATTTTATCGATAAAGATAATCTCAGATGGAGATGGGACAACTATAACGGAATGTGAAATTTAATAATTCCTTCCTCTTTTCTTCATGCCTTTATCTTTGCATACTAAATGGTGTGATGTAAAAGAGGAAAGGAATTTTCTATGATTAACAATTATGATACAAACCAATCTTTTACCACTTCAGCCGCCTTATGACTATATATATAAGGATGGCATTCTGGGTAGGCATATCGCCACTCTGATAGTGACTCAGGACAAGACAGATGAGCATGGAAGCTATGCGATAGAGACGCACAGCCATCCCGTGGTGAGCTATGGCTACAGGCTCCCTGGGGCAGTGTGGGACAAAGCCGAACTGGCCGACTGCCGTGTGGTGTGCAGTGAACAGAATAAGACCATAGACTTCGACAAGCTGCATTGGCTGCTATCTCTGTCGATGGATGAAGAGGATAAAACAGATGCCCACATGTCTCTATTGGCTCGGAGCTTGGCGCAGAATGGCATTAAGGTGCAGCTGAATGAACGAATGAAGAATGAAAATGTGTTCGATGTATATCTGGCATTCTTTAAGACCGATGGCAGAGCATGTCCGTACTCGATGGACTTTGAGTGGGGAAAGGGTCACCTGGACTTCTCTCTGAAATCGGCCGACATCAGGGAACTTCTGGCACGCCTCTCAATGCTTAGCGACAACTTGAAGCGTATGCTTCGTGACTATGCGTTTGCCTTCCACTTCAAGCCAAGTCTGAGCGGCTCCTTCACTGCTGAAGAGCGTGAGCAGTTGAAGGAACTGGTCAAATCTCAGAATGAGAGAGAAAAAGAATACGTCGGTGCCTATTCTTCTCGGTCATAGCTATGGATTTCAATAATGCTACCATACCCTTGGGCTTCTGCTTGGAGATGGCGCGTCAGCAGCCTGACTACGACCACGCCTACCCCATTTTGGAGATGATCAAAGATGCCTATGTGGGTACGCCCCAGTGGCGGGAGGTGCTGCAGGAGGTCAATGCCGTGAAGATGGCATTCCGCCCAAGCTATGCGCTGGGGGCTGTGGCTTCTCTCCAGAACCTGCCACCCAAGGACGAAGGCTCTCAAGTACAAGCAGTCATCAGGGAAGTGGGGCCTCAGAAACTGCCATTGGCAGTGGTGGGGCGCATCAAATGTGATGAAAGACTCTCTGCCCTGTTCGTGAGCATCGTGAGAGATAAGATTGCCCCTCGTGTGAGCAACAAAAGCACTCAGACCTTCTGGCGGTGGTCGTACGTCTGGAAAGCGATGATAGACCATAACCTGATAATTCACAACGTCACGCCTACGGCTTTCGGTCGCCTGATAGCCGAGATTCTGGATAACATCTCAGACGGAGCCGTGCGCAAAAGCGGTGTCTATTCTTTCAGCGATGGGTGCTACTGGACATGGCGTGAGGGTAACCCCGACAAGGAAGTCTGCCGTCAGATAGCCGAAGTGCTGGAGCCTCTGTTTGAAGTCTCCGCATAGCTGCCCGTAAAGCCTCTTTTAGCGTAGCAAATACCAGAAGCTTTCCAAATCTTCTCCATTTCTCCAAAGTTTTTCCACAAGTCGTCCATTCGGGGCGGCTTTTTTTGTGTCTACTTTTTTCGTCCTACTTTCGCATCGTCAAAGCCGATGAGACGGCGCGCGAGTCTCTGGTAGCCTTGGATTACTAACTAAAAACTAAGACAAATGAAGATTGGAATTGCCAATAGTGTAAAAGCGAGAGTGAGGGAATGCACGCCCGCACTCTTTAATGAAGCGATAGACGCTCCGGAGACAGCAAAAGTCTGTGCCGAGATAGCCGATGCGCTGGAAAGCTGCCTGAGGGGAGAGATGACTCGCGAAGATTTCGAAACCTACAAGTCGGAGCAGAAGAAACTCCTGCCCATCTTTACGCCCCACGCCACTTTCAAGAATGGCAGGAGGGTCAATGAGGAGGCGGTGCCCAGTGGGTTGAGCATGTATGACGTGGACCATATCAGCGACCCGCGTACTTATTATGCAGAGAAAGTGCAGGGGCGGCAGAAAGAGCTGGGCGTGGTCTTCGGCCACGTCACTCCCAGCACAGAAGGTCTGAGATTGTTCTTCTTCATGCCAGAGGGTATGAGTCTGGATGAAGCCCAGAAATGGATGTCACACCAGTTGGGTGACGATCACTACGATGGCTGTGTGAAGGACTATGCCCGATGTTCTTTCGCAGTGCCCCGAAGCTATGTGCTTTACGTAGATGAAGAGTGGCTGGCTGATGAATCCTATACTCTGACTCCCACAGCTACCAGCATCCTGCCATTCGAGATCTCAGATAAGCAAGGAGAAGAGTGTCTGCAGCCACAAAGCGAGCTTTCTTTTAAAGGCATCCCCTATGTACAGATTATCGATGCGTGGTGGAATATGAAAGGAGGCACACCTGCTGAGGGAGAACGCAACGTGAAACTACACCAGCTGGCCGTGAATCTGCGAGCCATCTGCGATAACAATCCAGCTGTCCTTATGCAGATACTGCCTCGACTGGGTTTGCCAGAATCAGAAATCAGAAGCATTGCAGAATCGGCCTGTAGGGAGCAGCCTAAGGGGATTTCTAAACAACTTCAACAGATCATTAACGCTGAGCACATGAAGCAAAGAGAAGAGATTCCTGTGACGGCACTACAGGCAGGAGACTACCCTTCATCAGAAACCTTCAGTTTCCCATGGAAGAAACTCCCTATCGGGCTAAGGGAATCTGCCAAGGGGGTGCCTGAAGACATGATCCTGCCCCGACTGGCTGCTGTGATGCCCGTAGCTTTCACCTATGCCGACGGTGCAGAGGTGGAATATATAGACGGTGATAGGCAGCAACTGGCGGGCATGACCATCATCGTGGGTGAACAGGCCTCTTATAAGAGTGTATGCAAAAAGATAGTAGATCTATGGAAACGACCGCTGGAAGAAGAAGATGCCATAGCCAGAAAACGCGAGGAAGAGTGGAAGCAGCGAAAGAAGAACAGAAAGGCCAATGAGAAAATCCCCGATGACCCAGAAGTCCTTATCCGACTGCTTCCTGTGACGGTGTCTTGCTCCACACTGCTGAAGCGACTGAAGTATGCCAAGGGGCATGCGCTCTTCTCCTTCGGTGAAGAACTCGACACGCTGAGGAAAACCAATGGCGCTGGCAGCTGGTCATCGAAATATGACATTTACCGCCTCTCGTTCGACCATGGAGAATGGGGACAAGACTACAACAGCGACCAAGCCGAGAGCGGCATGGTGGAGGTGGCATACAACTGGGCCATCTTGGGTACCTATGGCGCGTTGCGGCGTTGCTTCAAGAGCGACAATATAGAAAACGGACTCTCCAGCCGCATCCTGCCAGCCGAGATGCCCGACATGCTCTTCGCGGCCATGCCCCGCTTCCAGCTTCGTACAACCGAGGAAGAGGCACGCATTGATCAGGCCGTGAACATGCTGCGCAGGGCGCATGGGTTCATTGACACCCCCCGACTGCGTAAGGGCATAGGGCAGTGGGTAGAGGAAAAAAGACTGGAGGCTGCCCGTGAGATGGACCGTGTGAAGGATGTGTATCGTAGACGTGCTGCCGTGATAGGCTTCCGCTGTGGCGTGGTATTCTATCTGCTGTCAGGTGAAAAGAAGGAGAGCAAGGCGTGCGTAGACTTTGCCCGTATGATGGCAGAGCACACGCTCCAGACACAGATGAAGCTCTTCGGTGAGACACTCATGAGTCAGTATGTGAAAGCCGACGATGAGGCGCGGCGCTACACGCAGAACCACAGCATCTTCGACGAACTGCCTGTCACATTCGGACTCCAAGAGGTAAGAAACCTGAAGGGCGACGACTATGCCATAGAGACCCTGCGCACCATAATCTGCCGCTGGGTGAAGATGGGATGGATCGCCAAGACAGGCAAGGGCCAGTGGACGAAGAACATCAAGAATGAGAAAACATTACGACATTACAACATTTCAACATTACAATAAGCTTTTTAGGATATGGAATACATACTTCAACGCATACAAAAGACACCTGGCTATACGCTGGGTCATCTGTTTGCCGACGGCAACTACATCTGTGACACACTGGAGCCTACATGGCGTGGCATCACACGCCTCAAAGGCCGAAAGAAGGAGGGGCGCACAGCCATTCCGGAAGGAAACTATCCGGTGGTGATAGCCAAGAACAATGAGGGGGAGTGGCTGCCCTTGCTGCTGGCGGTGCCGTGGTTCAAGGACGTGCGCATCTGCATGGGGAGCGGTGAACTGGACACCCAGCAGAATATCTTGGTGGGAACGCACAAGCGAGATGGGAAGTTGGTCGATACCCGCAGGGCGCTGGCACTGGTGAAGAAGGTCTTCGTGGAGGCTCGCAACCGCGATGAGGCCGTGCGCATCACCATCGTAGACCAATGCGATTTGGCAATGTGATAAAAAAGTTGTATCTTCGCCCTCTCAAACTGAAGATGATATGACGAACAATAAGAGACCGCTGATATTGATTTCTAACGATGACGGGGTGAATGCCAAGGGCATCAGGGAGCTGGTAGGCTTCCTGCGCCCCTTGGCAGACCTGGTGGTGATGGCTCCAGACGCACCGCGATCGGGCTTCGCCTGCTCCATCACCTGCCATGAGCCAGTGAGCTATAAGTTGGTGCGCCAAGAGCCAGGACTCACAGTGTATCAGTGCTCAGGCACGCCGACCGACTGTGTGAAGCTGGCGTTCTACTCGGTGCTGGAACGTGAGCCCGACTTGGTGGTGGGTGGCATCAACCATGGCGACAATTCATCGGTCAACGTGCACTATTCTGGCACCATGGGCGTGGTGATAGAGGGTTGCCTGCGGGGCTTCCCCTCCATCGGCTTCTCGCTCTGCGACCATGAACTGGATGCCGACTTCACACCGCTGAAGGACTATGTGCAGCGCATCACGCAGAAGGTGCTTGATGAGGGACTGCCCCCGCTGACGTGCCTGAACGTGAACTTCCCTAAGGCATCGGCCTTCCAAGGCATCAAGGTGTGCCAACAGGCCAAGGGACTCTGGGAGAAGGAATGGATACCAAGGCAGGAGGCGGAGCATGTGTACGACATGGCGGGCGAGTTCCGCGATACCGATCCAGAAGAGGAGCGAAACGACCACTGGGCACTGCGCCACGGCTACGTGGCCATCACCCCTGTGACGGTAGATGCTACCGACTACGAGATGATCAGGCGAATGAAGACTTGGTTTTAGGCAATGAAGTATTATCTGATAGTTGGCGAGGCTTCTGGCGACCTCCATGCATCCAACCTGATGCGGGCGCTGAAGGAGCAAGATGGGGAGGCGGAGTTCCGCTTCTTCGGGGGCGACTTGATGGCTGCCGAGGGTGGCACGCTGGTGAAGCACTACAGGGAACTGGCCTACATGGGCTTCATACCTGTGCTGCTGCATCTGCGCACCATCTTCCGTAATATGCGCCTCTGCAAGGAGGACATCGTGCAGTGGAACCCCGACGTGCTGGTCTTGGTGGACTATCCGGGCTTCAACCTCGACATTGCCAAATACATCCATAGCCATACGCAGATACCTGTGTGCTACTACATCTCCCCGAAGATATGGGCATGGAAGGAATACCGCATCAAGAACATCAAGCGCGATGTGGATCAGCTCTACTCCATCCTGCCTTTCGAGGTGGAGTTTTTCGAGGGGAAGCACCATTGTCCCATCCACTATGTGGGAAATCCTACGCTCGATGAGGTGGAACTTTTCAAGGCCGGCTATAAGCAGGGCGCAGCCGACTTCAAGGCAGAGAACGGCCTCTCCGATAAGCCAATCTTGGCTTTGCTGGCTGGCAGCCGTAAGCAGGAGATCAGGGACAACCTGCACTTGATGGTGGAGGCGGCTTCGGCCTATCCAGACTACCAGTTGGTGCTGGCAGGGGCTCCGGGCATCTTGCCAACTTACTACGAGCAGTTCCTGCAAGGGCAGAAGGTGAAGGTGGTCTTCGGAAAGACCTACGAGCTGCTGACACATGCCGATGTGGCGTTGGTGACATCGGGCACGGCTACACTGGAAACGGCACTCTTCCGCGTGCCGCAGGTGGTGTGCTACTACATCGCTATGGGGCGCTTCATCTCATTCATGCGAAAGCTGGTGCTGAGCGTGAAGTTCATCTCACTGGTGAACCTGATAGCTGGCAGAGAGGTGGTAAGGGAGTTGGTGGCCGACGGCATGACGGTGCAGAACATCCACGCAGAGCTGGATAAAATCATCTACGATGAGACCTATAGACAGACCATGCTAAGCGGATATGATGAGGTAGCTGCACGACTGGGTACGGCAGGTGCCCCTCGCCATGCAGCCAGTCTGCTGACCGACTATCTGCTTAGAAGACGAAGCAATACAGGTAAATGACCGCCGCAGGGATGGCTGCCAAAGAGCTGTCGAAGCGGTCGAGCAATCCGCCATGTCCAGGCAGGATATTGCCAGAATCCTTCACACCCAGTTGGCGTTTCATCAGTGACTCCACCAAGTCGCCCCAAGTGCCGAAGACTATCACCGTCAGTGCCAATCCTGCCCATTCCGCATACGTCATGAAGGGGAAGAAATAGCCCAGTGCGAAAGCCGACGCCAAGCTGACAAGGCCTCCGCCGATGCTGCCTTCCCATGACTTCTTAGGCGAGATGCGCTCGAAGAGGCGATGCCTGCCCAGCAGCGAGCCGATGCAGTAGGCACCCGTATCACTCAGCCACAGGAAGATGAAGATAGACAGTGGGAAGATGGGGTTGTAGGCAATGCTCTCGTCTGCTGCATTCCCTTGAAATCCAAGGAGATTCAGCAGGGCAAAGGGCAGGGCGATATAGAGTTGGCTGAGCATGGAGTAAGCCCAGTTGCCTATAGGATTCTCACGCTTCTGGTATAGTTCTTTGATCAGTATGAACAGCAGGAATGCCAGATAGGGTGCAAAGATGCGCACTCCCTCCACACTCATGGAATAGGCCATGAAGGCCAAGAACAGATAAGCAGCTCCAAGGGAAGTCAGTATCTTGCTGATATACACCTCGCCACTCTGATTCACCAGCTGTCCGTATTCAAACACGGTGAGCATGCTGATGAGGGCGAAGAGGAATCCGAAGGAGAGGGGATTGTAAAGGATACAACCCACCATGATGGCTACAAATAGCAGGCCTGTGATGGCACGTGTGATGAAGTTCTTCATATCTTATGCTTCTCCTTCCTTCTTTGGTTCTTCTTTAGGTTCAGCGTCTTCGGCTTGCTTCTCTTTCTCAGCGGCCTCCTTATAGTGCTTGGAGATCTCGTTGGCACTGATGATCTCCTCCGAGCGTGAAGCCCACTTACGTTTGCCGAAGATTTGTTCCACATCCTCTGCGAAGATGACTTCCTTATCTATCAGCTGCTGCGCCAGTTGGTTGTGTCCCTCTTGGTGCTCCTTAAGTATAGTCTTGGCGCGCTCATACTGCTCACTGATTAGGCGTTGTACCTCTTGGTCTATCAGTTCTGCAGTCTTCTCGCTATAAGGCTTGTTGAACGCATACTCCTGATTAGGGTTGTAGTAGCACAGATTTGGCAGCTTATCGCTCATACCCATGTAGGTGATCATGCCAAACGCCTGCTGAGTGACACGCTGAAGGTCGTTCATGGCACCAGAGGAGATGCGGCCGATAAACAATTCTTCTGCTGCCCTGCCTCCCAGGGTGGCGCACATCTCATCGAGCATCTGCTCCTTGGTGGTGATTTGGCGTTCTTCTGGCAGGTACCAGGCTGCACCCAAGGCACGTCCGCGAGGTACGATGCTCACCTTCACCAGCGGGTTGGCAAACTCGGTAA
>CALAEY010000082.1 GCA_937891085.1 uncultured Prevotellaceae bacterium | reverse complement strand
GCATCGAATCTACAATAGAAACCTATCGGCTGGTTGCGGATAATCATTAAAAATTTTCATAAAGCCAATAAACAAAGCAGGGCTTTTCATCCCGAAAAACCCTGCCTTTATTTTGCTTATGTTGCGTAAATAGAGAGATTTCTTTTATATATTAGACGCAAGGGAGGGCGAAAATGTTGCATGGGAGGAGGCTTTTTTCACATTTTTTGAAGGAATTATTTCAATTTTATTGCAAAAGCCCCAAAAACATCTTACCTTTGACCCAAATCGTTTATTTGTTTGACACTTTAAAATTTTATACAATCATGACGAATAGAAGAGACTTTCTGAAGCGCGCCTCTGCTTTGACATTGGGCGCTCTGTTTATGGATGGCATGGTTTCTAAGGCCAATGCTGCTGAGAATAATGTGATGGCTGGCGGTCCTCTGGGCTTGCAGACTTACTCACTGGGACGTGAACTCTCTGCCGATGTTCCTGCTGGTCTGAAGAAGATCAAGGAATGTGGCTATAGCTATGTGGAGCTGGCAGGTTATCGAGAAGGTAACATCGGTCAGATTCCTGTAGCAGACTATAAGAAGATGGCCGACGATGCCGGCCTTCAGATCATCAGCTCTCACCTTACCCCTACCGTACGCGGGCAGTACACTAAGGATAACATCGAGCAGATAAAGGACTTCTGGAAGAAGGCTACCGAGGATCACAACAAGATGGGCGTGCAGTACATGGTACAGCCATCTCTGCCACAGTGCAACAGCCAGGAAGATGCTCAGTATGTAGGTGAAGTATTCAACGCAGCTGGTGAGATTAGCAAGGCAGGCGGCATCCAGTTCGGTTATCACAACCATAACTATGAGTTCAACCGCCTGACTCCAGGTGGCACTGAGCCTATCACCTTTGCTATACGTAACTATCGCCCACCACAGGGAGAGCCTATGCCTAAGACCGTAGAGGAAATCTTCATTGAGAGCACCGATCCAAGCAAGGTGATCTTCGAGCTCGATTGCTACTGGACCGTGATGGGTGGCCAGGATCCTGTAGAGTGGATCAACAAGTATGCAGACCGCATCCAGATGCTGCACATCAAGGATCGTCTCATCCTGGGCGACAGCGGTATGATGAACTTCGAGCAGATCTTCAAGGCATTCTACAACCACAACCATAAGTATTTCTTTGTAGAAATAGAAGATATAAACAGTGGCAAGCAGTTCGAGCGCATCAAGGCCAGTGCTGACTACCTGAATGCTCGTGGCTTCGTGAAATAAGTTCCTTTTTGTGGGGTAAAAATGAAAAAAGCAGGACTTTCTCCTGCTTTTTTTCGTTTTCTTGAGAAGATTTATCCTTTTTTTTGAAGATTTATAAGAAAATGTTTATCTTTGTCCCTCAAATACATTAACTTTTAAAAGATTATGGCAAATAGAAGAGATTTTTTGAAGGGTGCATCTTTGTTGACACTGGGTACACTCGCTGCATGTAATGCTAATGGTGGCGCAGCTGCTAAACAGCCTGCTGCTCCTGGTTCTAAGTACATCGGACTCCAGACTTACACACTGGGCGGTGAGTTGTATAACGATACAGCTAATGTGATCAAGAAGTTGGCAGAGGGTGGCTACACTGGCTTTGAGCTGGCAGGTTACAACCCACAGGCACGTGGCTTCCGTAGCTTCGGTCAGGATGCTGCTACTATTCCTGCAGGTGATTTCAAAAAGATGTGCGATGACGCTGGTATCACTATCGTTAGCTCTCACCTGACTCCTAACAACCTGGAGCGTGGCGCTAAGTATGACGCTTCTACTAAGGACACTATCCTGGAGTACTGGAAGACTGTTATTGAGGATCATAAGACTTTCGGTGTAGAGGCTATCGTTCAGCCTTCTCTGCCTTCTATCAACAATAAGGAAGACGCTCTCAATGTTTGCGAGGTATTCAACGCAGTAGGTGAGCTGCTTGGTCAGAACGGTATCAAGTTCGGTTACCACAACCACAGCAATGAGTTCAATAAGGTTATCCCTGGCGGTGAGGCCGTAACTCCTTACTATCAGCGTGGTTTCCGTCGTCCAGATGACGATACTCCAGAACCTGAGACTATCGAGAAAGTATTCATTGAGAACACTGATCCTTCTAAGGTATTCTTTGAGATGGACTGCTACTGGACTGTTATGGGACAGCAGGATCCTGTGGCTTGGATGAAGCAGTATCCTAGCCGCATTAAGATGCTGCACGTGAAGGACTTCGTGGTAATCGGTGACTCTGGTGCAATGAACTGGGAGAATATCTTCACTCAGCACTATGCTAATGGCAACAAGTACTGGTTCGTAGAGATTGAAGGTACCAACAGCGGTCATCAGCTGGAATATGCTCTTGAGAGTGCTAAGTACTTGCTGGCTCATGACTTTGCGTAATTATTACGTTAACCTAATAGTAAGGTGGGGTTGCCAATTTTGGCAACCCCATTTCTTTTTCGTCTCTAATTTGCGCAAAATCATCACATTAAGTTCAAAATATTAGGAAAAAACGTGAAGATTTCAAATTTTGTTCCTAACTTTGGGGTCAGATTATAAATTTTTTTAAATAACTTAGTATAATTATGGATAGAAGAAATTTCCTGAAAGGTGCTTCAATGCTCTCACTGGGCGCATTGGCAGCTTGCAACAATGAAAAGGCCGCTGCTCCTGCAGTAGCAGCTGAGGTGAACAATCCTGACAAGAACTTTGGTATTCAGATCTACTCTCTGGGTAATGAGCTGTATGCTGGTAACCTGGCCGACAACTTCAAGCGTCTGCATGACATGGGCTTCAAGTACATGGAGCTGGCAGGCTATGATGTAAACACCAACAAGGTGGGTGGCGTAGACTTCACTGAGTTCAAGAAGATGGCTACAGACGCAGGTCTGGCTATCCCAAGCTCACACGTGAACGCTCCTGCTCTGTTCTCTGGCGTAGCTGGTCGTGAGAGCCGTGACGGAAGCGACGGTCAGTTCAACCGCTCTATGATCGACAAGGTTGCTGAGTCATTCAAGAAGGTAGCTGAGGATCACGCTAAGCAGGGCATCGAGTACGTGATTCACCCAATGCTCGCTTACCTGAACAACGAGGACGATGTGAAGGGCTTCGCAGAGATGCTGAACAAGAGTGGTGAGGTGTTCAAGGCTGCTGGCATCAAGTTCGGTTTCCACAACCACAACATGGAGTTCGCTCGCATGGTGAAGGGTGAGGCTGGCTTCCGTCTGCCAACCGTTCTTACTCCGCTGACTGCAGCTGATGGTCCTATGATCATGGATCTGCTGATGGACAACACTGATCCTTCAAGCGTATGCTTCGAGATGGACCTCTACTGGACCGTTATGGGTCAGCAGGATCCTGTGGTTTGGTTGAAGAACCGTGCTAACCGCATCGAGATGCTGCATGTTAAGGACTTCGTAGTTCTGGGTGAGTCTGGTGCTATGAACTTCAAGAACATCTTCAACCAGTTCTATGCAAATGGTAAGAAGTATATGTATGCTGAGATTGAAGATATCGACAGTGGCAAGCAGTTCGAGCGCATGGAGGCTTCTATGAAGTTCATCACTTCTCAGCCTTATGTGAAGTAATTGGGGGTATCTTTCGCTAAAGATATTTTGAGAAAGGCGTGGCTTTTTTAAGTCATGCCTTTTTCTTTAATCTTTCTTCGGCTTGAAGCCGAAGGGAAGTTACTCATTCTTTTCTTCGGCACGGCCCGAAGAAAAGAACCAAAAGAAGGGTCGCCGTCTGCACATCTTCCGCTAAAAATCACTCACGTTTTCCTAAAGCGCGAAAACTCGCAAGCTGCGCTTGCTCAAACAGCCCGCGCTTTTTAACGGAAAACGTTCCTGATTTTCTTCACGCTCCAGATGTGAGGACGGACCTGTATCTTTTTCTGTTGTCCCTTGCACGCATCGCTTCGCTCGCTTTCTTTCCTTTTGTTTTTTTTCGTTGCTATCTTTACTTTGCAATTCTTCTCTCTTTTCGATTGTCTTTTCATTTTCCTTCCGCTTTTAAAGCGTTTTGCTTCTCGGTTTTCTTCCTAATCTTATTTATTTTCCTTATATTTGTATTGACAAAAAGATAAGAGTTATGACAAGCGTATTGTTATTCATATTAATTTTGATTCTTGGATTTTCTGGTGTCCTAGGCAATCCAAGTGATGAATATACTGATATATGCGGTAATCGTTGGAAAAATGGAAAAAGAATAGAATAAAAATGATATAATTTTATAGAGAGGTGTTGGTGAACACCTCTCTTTGTCTTTTATCGTATCCCAATTGCCTAATATCTTTGAAAAAATAACAAAGATATGATAAACGAATAATCATATAAGGGATGTTCTATAAATTAAGTTGTTAATAATCAAATAATTATTTGCACAA
>CALAEY010000081.1 GCA_937891085.1 uncultured Prevotellaceae bacterium | reverse complement strand
GCGCAGCTGCTTCTTGTACTACTCAGTTTTGTTCATTGCAATTCTATCATTGTACGATCGTGCTTCCTTTCGGAAAGCGGGTGCAAAGGTAGGCACTTTTTCGACACCGACAAAATATTTTACCACTTTTTTTCAAGAAAAACGCAAAAAAAATGCAAAACTAGAGGAACAAGAGGGGAAAAAGAGGCTGAAAAAGGGGGAATACAGAGTTATACCTTATTTATATAATACATAGAACCCCAAAACTAGGGGCTACAATGAAAAGCAGCCAATCACCTATTAATTACCAAAACTCAGACCGATTTGCAGTAACGCAAGCTCTTTTCACAGAAATGTCCAGCATTACGATAGGTAATATTGAAGTATTTTTCCGATAACACAAGGCTTTTCCGCAAAAAAGCCTTGTGTTTCTGAGTAGTCTGCGTTATATTCTTTTCATTACCCTACTCCAACGCATCTTTCCCGTGCGAGGATTTTCCGACTTCCAGATATGCGTAGCCACTCCTACGATATACTCTTCTGGTACCAGCCCCCAGTAGCGCGAATCATTACTATGCATCACATTATCGCCAGCCATGAAATAATAGTTTTTACAAAAAGTATAGCTTGATAAATGTCCACCACCAAGGTATACACTATCGCCTTTTACGGCGAGTTTCTCTCCTGTCTCCCATTCTATCAACTTACCAAGAATAACAGTGTTGCTGCGGGTCAGTTGCACAGTGTTTCCTTTCTCTGGAACTATCATTGGACCCATCTGCCACAGGCTCCAGTGCAACAAGCTATCACCTAGTACCTTATTGTTTATCCCCAGAGCCTGTAGCGCGTCAGTACTTTCAAAACGCAGCATTTCTTCCAGCCTATCCTGCTCTTTTAGATTTCCCACAGGTTCGGCCAAGCTGTTGACATAATAGTGTGCTCCTCTCACCTCTACCGTATCGCCCGGCAAAGCGATGCAACGCTTCACATAGTAGAGCATCACGTCCATGTAGAGACTATCACACTGCCCATCGGGATATGGAAAGTTGAACACCATCACGCGCCCCCTTACCTCCTGACTATGTTTCAGTCCAGGCAATCGGTGGATACGTACCTGTTCCCCAGCAAGTGCCTGTTGCACATCGAAAATCCTTGCTCCCATAAGCCACTTGTTCACCAGCACGAAGTCTCCAGGCCTCAACGTAGGTTCCATAGAGCCTGATGGCACTTTGAAGCTGGCATAGGTAGTCACTTGAAGCAGAAGCCAGAGTACCACTAAGCAGAAGCCAGCGATGACGAGATTTGCCATCCAGTTGGCCGCGCGTTTGAACAGTTCCGTACAACTATGTCCTGACATAAAAAGCTTCAATTTGAATCAGGTACATAATTGCCCTCTGTGCGTCATAGGTATCTTTATTATCTGCCATATTGTGCAACTCGAATTCATTGCTCCTTTAGGACCCTGCCGCTCTTGGTAGTGATGAGATGTGTTTCCCTACCGCCTTCTTTCTTCACGGAGTCAGAGGCGATGTCATCTTCCTGAATTTTGTCACGTATGCCCTTAGACACCTCTATTTCGTTGACAACGTAGACCACTCTATCCCTTTCCTTAGGATGGGTGGTAGTGACTACGACAGAAGTGTCACCTTCCTTGTCGGGGCGGATGGCAAAGCTGTCAATGGTCTGAGGATCCAGCGTATCAAACTCTGCGAATGTAACCCTGATCCCATCGAGGTAATATTTCATGGAGTCTCCCATCTGGTTGAGGTTCATAGTCTGGGCATTTATGCCCGATACCTTGACAGAAAAGAGAGCAATGATAATAAGCAAGCGCCCAAGATGTCTTAATGCGGTTTTCATAAGCTATGACTTTATTAATTCCTATTTTGGCAATCCTGATAAGTGATAGGTATATATACGGCTTTCACCGTCTTCATCCGGCCCCAAAGCATAGAGGGTTTCCGATTTCTCATCAAAGGTCATTGCCACCACACGTCTGTTGAGCTTATACCCTTTGATGAAATTGCCATCCCAGTCAAACACCTGCAGGTATCTGTAGTCCGGCTTGTCATCACTCAAGGCTTTAGTGCCATCGTATAGCGCCAAAAGATAATGCTCAGAGGCAGTCAGGCCTCTGTAAGCATTTATGGTCTTGTCATTACTCTTGTAGCTATACGCCTCCTGCCCATTCACGTTATAATATTTGATTTCATTGTCTGGGCTGTAAGTGAAATATTGCTTGATCAGGCTGCCACCCTGATCTGTGAGTTTGTAGAAAGCCAGGAAGTCTGTCTTAAATCCTCCTGCCACGAAGACACTTCCTCCGCTGTTGGCAGCTACCATACACTCAGTAAGAGACATCCTCACAAATCGATTGTCAGGGTTTTCATGGTGGTATTCTCCTGGGAATTCTCCGAATCTGTATATTATGTCTCCGTCAGGGCCAACCACGGAAAACAACAGTCTATCATCATCTATAATGTCATAGCAGACATAGTTGTCTCCGACAAGGGCAAGCCTTTCCCTGGACTGTCCGACGTGGTCGGTCTTAATAGGCTTGGAGAAACGCCCCTTCAGCATATCATTCCAACGGAAACTATAGATTCTCCCCGCCGAAAAATCCTGCATCTTAACTATCTCTGGATTTTCTGTCCTGAATATAGTGGCAGAAGATGATATCTCTCCGGGGCCTGTACCTCGGTCTACATTACGGGCAAACGATTTAAAATCGAGTGTAGCCCAAGTGAGGTACTTCCTGTCATAATAATCTGTAATAACGAGCCTGTCGTTTATTATCGCCAAACCTTGCGGACGTCCCAGGAATAAGTCGTCCTCGTTAGAATACCCCGAAAACTCCAATGGCTCGTAATGGGCAAAGTCGTTCAGGCCATAATCTACCTGCCCCTTACCACATGAGGGTAATGTCAACATTACTACCATGCAGAAAACCTGCATGGTAAATGAGTTCTTGATTAAAGGATGCATACTTCTCTTCAATTATTAGTTCCTGGATAATATAGGTAAATTATAACACCTGCACCTGCAAAAACGGTACAACATTTATCTCCATTCTCAAAATCAGCGCAGCTTGGTCCGCAATCTCCTACCATAACCCAATCAGCTAACGCTTCGATGTTTGCCTTTGCAATCTCAGACAAATTCTGACTCTTACTTGCATTATGATAGTGGTATCCGCCAATAGCTGAAGCTACGGTAAGCACTGCTGCAAAAAAAATAATTTCTTCATAACTCTGTATTATTTAAGTTGTATTTTTTTAGTTACTTCACCTTATTTCGGAAAGGTTTCACCCGTCAAAGATATAAACTATCGCTCATTTCTTCAAATAACATTTCATTTTTCTTTTACTATACCTCCTTTCTTTCTTTGGTTGGGTATTTTTATTCACTTCTTATTCTACATTCCCCTTTATGGCAATAGTTGCAGGAGCTGCCCCAGCATTGCTGTAAATGGAGATGGTTTTGCTGAAATAGCCCTTTTCATCGGGGTTATAGCGCACGGCGAGGACAGTGCTCTGACCTGGGCGTACGGGTTCACGGCTGAACTCCACTTCGGTGCATCCACATGAGGTGGTCACATCACTTATAACCAACAGTTCACTGCCAGTATTAGTAATAGTCACATTGGTAATTTGCTCTTTACCTATGCTGAACCTACCAAAGTTTATCTCATCTACATCCAGTGCCATCGTGGTGCTTTTGCGTGTAGGAGCCTTGACACTTTCACCTTGAATAATGCGATAGTACAGGGCTTTGACATTAGGATTATTAACAGAATTGCCTATCCCCACAACTCTATTGCCTCTATCGAGTAAGAAGGTCTGATACATCATTTCGTCTGAGAAGTGATTCAGGCGATTCAGTTCATCTGCTTTATTGAAGCATACTGGATGCATGAAACCATCACGACGAGTGATATAAGTGAGTTCTTTCAGGGTTGGAGCATTGATGAAAAATGTAACAGGCACCATGCTGCCTGTTACAGAATCCAGCTCCTGAATATACTTGCTCCAGTTCTCCAGTTGAAGTTTACAGCTCATGCACCCCACAGAATCTACATACGTCAGTATCTTATATGACGCATCTTTAAACAGAAAGTCTACGGTATCTCTGCCCTGTATGGTAAAGACAGCATTTTCTGGGAATTGGATATCAGCCCCCATCCATCTATTCACTTCCATCTCAATACTTCCTATTTCAGAACTTGAGCAAGAAACTAATAGGATAACACATAACAAAACAATAAGATCTTTAATCATTTTCATAAATAACGAATTCATATTGCCCATGCATGCAAGTTAAATTTCCAGATCCTTCACAGTGAATAATTCTAATATCTGCTCCTGATGCTAAAGCATTCACATTTTCAGAAATAATTGCATCAAGATTTGATACATTATTATTCCTACAGATAAGTGATCTCACCATAAAGCTAATAGCCACTACCACTAAAAATAATCTAAATATATTCTTTTTCATAAGCATAATATTGTTTGTTTCGATAATGCTTCCAAAATTAGTATACTCTCCCCATAACTTCAATAAATCCTTCTTAAATGAATCTTAAATCTGGAATAAGTGAAATATAAGAACATAGAATCCGCGTATTTCAATAATTATTTCTATATTTGTATATTGTTTAAAACAAACCATTACTTGCGATGAAAAACCAAGCTAAATACAAACTATTTTACATAGTATCTGTTCTTTTTTGGATAGTAACTGCGATTTCTGCTTATACAACTTATAACAAAGGCAAAGATGCTATATACACTGAGATGTCCATTAACATGCAACAAGCAGAAATCGAAGATTATAATTGGAGACTTAACAACACAAGACATACAACCTTATATAGTAATCTGGATACTATCTATGTTGATAGTATCTCATTAGAAAGCATAAATGGCTACAAGACATACTACTTTGATGCCACTATTCCAATGTCTGAGGCTATCCGTTTAATAACACAATACACTCTTGCGACAGGAGAAACCACTAGGCAAATTAATCCCGATGAGTTCGACTCCTTGTTTCATGAAAAACTAAGTTCTCATATCCATGTGCAGCAGACTGGTATCATCTACCGCTTCAAAGATAAGGTGCAATACAGCCGGAATGATTCTACCAGCTTTCTGAAAAATGCGTTCATGTCTGAAGAGAGGGTGCTGGATGTGCAAAAAGTGGTTCGCGTACAAGGTTGGGCAAAAGTCGGTCTTATAGGCATTCTGTTGGCCTCTTCTACCCCAATGCTTATAACTACCGCCTGCCTGTTTCTATTAGCTATAGCCCTCACCCTATACCTTATATTAAAGGAAACCAAAGGAGTGCCACTAGAAGAAGAAGGCTGGACTTTATACTCAGGGCTGAAGTATCAGCTTGCTCAGAATAAGCTATTTATCGAGGGAGAAGAAATAACCATCAGACCTGCAGAGCTGAAACTGCTCCATCTATTCGTGATGCATCCCAAGCATGAACTGAGCAAAGAAGACATAGCTCACGAGTTCTGGCCTAAAGAAGATGCCCCCGAAAACAAAATATACAACCATATCAGTACGCTGAAAGGCATCTTCAAAGGCTTCGCCAACTATGACATCAAGCGCAAAGGGAACCTCTACCAACTTAATGCTCCCAACTATAACAAGCGTGGATACCAACGCCTATGGAATGCCATAGTAGCCAGATTAAAGGCTTTAAGAATCATTTAAAGCATTCTAAGAATCTTTTAAGATGCTTTTCTTGACAAGAAGAGAAAGACGGTGTAGATTTGCGTGTGAATTGAAAAGCGCAAGCGAGTTATGAATGCAGCAAAAAAATGTATATTAGTAATGACTGTTGTCCTGATGTGGGGAGCTTGCAGCCAAAGTCCAAACGGCCCCATCTTAGGGCCTGGAGAGAGTAGTGAAGCATACGTCAACGATGATGTGAAAATGGATGGGCTGAAAGGCACAGAAGTGGTGCTGGACACAGCCCTATTCCGCTATGCCTACCGTATGCGTGTGTATGGAAACATAGCTGTGATCTTTGACTTGCACAACGCAGAGTACTACTACCACACCTTCAGTTACCCAGAAATGGAATATAAGGCATCTTTTGGCAGAAGAGGCCAAGGGCCAGATGAAATGATGAGTGCAGAAGGGATGCGCTTCGACAGTGAAGGAATGCTATGGACTTGGGACATAGGAAGGCTGGAGATGCGACGGTATAGCATTGATGACCAAGGCTTACCACGCTTAGAACAGCTGGTACACCTTAGTGACACTCTACTAAGACCAATGGACTTCGTGCTAGTGGACGACAATACGGCAGTGATGCCCGACTACACAGGTCAAGCACGCCTTGGATGGATGAGCCTAAAAAGCGGAAAACTCATCAAGAAGTGGGAACGAATCCCTACAGACAAAATGGAACTACTAAGGAATAACGGTCCAGCAGTGGCAGAAGGGTGGAACAGCTTCATGGGCATCAGTCCAGACAAAGACGTGATAGCCATGGGCACACAGATGGGCGACCGCATGGATATCTATAACCTCCGCACAGGGAAGCACATTGTGGCAGAACAGAGCGGTGAACAGCCTGCTTTCCATCCCTTCGAGGAAGGCTGGAGCGCACCTAGCGGAGGACTGTACTACTTCGACACCCAAGTGACTAAAGATCACATTTATGCTGTGATAGACGGACGGACACGTGAAGAAGGCATGGAGAAAGGGAGTGACTATCGACAAGGTGGAAAACGAGTTCGTGTATATGACCACCAAGGGAATTTACAGAACACGTTGCTGCTGGACAGGCGGATAGCTGGGCTCTTCGTGGACGAAGAAGCAGGTATACTCTACGGTCTGGATGTGAATGCAGATGAGCAGATAGTGAGGTATGACCTCAGGCAACAAATAGGGGATTAGGCTTCTACCCAAGCCATGTCAAGCAGAGGCCGTCGGTAGTTTGTCTACCATAGCAGGGCTGAGGGTGATTGTAGCTACTGCCATGACGCCCTGAATCTCTACCACCACACGCATGCCACCCTTTAAGCGTACAAAACGGCCTTCGATGCCCTGCCATGCCCCACTATTGATACGCACACGATCACCTTTCTTCAGTCTCAGTTCTTCCGGATTCACGTAGAGTGCCTCTTCACCACCTGCCACAGCCATAAAGTCTTCCATCTGCTTCAGGGGAATCACGATAGGTTGATGCGTCTCCTTATTCATCATGTAGCGCACCTGACTGCCAATAGGGGAAGCCTGCTTATAGGCATTGAGCGTCTCACGCGTGGTATAGACGAAGATCAAATTATGCACGATGGGGACACGAGCCTTCACCCTCCTACCCCTACGCAGCACCACTGCATCATGCATAGGGATAAATGTCTGCACACCTTCGGCTTCCAGATACTCTTGTACCTTAAGTTCGCGGGAATAAGTGACGCGCAAAGCGTACCATTGGCATTCGTTATGGGAAGTGTCTGTCATCTATACGAAAGTTAACCTCGGCAAAAGTAAGGTTTTTATTTGAATTATTCAAGGATTTAGAACTGGAAATAGATAAAAGGCTGGATACCTGCAGTCTTCACTTGTATCACAATAAAGATGACTACCACAATGAGCAAAGCCTGTAGCAGCAGGGGCATGCGGATGACCATGCGAGTGGCTCCTGCCTCCAACTTATCGGGCATGAAATGGAGCAGATAGCCTAAAAGCATGAGGAAAAATACGCCCTTATAACCTGCCACCAATTGGGTGAAGACAGCTGCATGGAAATTGGTTCCTATCTGTGTGATTACATCCAGCGCTACAGAGAAAGAAGATGCACGGAAGAATATCCAGCATAGACAGACAAAGTGGAACGTCACCAAGACAGCCAAAAAGCGACGGAAACCCGTACTCTGATACGTCTTATCACGCCCCATGATGAAACGGAAGAACTTGTGACATGCTAAGGCCACCCCATGAAGTAAGCCCCAGAACACGAAATTCCACGCAGCCCCATGCCAGAGACCACCTAAGAACATCGTAATGATGAGGTTGATATACTGACGAACCTTCCCTTTTCTATTGCCACCCAGCGAGATATACAGATAGTCGCGCAACCAACTGGAGAGTGAGATATGCCAGCGTCTCCAGAACTCGGTGACAGAAGCAGACTTATAGGGAGAATTGAAATTGATATTGAAATGGAAGCCCAAAAGCAATGCAATACCGATAGCCATATCGCTGTAACCAGAGAAATCACAATAGATTTGCAGGGCATAGCCATAGACTGCCATCAAGTTTTCCACCCCAGAATAGAGGGTAGGCGCATCGAATACACGATCTACGAAGTTCACACTAATATAGTCGGATATCACGGCTTTCTTGAACAAGCCTCCTGCAATGAGGAAGATAGCCCGCCCAAACATCTCCCTACTCACAAAGAGCGGACGGCGAATCTGCGGGATGAAATCACGCGCTCGGACAATAGGACCTGCCACCAGCTGTGGGAAGAAGGACACATAGAATGCATAGTCGAGCAAATTGGTGAGAGGAACGATCTGTCGACGATAGACATCAATCGTATAGCTGAGGGACTGGAACGTGAAGAACGATATGCCCACAGGCAGGAATATGTCGAGTGCCGTGAACGTACCTCCCGTCAGGGAAGCGATGACAGACCCCAAGAAGTTAGTGTATTTGAAATAGCAAAGCAACCCCAAATTGACACAAAGACTAAGCGTCACCAACATTTTTCGTTTCCACGATGCAGTAGTCTTCTCCATACAGCGAGCAATAAGAAAGTCGCTCACTGTGACTACTGCCAAAAGGAAGAAATAAGTGCCACTGCTCTTATAATAGAAATAATAGGAGAAAGCCGTGACAAAGAGCAAGCGCGCTGTAGTCTTTCGCTGCAGAAGCAGATAGACTGCCACAAAAGCAGCAAACAACCACAGGAATACGCCACTGCTGAATATCATGGGTGCCTGGGGATCATAGGTCAATATGTCCTTAATCTGACTCCACATAGGCATTGAATGCTTTGATGATGGCTTGCGAAAGCCACTGTCCCTGCAGGGCATATCCCTCAGGCAAATAATGTACATGATCTGGACGCATCAGTCCTGCACCTGTCCAATTCAGGCAGGCCCAATCAGCCCCTCCGAAGATCTCGTAAAGATTCCACACAGCCAGTTGATGCTCAGAAGCAAACTTCAAAATATTTGCCACAGCCAACTTAGTACGTGGGTTGATGGTATAGCTACGCCTGCGCCGAGTGCCTCCACGCTCATAGGAACCAGGAGGAGTGGTGAGCAAGATAGGCACTTCTGGCAAGGACGCTCGGAGCAACTGGTAGAAATCTGTCATCTGCACATAATGACGGGACTCATTATAGCCCTTGCCATGACTCTCGTTGGTACCAAATGAAATGATCAGCATGTCGGGATGCATCGCTACGATCTCCGCTACGCGCTGTGGTGTAGTGAAGGTAAGGCTGGTGGCCCCATTGATGCCATCGTCTACATAGCTTAGGCCCTGGAACGACTGGTGAAGCACATCGCCAGCCGTAAGGGGGAAGACATGCCCTCGTACATGGCTGTCGCCCACATGTACTATTCGCACAGAGTCTGTGGTGACATGTGCCTGACTTTCAGCCAATTTCTGCCAGAATGGAGCCAACGCATCGTCAGGGTCAGAAATTACATTCTCCTGCACATGCCTGAAATTGGCAGGTACAGGGAAGTCTGTCAAAGCCACAGGGTCTGCCAGATGCCCATATCTGCGCAAGGAATCCACTGCAGTCTGCAGATGATCTGCCTGTGCAGCCTGTGGTATCTGGTCTTGAGCCCAAACTAAACAAGGTAGGAAGACCAGCCAAAGCAATAGCCACTTACTCTGCTTCATAAGCCAACCTCCTTTCATAGCGTTCTTTTCCGTACTGGATGGCCTCGAAAAGCAGAGAGGCCAGATATTTTCCACCCCTAAAGTTGAGATGTGTATAATCCAAGGCTGCCAATGAGGGGCGCTGCTCCACCAAAGCCTTCATGCTCTCATTGCCTCCCATAGCCTCGAACATGTTCCAAAATGCCACACCCTCATCTGCTGCCAATTGATGCTGGAAGCGTATCAGATTCCGAATGCCTGGCATGGTGAGGATCTCGCCTTCATCTGTCACATAGTCACGATCAGCCACTCCGACAATGAGAATGCCCGCTTCAGGGAAAGCCTCCTTCAGGTGCTGAATCACAGTCTTCATCCCCTCGATATAGCCAGAGTAATCTACACCACGCTTCGTTGCCACATTCACTCCATACTGTAACACGATAAGGTCATACGGACGGATCTGGGCATACTGCCTAAGAATAGACATCGGGACGGAACGGATATTCAGGCCCGAAGAACCACGCAGGGAGAAATTATCAAGCGCAATACCCACCGTATCGTCCATAGTCACGCCATAGAACAGAGAAGAATCGGCCTGCTCTACATTCCAGCGCACCCTGCCTATCTTTCCTTCTACCGTCAGTGCAGACAGTCTGCCAATGGAATCTAAGGCTTGCGATTTGGCCCTTCCACCATTCACATAGGCAGAGACCTGCATCGAGTCCTTGGAGAGAAAGAAGAAGGTGGACTGCTGACAAGTGTCCAAACGTGCATATTGCTTCACCCCAGTAAGTTCTACCTGAGCTCCCTCACGTGCGAAGAAATAATGATTGGAAATATCCTGGAAACGACGATTGAAATAGACTGAATCTGTCAAGGCATGGCTGCTCCATCCAGAAGCACGATGCCTCACGGAGTTGCGATATCCGCTGATGGCAGATGAGATAGACACATAGCCCACGCCATGTCCGCCATACGCTTCTTGGAAGAGTTGGCGCAGATCCACCGTCATGATGTCGCCTTCGATGAAAGAATCGCCAAAGTAGGCAATACGTACAGGACGAGGACGCTCGCTCATCTCTGCAAGTGCCTTATAAAAAGGCACCATGCCACGCAAGGTAGAATCACCATAGTCCTCTATGCAGGTGATGCCCGTCTTGCAGGTATCAACGAAAGCGGGCTTGGGAGGCGGAGGAAGCAAGCTATCTAAAGCCAAGGAGTCTGGCTCTTCCAAGACTGGCTTGGGGAACACATCCGACAAGATATCTACCTGTCGTAAGGTCCTCTCCCCAAAGTGTATCTTCGGAAGAAAATGCAACAACAGCAATGCTGCTATCACCAGCAGCATCAACCATCCCACATTATTCAACTTGTTTTTCTCTTTCTCCATGATATAGCAGTCATTCTTTTCTGGAGTTCCGTCGATCTTCTATGAACTCATCGAGTATGCGGGCACCCTCCTCTGTACAGATGCCACGCAAGAATGTGAAGATGATGGCTTCCAGCACATCAAAGAAGGAATAGGTTCGATAGACATCCGTATGTAAGAGCAATCTGAACTGACCACGTATCAGCTCATTGACTATCTGATAGTTGACATCAGAACGGAAAAGGCCTTGATTCACCCCGTCTTGGAAATAATGGAATGCACGGGAAGCAGATGCCTCACGATTGGAGAGGTAAAGATTATAGGCTTTAGGATATTTGGTTATCTCATCCAGGAAAGACGGATTCACGGACTGCAGACGGGTAATGGTCAGCTGATAGACATGAAGCACCATCTCCATCACATTCTTGGAAGATTCCAAGACCTCCTTCTGTTTTTTCTGAGATTCCAATTCGGAGGCCTCTAAACAACTGACGAGCAACGTCTCCTTATCGGGGAAGATTTCATATAGCGTACGCTTCGATATGCCCAGCATGGAAGATACATTGTCCATCGTCACATTCTTGATGCCCTTCTCAGCAAACTCTTTCATAGAGAGCATCACGATGAGTGCCTTCAGTTCTTCCCTGCTGGAATATTTAGTGGAATGCAATGCCATACCTCACCGCTTATTGTTTACGTTGCAGTTGCACAAGATACTTTTCCACAACTTCAGCGCTCTCACTTTCTTCCGTCTGGTAGGAGGCGAGAAGCTCAGGAGTGTCAGCCAGCAGGTTGCATACGAGATCTGATGTGACCAGTTCTGCTCGCTTGGTCTCTGGATTGATGACGTAGAAGACTCGCTCCCTCACCAAGCCACTGGCAGCTATGGCATTACCAACACTTCCGCCAAGCTTCGTGGTTCCTTCGCTTTTCACGTTGCTGGAAGCACGCTGTCCATAAGGTTGGGCAGCAAAATAGATATTTCCTTTCACTCTATGAGCCTTGGCATACCAATTTCCAAAGTGGTAATGATTGTAATGCACGAACTTGCAGTTCACGTACAAATCATCGCCCATCTGCACCGCATAAGTCCTGTTCTTTATGAACTTACTTAGGCCTGAATTTCCCTCAGAAGTGATGCGATAGTCAGCTCCGTTGCTCATATAGAGATTGTTGATGCTACGCTTTTCCACTACAAGTGTAGTCACCGTATCCCCCTTCTCTGTCAACAGATCATCCAAGGAAGAGAAAATAATCTGCTGTGCATAGCAGGGGCTAAGCAGAATAGCAAGCAATCCTATCAAGCAAGATCTTTTCATAAATCCTTCTTTTCTAATCTCGGGTGTAAAATTAGATAAAAAAAGAATTGCAACCAAGAAATCGGCAGCACAATCTTTCAAGGCTCTAATCAAGATTGGCGAAAACTGCTCTTTATTCTCACTCCCCATACTCCACGAAATGCCTGTCGTAGCTCAGGGCACCGAAGATGCCCCAGC
>CALAEY010000080.1 GCA_937891085.1 uncultured Prevotellaceae bacterium | reverse complement strand
TTTTCGACACCGACAAAATATTTTACCACTTTTTTTCAAGAAAAACGCAAAAAAATGCAAAACTAGAGGACTCGGAAGGAGGAAAAGAGGCAAAACGGGGGGAAAGTCGGATGAAAAGGAGGAACAAAAAGGACGGAGGATGAGAAAAATGAAGGCAAAAAAAGTAAAGGACAATGAAAAAAAAAGAAAATGAGGGAGGAAAAAGACACAAGCTCACTCTTTCTCCAATTCTTGAGGGATGCGGAAAGAAGTATAGAGTTCTAAGACAGCAGCGATAGAGAGGCAGGCGATCCACTCATTATGATGCATGAAGAACATCAACGCCCCAGCTGCCACAAGCAGCAAAGCCCCGATTACCTGCTGGGCACGCAGGCGCTTCAGCACCACACTACTGGTCTTAATGGGCATATTCATCTGAGCCAATGCCACCAGCGCAGCCCCTATAATATATATATAAGGTGAAAGTGACCAATGCGTGATGTAGGAGCCTGCCCCCACCAGGACCATCACGGCCCCTACGAGCAAGAACGGTTGTGCCAGACGTTTCATTTCACCAGATCCTCCTCAAAGACATAGATGTCCTCATTGGGTTTCTTCATCAGGTATTTCTCACGGGCGATGCGTTCTATGGAGTTTGAATCCGCATCCAGTTCATTGAGGCGAAGCGTGCTTTCCTCAAAGTCCTGACGATATTTTTCGATCTCGTTGCGCGTGTTTCGAGTCTCATTCGCCACCTCCATCCTGCGCAAAATGCTGTTCTCATCGAGAAAAACGATGATAACGCCAAATATCACCAAGGTGATGATATACTTATATCGACCCAAGAAATTTCGTATTGAAGAAAAGTTATCCATACACTCTGCCTTGTTATTGCTTGCAAAGATAAGTTTTTTTCTTTACTTTTGCATGGGAAAAGCACTATTTTTGCATTTCAAAATTGAAGCAAGCTTTTATGGAAAATTATATTGTATCTGCACGTAAATATCGCCCCACCACTTTCGAGTCGGTTGTGGGACAAGAAGCGCTCACCACCACGCTGAAAAACGCCATCGCCACAGGAAAGTTGGCGCAGGCCTACCTCTTCTGCGGCCCTCGAGGCGTGGGAAAGACCACCTGTGCGCGCATTTTCGCCAAGACTATCAACTGCCTGAATCCGCGCGAAGACGGGGAGGCATGCAACGAGTGCGAGTCTTGCAAGGCCTTCAATGAGCAGCGCTCTTACAACATCTTCGAGCTGGATGCTGCATCCAACAACTCCGTTGACAATATCCGCCAACTGGTGGAGCAGGTACACATTCCCCCACAGATAGGCAAGTACAAGGTCTACATCATCGATGAGGTGCACATGCTCTCCCCCTCTGCCTTCAACGCATTCTTGAAGACTCTCGAGGAGCCTCCACGCCACGCCATCTTCATCTTGGCCACCACGGAGAAGCACAAGATACTGCCTACCATCCTTTCACGCTGCCAGATCTACGACTTCAATCGCATCAACGTAGAGGACATCGTGGCGCATCTGGCACGTGTGGCAGCCAAAGAAGGCATTCATGCAGAGCCTGAGGCGCTGAACGTGATCGCCCTCAAGGCTGACGGAGGTATGCGTGACGCCCTCTCCATCTTCGACCAGGTGACCAGCTTCACGCGTGGGAACATCACCTACCAACAGGTGATAGAGAACCTGAATGTGCTGGACTATGAATACTACTTCAGACTGACAGACCATCTGCTGGCTGGACAGGTGACAGAGAGCCTGCTGCTGCTGAACGATGTGCTGAACAAGGGATTCGATGCAGGCAACTTCATCACAGGCCTGAGTTCTCACTTCCGCGACGTGCTGGTGAGCAAAGACGAAAGCACCACTTCCCTGCTGGAGGTGGGTGCCAGCATACGTGAGCGCTATAAGGAACAGGCACGGAAGTGCCCACTGTCTTTCCTCTATAAGGCGATGAAGCTGTGCAACGACTGCGACCTGAACTACCGCCTCAGCAAGAACAAGCGTTTCTTGGTGGAGCTGACCCTCATCCAGTTGGCACAGCTCACGTCTGACGAAGACGACCCTGCCAGTGGGCGTGGCCCTGCCACGACAATTAAACCCATATTCCAGAAGCAGGCCAACCAGAGCGCACCACAACAAGTGAGTGCCCCTACCCCTGCTCCAACAGCGCATGCCGCCCCTCAGCAGGCAGCTCAGAAGCCCGCATCCCCTGCCCCAGAGGCACCTAAGGCGCAGCCACATGGCACGCTGACCTTCACGCAGGCCTTGAATGCGCCTGAGCGCAAGGTGAAAACGGTAAAGGACCTCTCGACCCTGAGCATCTCCATCAAGCCACACACGACGGAGGCTGCCAAGACATCTGCTTCAGAAAAGCAAGCCTCAGAGACACAGGCCATTGTAGAGAACCAACCCATTGACGATGCAGCGCTGCACCAGAAGTGGATACAATATGCCAACTCCCTGCCTGTGGAGCAGATAGCGATGACCAAGAAGATGCTCACTACCCAAGTGGCCCTCATAGAAGGCACAAAGGTGCAGATCATGGTGGACAATAAGTTGGCTGCCAGAGACTTCATCACCCTGAAGCCAGCCCTGCAAGACTACCTGCAGAAGAACCTGCACAACAGCACCTTAGACATCGAGGTAGTGGAAAATGCTGTCACTGAGCAGCCCAAGGCATTCACCAGGACAGAGCGTTTCCAACTCATGGCTGAGAAAAACCATGTTTTGGTTGATTTAAAAGACGAATTCAACCTCGAATTCTCCGTCTGATTAATTTAGAAGACTTATAAATAGAATAAAATAAGGCGATAAAAGATACAAGAAATCAATAAAAGGTGTATTTTTGCCGTGACTTAATACAAAAAACTAACTAAAAACTGAATAAAATGGCTTACGTTATTAGTGACGATTGTGTATGTTGTGGTACTTGTGCAGATGAGTGCCCTGTAGGTGCAATTTCAGAAGGTGATGGCAAGTATGTCATCGACGCTGACAGTTGTGTAGAGTGTGGCACTTGCGCTGGCGCATGCCCTAATGAGGCAATCTCTTTGCCTGAGTAACTTACATAAGAAAAAGAAAAGAGCCCGACTGCAAAGCCGGGCTTTTTCTTTTTCTGGTTTAGAGTTTAGGGTCTAGGGTTTAGAGAGTAATACTCAGAGTTTAGAGTTTTCTGGTTTAGAGTTTTCTGGTTTAGAGTTTAGAGCGTAGAGCTCTAAGTATTAATCCCTAAACTCTAAACTAAAAAACTCTAAACTAATCTTCCTAAAGCTTCTTTGATGCGACGGATGGCCTCCACAATGTTCTCATCACTGGTGGCATAGCTCATGCGGAAGCAGTTGGGGTCACCAAAGGCAGCGCCACTCACACAGGCCACATGCCCTACCTCCAGCAGATACATCGCCAAGTCGTCTGCATTGTTGATCTTCCTGTCGCCACAAGCCTTTCCGAAGAATGAGCTGCACTTAGGGAACAGGTAGAAAGCACCCTGAGGCACATTCACCTCCAGCCCAGGGATCTCCTTGGTCAGCTTCACTATCAGGTCGCGTCTGCGCTCGAAGGCCAGACGCATCTCCTCCACGCACTCCTGTGGGCCATTATAGGCAGCCTCTGCAGCTTTCTGCGACACGGAGCACGGACCACTGGTGTACTGGCCCTGCAGCTTGTTCACAGCTTTCACTATCCACTCCGCACCAGCCACGAAACCTATGCGCCAGCCCGTCATAGCATACGCCTTAGACACACCGTTGATGATCACCACCCTGTCGCGTATCTCCTCAAACTGTGCGATGCTCTCATGCTTGCCCACATAGTTGATGTGCTCATAGATCTCATCAGCGATCACATACACCTGCGGATGCTTCGCCAGCACGTCAGCCAGCCCCGCCAGCTCCTCCTTGCTGTAGACAGAGCCCGTAGGATTGGATGGTGAGCAGAGAATCAGCGCCTTCGTCTTAGGCATGATGGTAGCCTCTAGCTGTGCAGGCGTGATCTTGAAGTCCTGCTCTATGCCCGCATGCACTATCACTGGCGTACCCTCAGCGAGTTTCACCATCTCCGTATAGCTCACCCAGTATGGTGCAGGCACTATGACCTCATCACCTGGATTCACCAGCACCAGCACCGTGTTGCACACGCACTGCTTGGCACCGTTGCCACAAGAGATCTGAGCCGTTGTGAAGTCCAGTCCATTCTCATTCTTCAGCTTCCTGACGATGGCGTTTCGCAGGTCTGGATAGCCTGGCACTGGAGAGTAACGCGAGTAATTCTCATCGATGGCTTTCTTGGCAGCCTCCTTGATGTGGTCTGGGGTATTGAAGTCGGGTTCCCCCACACTGAGGTTGATCACATCCACACCCTGTGCCTTCAGCTCGGCACTCTTCTGTGACATCGCCAACGTAGCCGATGGTGAGAGACTGTTCAAACGATTGGATAATTGGGTCATAGTGTATTCTTGAATTTTGAATAATAGATGCAAATTGTGTCCCATGCGTTCCTTCTTGGTCTGCAGGTAGCGCTGGTTGTACTCATTGGGTGCCACCTCTATGGGCACATTCTCCACGATCTGCAGGCCATAGGCCTCCAGGCCTACACGCTTCACAGGATTGTTGGTCATGAGGCGCATCTTGTGCACGCCCAGTTCACGCAGGATCTGCGCTCCCACGCCATAGTCGCGCTCATCAGCCAGATGGCCTTGGCACAGATTGGCTTCCACCGTGTCCATGCCCTCCTCCTGCAGCTTATACGCCTTTATCTTGTCCATCAAGCCTATGCCTCGGCCCTCCTGAATCAGATAGACCACCACGCCCTTGCCAGCCTGATCTATCATCTGCATGGCCTTGTGCAGCTGTTCCCCACAGTCGCAGCGCTTAGAGCCGAAGATGTCGCCAGTGGCACAAGATGAATGCACGCGCACCAGCACAGGCTCGTCGGGTTCCCATGTGCCCTTGAAGAGCGCTATGTGTTCCAACCCGTTGGACTTCTGGCGGAATGGTATCAGGCGGAAGTCGCCAAAGGCGGTAGGCATGCTCACCTCCTCACCCTTCTCCACCATCGACTCCTGCTTCAGTCGGTAGGCTATCAGGTCGTGAATGGAAATCAGCTTCAAGCCCCACTCATCAGCCATTCTGCGCAGCTCTGGCAGGCGGGCCATCGTGCCGTCCTCGTTCATGATTTCCATCAGTGCCCCAGCAGGATAGAGCCCAGCCAGACGCGCCAAGTCTATGGTAGCCTCTGTATGCCCAGCTCTACGCAGCACGCCCTTGTCCTGTGCGTACAGCGGATTGATGTGTCCTGGACGTCCGAAGGTGTTTGGCGTAGAGGCAGGATCGGCCAAGGCGCGGATAGTAGCCGCACGATCGTTGGCAGACACACCCGTGGTGCAGCCCTCCAACTTATCCACCGTGACGGTGAAAGGCGTTCCCAGCATCGACGTGTTGTCAGACACCTGATGGGGCAGGTCCAGCTCCTTGCAGCGCGAGATGGTGATAGGTGCGCAGAGCACGCCACGCGCATGCTTCAGCATGAAGTTCACCTTCTCTGGGGTGATCATCTCTGCAGCAATAATCAGGTCGCCCTCATTCTCGCGATCCTCGTCATCCACCACCACTACGAACTCGCCACGCGCGAAGTCCTTCACAGCCTCCTCTATCGAATCCAGTTTTATCTTCTCCATAATTATTGTATATACTTCATTTATTTCTCAGCCATGCTGTCTATCACATACACAGCCTCTTTGTTCACGTTCATGATGGTCTCCAGATCCTTCTTCAGCCTAAGTCTGAAAATCCAGATACGAATATAGAAAAATAATCCCAAAGGAACAAATATTCCGCAGGCTAAATTCAGCCAATGCTTCTTGAACGGCCTTTCCTGCGCCTCTGTGGTCAGTATCGGATAGTTGTTCAGCACGTTCAGCAGATGCCCAGAGCGGGTGTTCGACATCTCTTCCACGAATCCCTCCAGCGTCTCGTTGATCTGCTCCGCCTCCTCGTCGCCCTCCGCATTCGTCCACAGCTTGTAGTAGTTGGGTGCGCCCTTCAGGTCGTGCTGCTCCATATAGTCAGCGCACTGGGTGCTGAAGGCCTGCAGGCGTTCTGGCAGGGTGCTGTAGTCAGGATCCTCTATGATTACCTCCTTGCGCGCCAGGTTTCGCTTGCTGCGTATGCCGAAGAACTTCTTCACCGCTGTCATGATCTGGTCTATGTTGATCACCACCGAGTCGTTGTTGCTCTTGTAGGTCAGATAAGCGCCGATAGGTGCCAGCACAGCCGTACTGAGCCACATGCCGCTCCAGATCAGCCATCTGCCCTCTTTCGCCATCTTCATGCCCGTATTGTTCACTATATAATAGAAGATGAAAATCAGCACGGAGATCACCACAGGCATGCCCAATCCACCCTTGCGTATGATGCCGCCCAGCGCCACGCCTATGAAGAGGAAGATCATGCATGCCAGCGAGAGTGTCAGCTTCTCATGCCAAGCCGTCTGGTGGCGTCGCATGTTGCTCTGCAGCAGCTTCATGTTCACCTCCCTGTTGCTCCAGTCGGCCTGTACCTGCGCCACGTCAGCGAAGGCGTTGCTCACGAACTTCTCCCTGTCGTCCAGGCTGGAGATGCGATAGATGCTGTCCACGTTCACCATGTGTGTGGCCACTATGTGCTCTATCTGCTTGATGCTGGTGGTGTAGGCAGGTTTTGCAGGGGCGCTCTCCCCCTCCTCGTCCACAGAGCGTTCTCCGCGCACCTTCAGCGTAGGATCCATGCCCACGGGCTGGTACGCATTGCGCAGAGCGTTGTTGAAGTTCACTATGCCCATGCTGTCCACCACCTGCCGCATGGAGTCGGCATCGGCATCCAGCTGTGCCATGTTTTTACTGATGGATTGACTGTCCATGATACCCTCGTCCATCATATTGAAGCTGGAGTCGAACTCTATCAGCGCATGTTTCTCCTTGAAGCTCTCGCGTCTGTATGGCACACTCTCCGAGCTCACTGTCTGCGAGCGCAGGTTTTCAAACTCTTCCCCATCGAAGAGATGCAGGTAGAGGTGCTGCTTGTCTTGGGTCAATTCCATGCGTGCAGAGTCGCAGTAGATGATCTGAGCATTATCGAAGCCATTCTGGAAGTTGTATATCAGCACATCATAAAGCATACCCGTGTCGCGATTCTTATGCCCCACGTAGAGGTTGTAGCCAGGTATCTGGTCATAGAAAGCTCCCTCTGGGATGTCCAGCTCGGGCGACTTCTGCTTCATCGAGAGCACCAGCGTCCAGAGTTTCGACTGCGCGTAGGGCCCCACCACGTTCTGGAAGTAGAAGCTCACCACGCAGATGAAGGCGATGAACACCACCAGCGGCCTGAGTATCTGCAGCAGCGACACGCCCGCGGCCTTCATGGCCATCAGCTCGAAGCGTTCTCCGAAGTTTCCGAAGGTTATGAGGGCAGCCAGCAGCACCGCCAGCGGCAGGGAGGCAGGCACCAGCGTCAGTCCTGCGTAGATGAAGAATTGCGCCAGCACCGTCACGTCCAGTCCCTTGCCCACCATCTGGTCCACATACTTCCACAGAAACTGCATCATGAAGATGAAGAGGCAGATGAAGAAGGTGCCCAGGAACAGCAGGCAGAAACTCTTCAGTATAAATATGTCCAACTTCTTTATTCGGAGCATCCTTTTTCCAATTTCGGTGCGAAGATACGATAAAAATGCCAAACCTCAGCATTCCATGAAAAGTTTCTGCGAAGATATAATTTTTTTTGATAAAGTTTGGCAGTTTTAAATAAAGTCTCTATATTTGCACCCGCAAAACAGCGATGGCGGGATAGCTCAGCTGGTTAGAGCGCATGATTCATAATCATGAGGTCGAGGGATCATGCCCCCCTCCCGCTACAGAAAGCACTTCTGAGAATCTCAGAGGTGCTTTTTTCATATACCACCGTCTATGAGCAAGGAACGAAATACAGCCGATGCCTATCGCAAGGCAGCCCTCGCGGGCGATGCCAAGGCGATGAACAATCTGGGGGTGTGCTATACCCGTGGCTATGGGGTGAAGGTGAACCTGTCCCTGGCGTTCAAGTGGTATATGGAGGCTGCCCAGGCTGGCGATACCTATGGCTGTTTCAACGTGGCAGAGTCTTACTACTATGGGCACGGGGTGGAGCAAGACATCCGCAAGGCTTTCGAGTGGTACCTCCGTGCTGCGGAGAAGGGCGACACGCAGTCACAGGTCAACGTGGCGAATGCCTACTACCTGGGCGAAGGCGTAGAGAAAGACCACCTCAAGGCCTACGTGTGGTATCGCGAGGCGGCTTTCCGAGGGCACCTGCAGTCGCAGAAGAACGTGGCTGCAGCCTACTGGAACGGCGATGGCGTGGAGCGCGACGTAGAGGAGTGCGCCTTCTGGTACGAGCTCGCAGCCCAGCAGGGCGACCCACAGGCACAGTTCGCCACTGCTTGGCTACACCTCTCAGGCAGCGTCAGTCAGCCCAACCCCCAGAAAGCCAAGAAATGGCTCTGGCGCGCCACCCTGCAAAGCTACCAACCTGCTATAGAGTATTGCAAGGAGCACCATTTGCTGGGGTACTGAAGAAAGCGTGTGCACAGGAAAATTTGCTTGTGCACAGCCGCAAATCCAATTTCCTTAAAATCGGGTGCATTTCCCCCGAAACCTACTTTCATCGACTGAGAAACTTACTTTCACACCTCACGAAACCCGTTCTCGTGTTTTCTGCTCACGAAGTGCGACATGCGACATGTGACATTTGCTCTATTCCCTATCGCAACGGGGAAATGTGACATTACACCTTACTTATTATATTATAATATTAATATTATAATATAATAAGTAATATATATAGCTTAGGATTTGTAACTCCTCACGGTGCACATGCGAAATGGCAAATGTCACATGTCGCATGTCGCACTTTCGTTTGGTAACGGGTGCAAATTTGCGTTGGTTAGAAGAGCCCAAAAACTCCTTCTGCTAGGCCACATTATAAGAATCATTAGTGTCTCGTTAAAGCGGATCAGTTGTTGGTCATGTGCCTGGCTCAGTATGCTGACAAGAATAGCCTGCGTTATATAGAGGCAAGCCTGAATGCATTGGCCGTTACCCACTTGACATTGCCGACATGGTCTATGCATTCGACAGCAGCGCCATCAGCCTCTGTCTCAAACTCTGTCCCGGGGCGAAATTCAGAAAGAAGAAAGAGCTAAGGACAACATGCAATATGAGGTTGTCAAGTCCATGCCCGTTGATAAGCAGACAGGCGTTATCGGTGATGATATTGTCAGACTTACCAAGGAGAACTCCAAGCAGAAGTACCCCGAGGAATTCCGCATGGTAGTCTACGAAGACTTTGCCACGGGAAATGTCTACCGTTTCATCACCAACCATTTGGGATACGAGGCTCTCATCATCGCAGAACTCTATAGAGAGCGATGGAACGTGGAACTTTTCTTTTATGACAAGTTTATCGTTATGCAAAGTAGTCATACCCATGCTGATGCTAAATTGCTGATTGCTTGATAATTTTTCGAATTACT
>CALAEY010000079.1 GCA_937891085.1 uncultured Prevotellaceae bacterium | reverse complement strand
ATGCCCAATTATTGCATAGATGGACACAAATTTATGATTGTAAAGAATAATTCGGCCGTCAAAGGACGGGTTAAGCAGAGTATGAAATATTCAGGTTAGGCTATTGCCTTCTAGTGAATGCACTTTTATTTGCTTGTTATCAAAAGTGAAATTCAGCCCATCTTCTATATTATAGGTAGCTGTCAACTTCATGCTATTCTTTATAATAGAGAAGAAGGGGTCAAGCTCTTTCTTCAATGTAGGAATCACATTTTCTATTATATATTTTCTTTCAAGATTAGAAATTCCTTTCAGCTGCTCATCATTTACTGGTAAATTCAGAGCTTTGAGCATCTCTATGGCATCATATGCCTTTTTTAATAATTCAATGTCCATAGTTCTTTAAAGCATTTGCTTTTCTATCTTTAGTCCAAGATTCAATGCACGGTTAATAGTTTTTATCTGCTCCAACTTCGTATCAGTAGAAGAATAAGTACAGACATAAAGCCCTGGCTCAACTTCCTTCTGTCCTACCCTATACCTCTCGTTCTCATGAAGTTGACGAGATACAAGATTACCACCCATAATGTTTATGCCAAGGCGTTGAACATTTTCTGGACCAGCAAAACGAATCACATCCATAAGAGTCTCCCATACCATGTGCTTACATGAGACATGGTTGTCTGGGAATATCACACGAATGATATATTTCTTTTGACGTTTAGATGGCTGTTCTTCAGCAAATAGTTGCGCTTGTACTTTAGGACGATCTACTAAAGTTATATTTAGGGCATCTTCTGGATTATATGTTATTTCCAGTTCGAAACTATTCCGCATTTTTTCTAATAGAGGAGCCATTTCCTGTTCTATTAGTGGTATTACCTCCTCTCTCAAATATTCTTTTTCAAAACGAGCAATTATTCCCATCAACTCTGGCGTAATAGGGAAGTCTATAGACTCCAGTAGGTCGATGGCCTGATATGCTTTTTCAAGTTTTTCCATATTTGTTCAGTTTATATTAAGTGGGTGACTTTTATCTTCTGCCAATGTTTACCTATTCCCAGAGCCATGCTTGCAGCGTCTTTTGTAATCAGCTCCCCTTTCTGCAGACCAGCTATAGCTTGCTTTATTTCCTGCAGTGCAGAGCCAGAAACGCCAAACAGGTCTTTTATTACAGCATCATTCTGCTGCTGTTGTTTCATGATGAGCGGATACTGAGCATTCGCATAGAAATCGAAATGCTTGCTCTTGAAACTCTCCATATTCTGAGTGGCAAGAATAATGCTCATGCCTTTATTACGACCTACTGCTATCAGATTCTGTAAAGGCTTGTTTTCAAACCCTAACATGTAATGAGCTTCGTCTATGATAGTGAAGTGCCTAATCTCCACACGCTCACTATTGGTTGCCTGCTTGGGCAGCTTCTCATAGATTGTGTTCAGCTTTGAAATGACGAAATAGACGATAGCTTTTGCCATAATACCATCTTTCTCAAAACCACCCAGATTGATGATATAGCAGTTCTTCATTAGATCTATCTTGTCTTCATCTGCAAAAATCCTATTACGCACCAACTGGCTTAGTACAGAAATGACGCTGTCTGTCTCATCTTGTTTTTTCTGAGGTAGCAATGCTATATAGTTATTCAGCACATCACTGAATGTCACAGGCTTCAGTAGCTTCTCTTTATAGGCATTGATAATTGCTTCACTTAGTCTGTTATCCATGTTTGCACTGATCTTGGTTGGTGCGATAGCACTCAGCGCAGAAGCCAGTGAGGTGGCATATAGATTCACTTCGTTGATAGGCCGTCCTGTAAAATCCTTGAATGGAGTGAAAGGCAATGGGTCTCTTATGGGATCAAGTATGGCCGATTTATCCGTATCAAAGAATTGTAGCCATGAAGCATTAGCAGGGTCAGAAAACTCTCCTTTGTAATCAAACAACAGGAAATTGACAGGGTAGTGCGTATCTGACGATGCACTACGTATTTGATTAATGAGCAATGATATAAGATTTGATTTTCCTGATCCTGTAGTACCAGCAATAAGAATTTGGGTATTGGCTATCTCACGACTGTTAATGTCAAGGCAGGCATCCATTCCATTCTCATATTCGCCGATTCTAAGATTAAGTTCTGGAATATCAGTCAAAGAACGCCCTGCGCGAAGAGGAATGAACGTCAGCCACTCATCAATACCTCCTTCCTTCATCAGAATATCTCTTCCTCTCAGGATTTCACGCCCAATCACTCTGCTGACAAGGGTAGCAGATGTCCAGTCTGCATCCACAGCGTGATAACGCATTTTTAGTAATACCTCAAACAAGGTTCCGACACCAGATTTTGTGAAAAAGGTTGTAGCATAAGGTGTCCTTGATATGGATAGATTATAATCATTCAGATTATCTATTCTTCGTGGAGATTTATCACTTAGACCCGCTAAAAGACAAATTCTCAGTACCACACTAAAGTTTAGCGTCACAGGTCTGATATTGACATTATATTCTTCCAGATTGATACGCTGCTCTAAGGCTGCTTTTACATCTGCTATACGATCGTGCATTCCCACAATCGCCGTCACACCTCTTATTGACAATAAATTAAAATGATTATCCGCAATTAGCCGACCAAAAATTGGGCTGAATCCTATGAAATG
>CALAEY010000078.1 GCA_937891085.1 uncultured Prevotellaceae bacterium | reverse complement strand
ATGAAGTTGAGTGTGCTTCAAGACACCACCCATTCTGATGAGGAAAAGGAAAAACGTCTGAAGCAAATAGACCTTGAAACGCATCAACTGGAAGAAATGATGAAGAACGACCTCGAATATAGAGGACTATTGATACCATAAAAGAATATAAAACGTTTATTAAATATGGGAAAAGACATAACAATTATACCGAATCTGACACAACTGGAAAAGCAGTTTGAGTATGTCAATTCACTAATAGAGCAGCACCGTTCATCAGCTATCGCAAAAGTGAACATGGAGGCGTTGCTGACAAATTGGGAGGTGGGGCAATACATCTCTCAGCAACTAAAGTCAGCCCATTGGGGTGCTAAGGTGGTCTGTGAATTGGCTGACTATCTGAAACGCATGAATCCAAGAAGGAAGGGCTATGGAAAGAGAAACTTGTACAATATGGTGAGTTTCTATGAAACATATAGTTCTGAAACTTTCTTGGGTTTTATTGGGAACCTACATCTGGACGATTTAGTACAACTGCCACTTACACAATTGCACGGTCAGAATGAAATAGTGCAGTCAGTGACTGCACAAAGTGAAGGAGGTGCAATTGTGCAGTCAACGCCTGCACAATCTGAATTGCCATTTCCTGCCATTCTTGCCATTACGTCATTCACAAACCACATAGAGATACTGAATAGATGCAAGTCAAATGAAGAGCGCGTATTTTATATGCTCTATTCTTACCGTGAAAGGCTAAAGTCAAGAGAACTTCGCCGTTGTATTGTCAGCCAAACATATAGCACGCTTCTTGACAAAGAAAAAATGTTATCACCACAACTACTGAGAGATTATCCCAGATCTGAGTACTTGCTAAAGGACAAAGCTGTGGTGGACTTTCTAGGTCTTCCAGCAAAGCATAACGAGCATCAACTGCACAAAGGGCTTCTTGAACATATGAAAGAATTCATCCTGGAATTAGGGAAAGACTTCCTTTTCGTTGATAGTGAATATGGAGTTCAAGTGGGAGGGTCAACAAAGCGCATAGACTTGCTTTTCTATCATCGGGCATTACAGTGTCTTGTGGCAATCGAGTTGAAAGCGGTCGATTTCCGACCTGAGTTTGTTGGAAAGATGGATATGTATCTGGAGGCTCTTGACAGAGATGTGAAACGGGATAACGAAAATCCGAGTATTGGCATCATCCTCTGTCCTTCAGCTGACCGTAGTATGGTAGAGTACACACTGAGTCGTTCACTAAGTCCAACGATGGTGGCCGAATACCAACGGAAACTGATACCGCAAGAGGTGATGCGGAAATCTCTTGAAGAATACTGCTCGTTCATTAAAGATAATCAATAAAGTTTATGTCACGACTCGGCGATTTATACAAGGCAATGGAAACATTGCGGAAGGAAGGACTCTCTCTAAATGAGGATTTGGAGAGACAAGTGAGTGAATTGGAAGAAGACATCATTAAGAAAGAGATTCTTCCTGTAGTAACAGAGACCATTGAACCTGCATTGAAGCAGGTACAACGAGAACTTGTTCTGGTGGTTGACTACCATCCGGGTATGCCTATCAGCGTGTCGTTGTCGCGTAAGACGAATATCACGCAGCTGATAGATGCGAAGCGTTTGGAAGCAGATCCGGAAGTAGAGCACAAGGAGTTTGGCCCAAGAAAGAACAAGCGAACGCAAATTGCTCCGAAGACAGGGCTTTGCATCCGAAGGAAGGACGGTTCAATACTCCAAGAGCACGATGCAGCTACTACCTTTACTTCTGCTATCATAGAAGCAGGCTTGATGAGGGTACGTGAATTGGATGTTCGGTTCTGTCGCATCAATGTCGTCTCTACTACTAAGGACAAAAAGTATGGGCATGCTCAGCGTGAGGCCGCTCCTGGTCTTTATGTACTCACTCATAGCAGTACCAAAGATAAAAAGAAAATGTTGGAAAGAATCAATGCTGCTCTCAAAATGGGTTGGAAAATTGAGATTGTGAAATGAAACATCGAGGTTTTTCATATACATCCCAGTACTGGACATTATGGGTGCTATCAATTAATCTGTAGCCATCCTTGATTGGTTAACCCTATGAGCAAGAATAATAGAAAAAACATCTTCCACATCTTCCATCTTCCACGAGGCAAACAGAATCATGCATTATCTCGTGGAAGATGCGTGGAAGATGTGGAAGATGAACGTCATTTCAGGCGTTTTATGAGGTAAAAGTTGGCCTGGGCAGTGCGCTTTTGTCGCATGCCTGGCAGGTGGCGGAGGTACCTGCCAAAGCTGACGGCTGACATGGAGGTGCTACTGCCAGCATGGTGGCGTAGCTCTTCCAGCAAGGCGGAGGCGCTGATCCATTCAGCGCTTTCTTCTTCTTGCGCAGGACTGAAATAGTCATGGAACAGCATTTCTGAGGCATCGAGGTGCATGAATTCCCGATTGCTCTGCATGATCAGCTCCACATCTGAGTCGTCAAACCAATAGCGTTCGCCACTCTCAACGGCTTGCAAGGCTTGGGCATAAAGCTGGCGATAGTTAGGGCGACTGTCTGTATTGATAGGGGCTGTAAGCTCGATGCAAAGGTATCGACGGCTACCCGTAGGATCCGTGAGCAGGTCGCTCTGATTGCTGGTGCCTATAAACGACGCATAGCGGCGCATCTGACTCACCTGCGTCTTATAAGGCTTGCGGGTGCGGATGTCGGCCCGTTGCAGCAGGTTCTTCAGGTAGCCGTCTTGGTTGTGGCGATTCAGTTGGTCGAACTCATCAAGGTTCACCAAAAGGAACTGGCAGATGGTGCGATCCACCTCCTTCTTGCTGGAGAAATCCAGTTGGTCTGTGTAGCCAAACTGCAATTCATCTGGCAGCAGGTTCCTGCAGAACGTCGATTTCCTAAATCCTTGTCTGCCAATGAGAATGGGCGCTACGCTGTTGCCGTATGATCCCATCACGCCCAGCCATTGGGCCGTCATGGAGAGTAGCCAGCGATAGAACCACTCCCGCCAATGTGGATTCTTCGTCTTGACGGTATCTGCCAATTCGCGGATGCGATCACGGCCATCCCAAGTGCCACGCACAGAATGGAGGAACGCCTCCACAGGGTTGAAGTTCTCCACATCGGCTGAGTTGACGAAGCGACGCACATCCTTGTCCCATACGTTGATGCCCCGCAGACGCGCTTCCTCCACCATCTTGCCCATCATCCGGTCGTCAAGCAGGCGGAACTGCGTATCCCACGTGTTGTTGAGCCTATATTCCGTAGTGTCTTGTATCACGTTGTGTCTCAGCACGTAACGTTGCTTCATGTATTGACGTAGTTTCAACGCATTGCCCTGTGTCTGGTTGAGGGCCTCATGGGTGCCAAAGCTGGCATTGGTCAATTGGTAGCTTCCTTCGAAGATGAGGCGGATGCGCTCTTCTCCCGCATCGGGGAAGTGGTTCATGACATGGCAAATGGCTTCCTCTTGAGGTAAACCTGTCAAGCAGCACTCCTTGGCAAGCAGGGTGAAGAAGCGTTCGGGATTGGACTTATAGAGCGTGAAGCTGCCTTCCTTCGCCAACACCTTCATAGTCAAAGCGATAAACCTGCGTTCAAACTCCAGATAGCCATCCAGTCCTGGCTCTATGCGCTCCAAAGGCTGCGAGGCGGAAGGCTTGTTCTCCTCAATTTGCAGTTGCACGCCTTTGTCCAATTTCAAAGGCACGGCCTCCGCATTGATGTAAGGTTTAGGATCATAGGTACGCACAAAGTTCTGCTCCAAGGTAGGATCCACCCGCATGATGGGGAAGTTGAGCGTGCCGTTATAGGTGGAGTAGGCCAGATAGTAGGCCATGCGATGGAACTCCTGTGCGTCACGTTCACTCTGAGGCAGAGAGCCATCCGTGCCACTCACTTTCACTAGCAGCTTGCAACTTCTCCCCGTGCTTCCCACGAAAGCCGCATAGGTAGAGGGCTGCATCTGCGCCAAGCGCTTCACCCATTCGGCTTCTTCCATGCTTGCCAACCCGCCAACATTCAGAAGCACCAATCCATTATAACGCTCATAGCGTTTCCCGTCCCCGTCCTTCTTAAATGAGGCAGGTACGTAGATGCGTTGTGCCGTGAACTCCATCCGTCCGCCAAGGCTCTGGTATGTGGGCAGATTCTCTCGGAACTTGGCAAACGGCATGCGCTTGTTCTCACGACTGATGAGGCTGAGCATCGCCTCTGCTGACAGATGGCGCAGCTTCAGCTGCTTGTTCTTTCCATCCAAGCGGATGGAGGTAAATGTAATATCTTTCTGGTTCTTCATATACGTCTTGATTATCAAATATTAACTATTACGCGACATTACGAGCCTTGCGTAAAAGTTTTACGCCGTAAGCGTAAAACCATTACGTAGGCACTGTAAAACTATTACGCCAGTGATGTAAAATCCTTATGAATGGAATGTAACGGCCTTACCAATCCACTGCATCCTCGTAACGACGGAAGATGACAGGCTCCGTGATGCCGTTTTCTCGGAACACACGCTGTATGTACTCCTGCACATCGGGCGACATGGGCTTGCGCTCGTTGTAGTAGTCGTAATAGGTTGTGTTCTTGAGTCCGAAGTGGATGCGCGAGTGAATGGCATCATACTTCTTGTGGGGTAGATTGTCGAAGATATGGCGCAAGCCCCAGGCGTTGCGGATGAAGCGCACTGGTCGCTGCATGGCACACTGCCCCTTCTCGGGCTTCACCAGATTGAGATTGACACTCTGCATAGTACGGCAGTCGGTAGGAACATGAGAGGCACCGAGGTGTCTCAGACAGTTGTCCTTGAGCGGACAGTCATGATGCCAACACACCACATAGGAGCTTGGCATTGTTGAAAAATCGATGTTTTGATTCATATAAACGTAGTAATAAGAGGATAACGTTTTGTCGTGTTCTTATTACTTTACAAATATACAAAATAAAACGCCCTTTGTCAATAGTTTTGCCAGAAAATCTTCCATATCTTCCACATCTTCCACACATCTTCCACGAGATAATGCATGATTCTCTTTTCGTCGTGGAAGATGGAAGATGTGGAAGATGTTTTATTCAAAAAGTATTGCTATCTTTGCACCACAGGAGTAAACATAATCTATATAAAACCTATGATGAAGTTTGTGATTACAGCCTATGACGGAGAGAGCAAACTGCCCCAGCGTATGGCCGTGCGTGCCCGTCATTTCGAGGGCATGGAGAGAGTGAAAGAGCACGTGCTCTGTGCTGGTGCTATGCTTGACGATGAGGGAAAGATGAAAGGTTCCCTACTGGTCATGCAGTTCGAAAATCGTGAGGAACTGGATGCCTACCTCGCCCAAGAACCCTACGTGGTGGAGCATGTTTGGGAGAAGATCGAGGTAGAGCGGATGAATGTCGCCGTTTTTGATGGAGAAATCATCCAAAAACCTGCTACTTCAGCAACTTCTTGATTTGCTTCTCCGTGGCACTTGGAAGCAGCTGTGTGAGGTGTTGCTCCATGCGCTGAAGCGAGGCTTCTGGCATCCTATCGCACAGACAGGCCTCTTTGCCAAGCAATGTCTCAGGCGTGGTGAGGAGCGACCATCCGAAGCCGTATTCCCGGCCATGTTTATCGGTAGGATAGACAAAGTCCTCCGTAACAATGTAGCAAGCCATTTGCAGACGGGTGATGTAGGCATCGAACTTAGAACGCATATTCTTGCCCGTGAAGCCACAGGCAGCACGTAGTTCTCGGGTGATCATGCTGCCATGCTCGCGTAGGGTAGCGAGGATGATGCCCTCAATGCTGTCTTCCTCTGGCACTGGGTGCTGACTGCGACGCCAGTTGTAGAGATCGGGCCACCAATCAAGGCTTATGAATCCTGCCTTGCTGGCAAAGAACTTACCATAGACGCAGTTGCCCTCACGCACCACAGGACCTTTCCATTGCCACAGCGGCCACTCCCAAGATCCGTCGTCAAACTCTATGTAACGGCATTCCTCTGCCATCATGCTCTCAGCGGCATAGCCTCTTATACCGCTCTCTAATAGTGGCAGAAACCCCACTTGCTGAACAGAGTCCATCAGTTCTTGGCAGGAGTGGATGCAACCCATATCCCCGTTATTCTCATGGAGATGCTTGAAGTATTCGTCGAGTGCTCTCATATACCGATTCTTTCGTTACCTTAATCTACTGCAAAGTTAGAGATTTTTTTGAAATCCACCTCCAAGGGCGCGTTTTTTGGAAATACGTTTGTACCTCTGCTACAGGATTAATTTAAGAACAGACGCTATGACTATACCGGAATTTGTTGACCACATGAATGCAGGACTGCCAGCGGAGCTGTGGGGGCACGACTTTCCTGTTTCAGTGGGCATGTTTCTCCCTTTCTATACCGACTGCGGTAAGAACACCTGGGTAGGGGAGCGCACCTTTATCAATATGGGCTGCAAGTTCCAAGACCAAGGCGGCATCTTCATCGGAAACGACTGCCTGATAGGGCATAACGCCACACTCTGCACCATCAACCATGCCTTCAGCCCTGGTCATCGAGGCGATATGACCTTCAAGCCTATACGCATAGAAGATAAGGTGTGGCTTGGGGCCAATGTCACCGTGCTGCAAGCCGTGACCACCTGCTCCTTGCCGTCAATCTGTAGCTTTATGTTAAATTTTACGTCCTTTGCCATCTTTTTTGTATATTACTTTGCGGGTATTACAAAAGTTTTATATATTTGCAGAAACAAAACAATATATTGCTATGTATAGAATCCAAGACATAATCGAAATGTTTGAGACTGCAAACTGGGATGCGATTAATTGGCCGGCGGTTATTTTTATCACTTTATCTGTTCTTTGCGTTTATGGAGGAAATAAGTACATGGATATAATGAACAGACTCCCCGGCGGTTTCTAACCTCTTCCCGCTAACCTCTCAAACCTCTTCATCGCTTCCTCCTTGCTCACCTTGGGGGCTTCTGCTTTTGGCTTCTTCTCCCATGGTAGGGGCAGTAGCTTATCTGGGCTAATCTTACCTTTTACATGCGGCTGTATGGTGATGGTAGCCAGCAAGCGCATGCGCTCCCAATCATCATGCAGCTTTGATTCCCTTCTCTCCCCATAGGCCTTGCGCACATGCATGAACTCATCTGATGTCAGGCGGCATCCCTGCCAAATTGCTGAGGAATCTTTAGGGAAACTTTCTTGTTTTTTTCTTTACGTTATAGTATTTTTGCAACAAAAATAATAAGCAATATGAAACGTGTTCTAACCATCAAGCCAATTCGTTGGCTTTCATTCCTATTACTGCTGCTCATGGTTGCCCCTCTGTGGGCACAAGGCGAAGATACTGCCGTGCCAGATGATATGCTGGGCAGCATGTCTGCTCAAGACCGTGCTGCTGTATTACTGGTGAGCTTCGGCACTACCCACGATGATACCCGTGCTGCCACCATTGATGCTATGGCTCAGAAAGTCAGGGCTTCCTATCCACAGCTGCAAGTGGTGCAGTCGTTTACTTCCCGCATCATCCTTCGTAGGCTTAAGGCCCGTGGTGTGGAGATAGACACCCCAGTGGAGGCTATGCTGAAACTCCGTGCACAAGGCATCACTCACCTACTGGTGCAGAGTACCAACATCATCGAAGGTGAGGAGATGGAGTCTCTGCGTCATGATGTAGAGACCATGCGTCCCTTCTTCAAGGAGGTGCGCGTAGGCACACCGCTACTTTATGATACAACCGATGCCCTGCGTGTGGCAGAAATCTTGGCACAGCGCCATCCTGCCAATGCCAAGCAGCGCGAGCATGTGCTGCTGGTTGGGCATGGCACAGAAGGTCCTGCTACTGCTATATACAGCCAGTTGGACTATATGTTCAAGGCCGAAGGCCATCCTAATCACCATGTTGGTACCATCGAAGGTTATCCCACGTTTGAGAATGCCTTAGCCCTTATCCAAGCTGCCAAAGGCAAGAAGGTGACGCTGGTGCCGCTGATGTTCGTGGCAGGCGATCATGCCAAGAACGACATCTTCGTAGATTGGAAAGAGGCGCTCGAAGCAGCGGGCTTAGAAGTGACGCTGCACATCGAGGGACTGGGTGAGGTGCCTGAGATACAGGAAATATTCTTACAGCATATCAATTTCTCATTGCAGAATAAGGTGCGTGGCATCATGGAGAAGAAAGCCATCTACTCCGCTCAGACCGACTGACTGACGCATGAAACGGAATAAGTTATTAAGTGGGGGTGACGATGAGAACCCTATGGCTACTGTAGCCAATCTGTTTGATGTGGCGATGGTCTTCGCTGTAGCCCTGATGGTGGCACTGGTATCACGCTTCAATATGACGGAGCTGCTTGGCAGTGAAGACTTTACCATGATCAAGAACCCTGGGCAGGACGACATGGAGATCATCACCCGAGAAGGGCAGGAGATACGTCGCTATACCCCCTCAGAAGATCAAGAGTCCAATGGTAAAAGAGGTCGTCGGGTAGGGGTAGCCTATGAGTTGGAGAACGGCGAAATAATCTATGTGCCCGAATAAGGGTTAAACTTTCAGGAACACCTTCTTCTTGTACAAGAAGTAGAGGAACAGCCAGCACACACAGATGTAAGCTGCCTGCGTGAAGAAATCCTGTGCGTTCTCAGGCAGCAGGGCTATCAGTCCGCCGAACAACTTGCGTGCCGTATAGCTGAAGTTGATGAACTGCTGTCCTAAATAGATGGTGATGGAGTTCATGCCTATCACGGTGAAGAAGAGCGTCCACTTACGGCAGCCCAGCACATCGATAATCCAGTAGAACAAAGCGAACATCAAGATGGAGTAGGCACCTACCACCAGTACGAACGTACTGGTCCACATCGCCTTGTTGATGGGGAATATCGTGCTCCAGAGAAGTCCTACCACCAGCCAGACAATGCCCATTGCCACCATGCCCAGCACTTTCTTTGTCTCACTTACCTTTGTACGCTTTACCCACTCGCCCGTGAACATACCAAGCAGAGCTGTGCCTATGGCAGGGATAATACCCAGAATGCCCTCTGGATCTATGTTGCCGTTGTAGAGTTTGCCCGGCAGCAAGAGACGGTCTATATAGCCCACCATAGAGCCCTGAGCGCTGAAGATATCTGCTCCTCCACCATCAGGGGCTGGGATGAAACCCACTACCAACCAGTAGCCTACCAGCAAGGCAGCCGTTATCCAGATGCGCGTCTTCCATGAGGTATGCATGAAGATCAACGCACCGAACATCCATGCCAGACCGATGCGTCCCAAGACGCTCGCATAGCGCGCTTCGGCGAAGTTCAGATGGTTTAAGAATCCATTGTAGAGAATACCAAGCAGCACCAGCGTCAGTCCTCTGCGGATAATCTTACGAATGATAGCTCCATCGCTCTTCCCATGTGCTCGTTGCTTCGACAGAGAGAAGGGGAAGGAGATGCCCGCAATGAAAAGGAACAGCGGGAAGATGGTATCATGGTGAGCCAGTCCGTGCCACTCCACATGGCCCATCTGCGCGGCCAAACCTTCGGTGAATGCGCAGGGGAACCACGTGGCCAATGCCGCCAGCAATCCAGCTCCGCCCATAATGAAGAACATGTCGAAGCCTCTTAGGGCATCAAGCGACTGCAGTCGTCCCGCAGGGATTTGAGTTTTCGTAGTTTTCGCTTTCATAGTATTGATTTCTTATTTTAAGCAAAGATAAATCATTCTTATGTGATTTCAAAATAGACAGTCCTTCTTTTGTGACAAATGATGAATTAACCAATTCACCGAGCGAATGTTCCACGGAGCAAGAGCGGAGGAAGTGACGACTTAAAGAATGCAGAGAGTGAAGATTGTAGAATATTTTAAGGAAACATCACACTACATTCAGAAAAAAGCAGTATCTTTGTGCCATAATTAAGAGTTAACTCAAAAATCAATAGAAATGGCTTATAGAAGACTTACTGCTGCCGAAGCTGCAGCAATGATCAACAATGACGAGAACATCGCCCTTAGCGGTTTTACACCAGCTGGTACCGCCAAGGCAGTGACTAAGGAACTGGCAAAGCGTGCTACAGCCGAACATGAGGCTGGCCGTCCGTTCAAGGTAGGTATCTTTACGGGTGCATCTACCGGTCAGAGCTGCGATGGTGACATGGCTAATGCCTACGCTATCAAGTACCGCGCTCCTTACACCACCAACCCCGACTTCCGCAAGCATGTGAACCTGGGTGAGATTCCTTACAACGACATTCACCTCAGCCAGATGGCACAGGAACTGCGCTATGGCTTCATGGGGGATGTGGACTGGGCTATCTTGGAAGTGTGCGACATTGAAGAGGGTGAGACTACTTGCAAGGCTTATCTGACTGCTGCTGGTGGTATCTCTCCAACGGCTGCCCGTCT
>CALAEY010000077.1 GCA_937891085.1 uncultured Prevotellaceae bacterium | reverse complement strand
CGGATCCTATTTCACTCAGTTTGAGGATCCCAAGGGCCTGGTGGATTGGCTGAAGGCATATTGTGAGTGCGGAGTTCCTGTCCCTGAGTTGCTGCTTGAGCAGATCGAGAATGTGGGCAAGCCTTGCGAAAAGCGTCTGGTGGCACTGCTCAAGGAAGAAGAGACCGGGAACGAGGCTAAGATGACCGCCATCGGTCTGCTGCGAAATCTGAACAGCGCCCTGCCTAAGATGCTCTACATTCAATGGCAGGTGAACCGTGAGGCTGAGGATGAGCTGGCGGACAGCGCCATCGATTCCCTGGCCCAGATGGGCGCCGCAGCCCTGCAGCCCATGATGGAGGCCCTGCCAAAGGCGAACCCGGATGGCCAGACCGCCCTGCTGGACGTGCTGGTGAACGACGACAGCCCCATGGCCGACCGAACGCTGGTGAACGAAAGTCTGTCGCGCGAAATCGACCGTGCCTTAGACACGCTGACCGAACGCGAAAAGAGCATCATACAGATGTTCTTCGGCATCGGCCGCCAGGAAATGACGCTGGAGGAAATCGGCGACGAGTTCAACCTGACCCGCGAGCGTGTGCGCCAGATCAAGGAGAAGGCCATCCGTCGCCTGCGTCAGAACAGCCGAAGCAAGTTGCTCAAGTCTTATCTGGGTTGATTATGAAGAGATTCTTACACATATTCATGGCTTTCTTGGTGCTGGTGCTCTGTACGTCGGCCACCTTGAAGAAGGGCGATAAGAAGAAAGGCAAGTGGGACCCTGTGGCAGCAGAAGTCTACGGCTTTGGCTTTGCCTCTTCGTTCCTCGATACACTGGCTTTCTACACCGATATTCAGTTGCTCGACAGCGCCAAGTTGGTGAATGACAAATACTTGGATCTGCGCTACCAGTATTCCTACCAACTGAAGGATTATCTGGCTGAATATCAGAACAAACCCGACTATGTGTGCATGATTTTCTTCTCTCCAGACAAGAAAAAACTGCAGAAGCAATACGACAAGCTGCTGGCTAAATACCGCAAATCAGGCTTGGGCATGCATGCCATTGCTGCCTCAGATTTTAAGTTTAAGCAACCCGAATAGCCCATGAACCAGAGCAAAGCTTTCTTTTTCGGACTCACGTTTGTCCTGATGGGCATACTGACAGGATGTCACCACCATGACGAGCCAGAACCAACGCCCGATCCGCAGTTGGCTATGCGCACCGTATTGGTCTACATGGTGGCAGACAACAGTATGAGTGCGTTCGATAACGACGACATAAAAGAAATAAAAGAGGGCTTTGGCATGGCGGGTGTAGATCCTGCGAGGCACAATCTGCTGGTGTATGTAGACGACTATTCTAATAATCCTACACTATACCGCATCACACAGGATGCCACTGGCCTTGTGACTGACGAGATAGTCTATGAATATCCTGCTGATCATGATTCTTCATCTCCCTCGGTTATCAAGGACGTAATCCTGCGTGCTAAGGCAGAATGTCCTGCACAGAGCTATGGCTTCGTCTATTGGTCGCATGGCGAGGGCTGGATTCCTTATCCTGTTCCTACTAAGTCGGTTACTCCGATGGCAGGCATTGAACTGAAGTGGATAGGCATAGACACCACCCGCACCAATATCTTGGAGCTGGGTGCTACGTTGAAGGCTGGTTTCGGTCAGAAGTTGAGTTTCCTGTTGCTGGATGCCTGCTATATGCTGTCTGTGGAAACCCTGTACGACCTGCGTGATGCAGCCGACTGGGTGATCAGTTCGCCGACGGAGATTCCTGGTCCTGGAGCTCCATATAACGTGCTGGTGCCAGAGATGTTTGACAATTCGCCAGAGAAGGGCATCGTGAGTAGCTACTACAACTTCTATGATTCTACTTACGATGAGACCAAGCGAAACACCAACCTCAACTGGACAGGCGGTGTTTCCATCGGTGCCGTGAAGATGTCCGCCATGGAAAATCTGGCTAAAGTGACTAAGCAAGTGCTGGCTAATCATCAGAATGTCAGCTTGGAGAGGCTGAGGGCTACCTTGCTTGATTACGATAAGCGCAATTCGTCAGGTACCTCCTATATAGGTTACTTTGACCTGTGTCAGTTTATGGAGCAAGTGCTACCGTCTTCTGATTTCAGCACATGGAAGAAGGCTTTTGACGCAGCCATGACAGACTTCCGTACCACCCCTAAGAATTTCTCAGCCTTTGTGGGCCTCTTCTCTATGGAGGGTTCCAAAGGTCTCTCTGTCTATCTGCCTGTGACTGAGGATGGCACTTCGCCGCGCGATGTGGCCTATCAGAACACCACCTGGTATAAGGATGCAGGCATCAGCCAGCTGGGCTGGTAATCTATTCATGATGATAGGGACTCCCTGCCAGGATAGACAGGGCGCGATAGAGCTGCTCTACGAAGATCAGGCGCACCATCTGGTGTGAGAAGGTCATGCGTGAGAGCGACATTTTCTCTGCTGCTGCCTGATACACTTTCTCTGAGAATCCATAAGGACCGCCTATGATGAATACCAGTCGCTTGCCCACAGTATTCATCTTGTGGCGCATGTACTGTGCAAACTCCACCGATCGCATCTCCTTGCCCCCCTCGTCCAGCAGCACCACATAGTCGGCAGGCTGGAGTGCTTTCAGAATCAGCTCCCCCTCCTTTTCTTTCTGCTGCTCCTCGCTTAGGTTCTTATTGTTCTTCAGGTCGGGAATCACCTCCACCTCGAAGTTGAGATAGTGCTTCGTGCGCTCCACGTAGTCGTCTATCAGCGCCACGAAATGTTTGTCAACGGTCTTTCCCACCAGCAAAAGTGTAGTTTTCATAAGCTTTGCTAAATTACGTTTCAAAGATACTACATTTCAGACAATTATAGATGTTTTTGCCTATCTTTGTTGAAGTCAAGCTACTAAAAATATGGCTTAACATTTTTTATCAGAATTGCTTGCAGCATTTGGGCACCTCACAGTACCACCGTGCCAGAAAGATATTGAAAGATAAAATTAAAGCATACGAGTCAAATGAAACGAATGGATGATTTCTCAAGCTTGTTTCATGACAAGCTGCAAAAGGCAGAGATGAACGTTCCTGCCGATGCTTGGAGTGAATTACTCAGTGACCTGCATGCAGCAGAATCTGCTGAGCGGCCTGCTTTCTTTATGGGTCGCACTTGGTGGGCAGCACCTGTCTCTTCTCCCGATGAGCAACCCATTCTGGCTGAGCAAGTTGAGACTCTGCAAAATAGCTCTCATTCATTGCCTTTAGTCGGCATGCCAGATACTCATAATGCCAGTTTTGAAGAACCAGATAAAGAAGAGATGGTAGAGATGACAATCACCATTCAGACGCAGGTTTTTGGCACCCGACAGCCAGGTGTAAGCGGAGGCTATACCACTGCCAGTCAGGAAGTGGAATCGTCTGTCTATGAGGAGCAAACGCAGGCTTCAGAATCTGTACTCACCGATAAGAAAACACGCTCATGGAACTTAGCTCTCACAGCCGGAAGTACTTGGCCGAGCAAGGATCATAAGGCTCCTTTGGCTGTAGGCTTTATGCTGCATAAAGAACTCAGTCCATCGTTGGCCTTGGAAGCAGGACTGCGCTATGCGCACTATCCAGAGAAAGGCGGCGATGATGTGCAGACTCTCAGCCTTCCTGTGCAGTTGGACATCACACTGGCAGAAACTAAGAAAACCAAAGTCTATGCCGCAGTTGGCGGAGCCGTAGAGAAAGTCCTCGGACACGACTTCAAGGAAGATCCTTTACAGCTCTCAGCCCGTGGTGGGATAGGCGTGGAGTATCGGTTGTCCGACCGTCTGGCTCTCTTTGCCGAGCCAGCGGTGACTTATCGGCTCAATGACGGGGGGCAGTCGAACTATCTGCATACCGCCCATCGGGTAGGAGTAGAGATGACGGGTGGATTGCGTATGTCGTTCTAATCATTAAGGCAGACATGAGGCGTTATGGCATATATCTGATGCTCTTGCTGATGCTTGTGGCTCAGCGGGTGCAGGCACAGACCGACATCGACACGCTGCGAAGGCGGGCGGTCGAACTGCCGAAACCACCTGTAGAGTTGCGCATGCAGGATGACAAGCCCTGGCTGGAGTTCGATGACTCCATGCCCTCTGTTTTTGGGCGTGATGAGAAGGCACCAGCAGCTAAGGGCACTCGCTATACCTTGCATCCCTACAACACCACGACGCCCTATGACTGGGACCCCATCTATCAACGCAAGATAGCAATCAATTCCGATACTTGGCGTGGACCCTATTGGCGCATGCTCCATGTCTCAGACATCAAGGGGATGACTATCAATGGCAACATTAAGCTCACCAATGATGATGACAAACTCATCCGCTTTGAAAATGGGAAGCTGGTGGGCGATTATGCCACGTTGCTCACGCAGTACTTTACCCGCGAATTCTGGCGTTTCAGGCACCATAAGAACCAAAAAGAGACGCAGCAGGCACTGGACGACTACAACAAAGTGCAAGGCATATCAGCGAAATAATGACGCAGATGTGCGTGCATGTCAAAGTTTTTTCGTAGCTTTACCGAAAATTTGAAACATTGGTAAACTATGAATAGAATTACTTCCTTATTTGGCATCCAATTGCCAATCATTCAGGGCGGTATGGCATGGTGCAGCGGTTGGCGACTGGTATCGGCCGTGAGCAATTGTGGCGGGCTGGGACTGCTGAGTGCAGGCTCCATGACACCCGACTTGCTGCGTGAGCATATCCGCAAGTGCAAGGCTGCTACTGACAAGCCTTTTGGCGTGAATGTGCCACTGATGAACCCTGCTGCAGCCGACTATATGAACATCATCGCCGAGGAGGGCGTGAAGATTGTCTTTACCTCTGCTGGCAGCCCTAAGAAGTGGACGGGCTGGCTGCATGAGCGTGGCATCTTGGTGGCTCACGTAGTATCATCCAGCAAGTTTGCAGCGAAGTGCGAAGAAGCTGGTGTAGATGCCGTGGTGGCAGAAGGAACCGAAGCCGGAGGACACAACGGACGTGAGGAAACTACAACGCTCTGCTTGATTCCAGCCGTGCGTCGGGCTACCACTTTGCCACTTATTGCAGCGGGAGGCATCGCTACGGGTGAGGCCATGCTGGCAGTAGAGGCACTGGGTGCAGAGGCTGTGCAGATAGGTACCCGCTTTGCGCTGACAGAAGAAAGTTCTGCCCATGAGGACTTCAAGAAACTCTGCCTGAGCTTGGAAGAAGGAGATACCCTGCTGACACTCAAGAAACTTTCACCAACACGCTTGATTAAGAATGCATTGCGCACGGAGATAGAGGAGGCAGAAGACAAGGGTGCCACCAAGGAAGACCTCCTTACATTGCTGGGTGCGGGTCGTGCCCGTCGTGGTATGCTTGAAGGCGATCTGGAGCAGGGCGAGCTGGAAATAGGACAAATTACTGGTCTGCTGAAGGGCTATCCTATCCAGACAGTCCGAGAGGTATTCGATGATATCATCTCTGGCTATAAGCAGACCAAGGTGCGGCTTTTGGGATAAGTGAGCAATAACCACTAATAATAAAGCAAAATGAAAAAGATGTTTTTGGCAGCTCTTGCAATGGCTGCATTGCTGACCGCTTGTGGTGAAGACAAGGGCGTTCAGCTGTTCAACGGAAAGGACCTTACGGGTTGGGTAGCTTACTCCGATCCATCAAGTGATGTGACTGCAGATCAGTTGTTTACCGTGCAAGATGGAGTGATTCATGCACTGGGTATGCCTTATGGCTATCTGCGTACGACTAAGAAATATGCCGACTATGTGGCTTATGCTGAATTTCGCTGGGCCGATGGGCAAGGCACTAACAGCGGTTTCTTCCAGCGTGTGCAGGAAGGTGATGCTATTTGGCCAGGTATGATTGAGGTACAGTTGAAGGTAGGCACTGTGGGTGATACAGGCGGTACTATCCAGCGTGATCCTGGTCAGACAGGAGCTTTCAAGCCTCGCTTGGTGAATGAGGAAGGTCTTGAGAAACCTGCTGGTGAGTGGAACCAGTTGGAAGTGAGTTGTGTCGGCAGCCATGTCACCGTGAAGCTGAACGGTGTATTGGTAAATGAGGCAGAGACCACACTGACTGAGGGTTTCATTGCCCTTCAGAGTGAAGGTGGTCCTATCGAGTTCCGCAATGTATATGTGAAGGAGTTGAAGCCTGCCACTGGTGCCGATGTCACTTCATTGGTGTTCAAGCCAAAGGAGTTGTTCGACGGTCAGAGCCTGCGTGGCTGGGTGCCATACGTTGATCCAGAGAGCGGTGTGAAACCTGAAGAAGTATTCACTGTATCAGACGGTGTGATCAATGTTTCTGGTCAGCCTTTCGGCTATATGCGTTCACGCAATCAGTACCGTGACTATAAGCTGCACGCTGAGTGGCGTTGGGTGGGCGAGCCTTCAAATAGCGGTCTGTTCCAGCGTATTCAGGAAGGTGATCATGTATGGCCTGTGGGCATGGAAGCCAATCTGATGTCTGGTGGTCTGGGTCTGGTAGTAGGCCTGAACGGCTATCAAGTAGAAGGTGCTCGTCAGGCTGGTGAGTTTGCTATAAAACCTGCCACTGGCAATGCACAGGAGAAGCCAGTTGGTGAGTGGAACGAGGCCGACATCGAGTGCATAGGCAAGCACATGAAGGTGTATATCAACGGTGTGCTTCAGAATGAGGCCGATGGTCAGTTCGACCGTGGTTTCATCGCGCTTCAGAGCGAGGGTGGCCCGTTGCAGTTCCGCAACATTATCCTGACAGAGATTCGTTGAGTATCTATCAGATAAAACAGAATAGGCAGGGTTGATTCCCTGCCTATTTTTTTATATGCCAGAAAGTTGAGTTTACTTCTTATGGCACTCACAGTCTTCACCGCAATCCTCGCCCTTGCAGTCGCATTCGCCTTTCTCGCAGTCGCAGCCTTCATTGCCTTTCTTGCAATGGCAGGCAGGTGAAGTCACAGCCTCTATTTCTTCAGGTGTAGCAGGGCGTGCCTCTACCACCTCACCCACGAAGTTGAGGTCGCATCCAGCCAAAGGATGGTTCAGATCCACCACTACCACCTCGTCTTTGATTTCATTCACCACGGCGCTGAAACGCTCGCCATCCACAGAGATCAGTGGGATAATGGCACCTTCCTGCACGTGTACATCATCAAACTTGCCTTCGATGAAGAACACATTCTTAGGCAGTTCCACTACCTGATTCTCATCATATTCGCCATAGGCCTCTTTCTGAGGAATCACGAAGTCGAACTTATCGCCCATGGCCAGCGTCGCCATTTTATTCTCAAAGGCATCGATGGCCAGGCCCAGTCCGGTGATAAACTCGAAAGGCTCCTCAGCGGGTGCCTCTTCAGCGAGATCGCGCTCTCCATCCTCGATGGTGTATAGCTTATAAGCTACCTTGTAGTACTTTTTTTCTGTATTTTCCATATTGATACTATTGTATTTCAGATAGCAAAGGTAGTGATAAGTTTCCAATTATCCACTATTTTGTCAGAAAAGAATGCTTATCCTTACAATTATAAACAAAAGATGCAACTTTCTCTTACAATTGTTTGGTATCTGAGAAAAAACTATTTAACTTTGCAACCGAAATCAAAATAGAGGAATGATTATGGATAAGCATACATCGGTCAGCCTAACTGTACTAAATGTCATTAGCCTTGTAGTCGTCGAGCTATAAAGCGTGAGAAGGGTATAGGTGTATGTTTTTTATGTAATTAAGATATGAATTAGAGCCTTTCTCACATCATTTGAGGAAGGCTTTTATTTTTATAAGAAGAAAAGAATATGAAACACCAGTTGAGAAGTGCCGTGTGCACGGAAGGTCGAAGGATGGCAGGCGCCCGCGCCTTGTGGGTGGCCAATGGCATGAAGCGTGAGATGTTCGGCAAGCCAGTCATTGCCATCGTCAATTCATTTACCCAGTTCGTGCCTGGCCATACACATCTGCATGAGATAGGTCAGATAGTGAAGCGTGAGATAGAGAGCATGGGATGCTATGCTGCAGAGTTTAATACCATTGCTATAGACGACGGCATTGCCATGGGGCATGACGGCATGCTCTATTCGCTGCCTTCACGCGACATCATTGCCGATTCTGTGGAATATATGGTGAATGCCCACAAGGCCGATGCCATGATCTGCATTTCCAACTGCGACAAGGTGACTCCTGGTATGCTCATGGCTGCTATGCGACTGAATATCCCTGCGGTATTCTGCAGCGGCGGTCCGATGGAGGCAGGTAAATATAAAGGTGAGAATGTAGATTTGATAGCTGCGATGGTGAAGGGCGCAGATACCAGTGTGAGTGATGAGGAACTGGCAGAGATAGAGAACCGTGCCTGTCCGGGTTGTGGCTGTTGCTCAGGTATGTTCACCGCCAATTCCATGAACTCACTGACCGAGGCTATCGGCCTTTCATTGCCTGGAAACGGCACCATTCTTGCTACTCATAAGAACCGCATCCAGCTCTTCAAGGATGCAGCCCGTCAGATAGTTACGAATGCCTACAAATACTATGAGGAGGGTGATGAGAGTGTACTTCCGAGAAGCATCGCTACACGTGAGGCTTTCCTCAACGCCATGACACTCGACATTGCCATGGGTGGATCAACCAATACCATCTTGCACCTGCTGGCTGTGGCTCAAGAGGGTGGAGTGGACTTCAAGATGAACGACATTGACCAACTGAGTCGCCTTGTACCTTGCCTTTGTAAGTTGGCTCCTAACACCCAGAAATACAGCGTACAAGAGTGTGGCCGCGCAGGCGGTATCCTCGGCATCCTCGGCGAACTGGCCAAGGGCGGTTTGCTGCATACGGAGGTGAAGCGAGTCAACGGTGCCACATTGGCAGATGATCTGAAGAAGTATAATATCCTTTCTGAGAATATAGATGCCGAGGCTAAGCGCATCTATAGCACTGCTCCTGCTAATAAATTCAGCAATGTGATGGGCAGTCAGGAATGTGCCTACGAGACATTGGATACCGATCGTGCTACGGGCTGTATCCGTGATATCGAACATGCTTACACCAAAGATGGCGGTTTGGCTGTCTTGTTCGGCAACATCGCTCAAGACGGTTGTGTAGTGAAGACAGCAGGAGTGGATGAAAGCATTTGGAAATTCAGCGGACCAGCCAAGGTTTTCGATTCTCAAGAAGACGCTTGTGAGGGCATCCTTAATGGTAGTGTGGTGAGCGGCGACGTGGTGGTCATCACCCATGAAGGTCCGAAGGGTGGCCCTGGCATGCAAGAGATGCTTTATCCCACCTCTTATATTAAGAGCCGTCATTTGGGTAAGGAGTGCGCCTTGATCACCGACGGCCGTTTCAGTGGTGGTACGTCAGGACTCAGCATCGGCCACATCTCACCTGAGGCAGCCGCTGGTGGTAATATCGGTAAAGTAAAAGATGGTGACATCATCGAGATAGACATCCCTAACCGCAGCATCAACGTGCGCCTTTCTGATGAGGAGTTGGCTGCCCGTCTGCAGCAGCCATTGAAGCGCCAGCGTGTGGTGTCCAAGGCGTTGCGCGCCTATGCTCAGAGCGTGAGCTCTGCAGATAAGGGAGGCGTAAGAATTTTAAATGAGGAATGAAGATGAAGAACGAGGAAAAGAAATTGATTTCGGGTTCGGAAGCATTGATGCTTTCATTGGAGCATCAAGGAGTAAAGACCATTTTCGGTTATCCTGGTGGTAGCATCATGCCTGTGTATGATGCCCTTTACGACCATCTCAACAAACTGAATCATGTCTTGGTACGCCATGAGCAAGGGGCAGCCCATGCCGCCGAAGGCTTTGCACGTGTATCTGGCGAGGTTGGCGTCTGCTTAGTGACCAGTGGCCCTGGTGCCACTAATACCGTGACGGGTATCGCCGATGCCATGATAGACAGCACGCCGATCGTGGTCATTGCCGGACAGGTGAGTGTCAGTGCCCTTGGTACCGATGCATTCCAAGAAGTCGACTGGGTAGGCTTGACGCAGCCTATCTCCAAGTGGAGCTACATGATACGCGATGCTAACGACATAGCCAGTGCCGTGGCACGTGCCTTCTACATTGCCAAGAGCGGCCGACCTGGACCTGTGGTGCTCGATTTTCCTAAGAGTGCCCAAACGCAAATGATAGAATACAAGCCTGCTAAGGTGGACTATATACGCAGCTACGACCCTGTGCCAGATACGGATGTGGCATCTATAGAGCAGGCTGCAGCTTTGATTAACAGTGCCAAGAAACCTTTCATGCTGGTGGGACAGGGTGTAGAGCTGGGCAATGCACAGCAGGAGCTGAAGGACTTCATCGAGAAAGCCGACATTCCTTGCGGCACCACGATGCTAGGCCTCTCTGCCATCCCGTTCAATCATCCGCTGAATAAGGGTATGCTGGGCATGCATGGCAACATAGGGCCGAATGTGAATACCAACAAGTGCGATGTGCTGATAGCCGTCGGCATGCGATTCAGCGACCGAGTAACGGGCTTCCTTCCTAATTATGCCAAGCAGGCTAAGATCATCCACTTCGATATCGATCCGGCTGAGATTAATAAGAATGTGAAGGTAGATGTGGCTGTCTTGGGCGACTGCAAGGATACACTGAAGAAGGTAGGTGCCCTGCTCAAGCCTGCTAAGCATACCAAGTGGGTGGATAGCTTCAGCACTTATGAGAAGCTGGAATATGATAAGGTGATACATAATGAGCTGCATCCTTCGGCTGGTCCACTTACCTATGGCGAAGTGGTGAATACTGTAGCTGAGGCTACTAATCATGAGGCAGTGCTGGTCACCGATGTAGGTCAGAACCAGCTCACTGCTGCCCGTTACTTCAGGTTGGCCAAGCAGCGCAGCATGGTTACCTCAGGCGGACTGGGCACTATGGGTTTTGGCTTGCCTGCTGCCATCGGTGCTTGCTATGGCGCACCAGGTCGCACTGTCTGCGTGTTCATCGGCGATGGCGGCATGCAGATGACCATCGAAGAGCTCGGCGTGGTGATGGAGCATAAGGTACCGGTGAAGGTCATCATCTTGAACAACCACTTCTTGGGCAATGTGCGCCAATGGCAGGAGCTGTTCTTCAATCGCCGCTACTCATTCACTCACATGATGAATCCCGACTATATGAAGATCGCTGAGGCCTATGGTGTTCCAGCCAAGCGGGTGCAAGAGAGGGCCGATCTGCAGTCGGCAGTGGAGCAGATGCTTGCTACCGACGGTCCGTTCATCCTTGAGGCCTGTGTGGCAGAGGAGGAGAACGTGCTGCCTATGACCCCTCCTGGCAGTGCCATCAGTGAGATAATGCTTGAAGCAGAGTAATAAAGAATGAAGAATTTGGATATGGATAAGAAATTATATACCATCATCGTGCATTCAGAGAATGTAGCGGGTGTGCTCAATCAGGTGACGGCCGTGTTTACCCGTCGTCAAATCAATATCGAGAGCCTGAATGTGTCTGCCTCTTCCATCCCAGGCGTACATAAGTACACCATTACCGCATGGACCGATCCAGATACGATGGAGAAAGTAGCCAAGCAGATTAGTAAGAAGATCGATGTGGTGCAGGCTCAGTATTTCACCGATGACAACATCTTCCAATATGAGATAGCACTCTATAAGCTGAAGACCAGTGTCTTGGAGAGCAATAAGGAGGTATCGAAAGTGATACGCCGCAGTGGGGCACGCATAGTGGAGGTGAACTCCGTCTATTCTATCTTGGTAAAAGACGGCTTGAGTTCCGAGATTACTGATCTGGACGACCAGCTCATGCAGCTCGACTGCGTTTTGCAGTTCGTGCGCTCAGGACGCATTGCTGTGACCAAGAGTCGCTTCGAGCGCGTAGATGATTACCTGTCTAAGCGTCAGGCTAAGTATGAGGAGTTTAAGTTATGAGTGTAGAGAATAAGGTTGGAACCTATCATTTCGTGGCAGAGCCTTTCCATGTTGATTTCACAGGCAGGCTTACCATGGGAGTGCTGGGAAATCAGCTGCTCAATGCTGCCGGATTCCACGCCACTGAGCGCGGTTTTGGCATTGCGCGGCTCAATGAAGAGGAGCATACCTGGGTGCTTTCCCGTCTGGCTATAGAGCTGGATGAGATGCCCTACCAGTATGAGCCGTTCAGCATTGATACGTGGGTGGAGAATGTCTATCGTCTGTTCACTGATCGTAATTTTGCCATTCTGAACAAGGATGGTAAGACGCTGGGCTATGCCCGCTCAGTGTGGGCCATGATCAGTACTGTGACGCGCAAGCCAGCCGACCTGATGGCGTTGCATGACGGTTGCATAGCCGACTATATCTGCGACCGTCCTTGCCCCATCGAGAAACCCTCGCGCATCAAGGTCAAGAGCACTGAACCAGTGGCTACGCTTGTAGTCAAGTATAGCGACATCGACATCAATGGACACTTTAACAGCGTGCGCTACATAGAGCACATACTCGACATTTTTCCGCTGGAGATGTTCCGTGAGAAGTGCGTGCGCAGGTTTGAGATAGCCTATATGGCCGAGAGCTACTTTGGAGAAACCCTTGCTTTCTATATGGATCAGGAAGCAGGGACCGACAGCTACGACATAGAGGTGCGCAAGGAAAGTGGCGAGGCCGTTTGTCGCTCTAAGGTAACGTTTGGAAATTGAGAATTAATAATAACGACGGGCATTGGGATATGAATTATTGAGCTTAATGTTCAATGTTTGATGCTCAGTGTTCAATAAAAAAAGTATTTATGGCAAAAATGAATTTTGGCGGTGTAATCGAGGAAGTGGTTACCCGTGAAGAGTTTCCTTTGGAGAAAGCTCGTGAGATTTTGAAAGATGAGACACTGGCAGTGCTGGGTTATGGCATTCAGGGTCCTGGTCAGTCACTGAATCTGCGTGACAATGGCTTCAACGTGATCGTTGGCCAGCGCCCAGGTAAGAGCTACGACAAGGCCGTGGCCGATGGTTGGGTACCTGGTGAGACACTTTTCAGCATCGAAGAGGCTTGCGAGAAGGGTACAGTCATCATGTGTCTGCTCTCAGATGCAGCAGTGCTCTCTCAATGGCCTACCATCAAGAAGTACCTCAATCCAAGCAAGACATTGTACTTCTCTCATGGTTTCGCTATCACTTGGAGCGATCGCACAGGCGTGGTGCCTCCAACCGATGTAGATGTGATCATGGCAGCTCCTAAGGGCTCAGGTACTTCACTGCGCTCACTCTTCTTGGAGGGCCGTGGCGTGAATTCTTCATACGCTGTGTATCAGGATGCTACTGGTAAGGCTAAGGAAAAGGCATTGGCTATCGGTATCGGCGTAGGTTCAGGCTATCTGTTTGAGACTACTTTCCAGCGTGAGGCTACCAGTGACCTGACAGGTGAGCGTGGCTCACTGATGGGTGCTATCCAGGGCTTGCTGTTGGCACAGTATGAGGTGCTGCGCGAGAATGGTCACTCTCCTTCAGAGGCATTCAACGAGACTGTTGAAGAGCTCACTCAGTCACTCATGCCGCTGTTCGCAGCCAGGGGTATGGACTGGATGTATGCCAACTGCTCTACCACTGCTCAGCGTGGTGCACTCGACTGGATGGGTCCGTTCCACGATGCTGTTAAGCCTGTGGTTGAGAAGCTCTATGCTAGCGTAAAGTCAGGCCACGAGGCTCAGATCTCTATCGACAGCAATTCACAGCCAGACTATCGTGAGAAGCTGAATGCTGAGCTGAAGGCTTTGCACGACAGCGAGATGTGGCGTACCGCTGAGGTTGTTCGCAAGTTGCGTCCAGAAAACGAAGCTTAATTCATTCATATATTAAGCATTGCTTCTTCAAAGGGGGCCATATCTATAATAGGTATGGCCCCCTTATTGTTGGGATGCCGTAATGTCGTTGATGTCGAAACTTACTTTCGTTGTCACTGAAACTTACTTTCGTCGCCTTTGAAACCTACTTTCATTGTCATTGGGGGCTACTTGATTCGATGCTCTCTTGAAGCTTCTTATAGAAGGGATGCTTGCCCAGAGTATGAGCATCGCCGAAGATGATGAGTTTCATGCGGGCACGGGTGATGGCTACGTTCATGCGGCGCAGGTCGCGCAGGAAGCCGATTTCACCTTGGTCGTTGGCACGGACCAGGCTGATAAGGATCACGTCACGCTCCTGACCTTGGAAACCATCGACGGTGTTGATAGTGATGAGGCTATGGAATGGGCGGAGGGCAGCGCTGTGCTTCACCTTTCCACGCAGATACTGCACCTGCGCCTTGTATGGCGAAATGATGCCAAAGTCTATGCGCTCATCGAGGATGCGCTCTCTGCCTATGCGGTCTATGTAGGCCTGCAAGTGTTCTAAGAGCAAGTCGGCTTCCTGCTTGTTGATGCGTCCGAAGGTCTCGCCAACAAACTCTTCTTTGATATCCATCTCGGAGGTGTCTGTCCAACTGATGGGATTGTCCCAGTCGAGGATGCCGCGATGGCGAACTTCGGGCGCGGCTCGTAGTTCGCCGTCGTAGAACCACTCGGAAGAGAAACGCATGATATCTTCGTGCATGCGGTATTGTATCTTCAGCAGGGACACGGCATTGGGCTTGCTGCCCACGATGACCTCCATGAGGGTGCGATCAAGGCCTTTCTTGGCAGCATCGTAGCACTTGATGGTGGGTGGGAGCTGCTGATGGTCGCCTGCCAGGATCACACGGTCGGCCTTACGGATGGCTATCAAACAGGCGGCTTCAAGGGCCTGGGCGGCCTCGTCGATAAAGAGGGTGCCGAAGTGGCGGCGGTCTAAGAGGCGGTGGTTGCTGCTTACCAACGTGGAGGCGATGACGTGTGCTGCATCGAACAAGTCGGCATTGATCTGCACCTCAAGGGCGGTGGCACGGTCGCGCAGCTTCCCTAAGTGGTGGCGCATGCGCTCCCGCTCCTCATAGCTGCCCTTGCGGGCTTTGCCTGAAAGGGAACGTAGCTCCTTGCGAATGCTCCAAAGCTCGGGGTAGGAGGGGTGTGCCTCGAAGCGACGTTCGTAGGTAAAGGAGAGCATCTTGTCATTCACACGGGTGGGATTGCCGATGCGCAGCACGTTCACCCCGCGGTCTACGAGTTTTTCGGAGATCCAATCCACGGCCATGTTGCTCTGAGCGCAGACTAAAACCTGCGGCTCTCGATGCAGTGTCTCGTAGATGGCTTCCACGAGGGTGGTGGTCTTACCCGTACCTGGAGGGCCGTGTACGATGGCTACATCGCGTGCACAGAGCACCTTGTTGACGGCTGTTTCCTGTGTGGAATTGAGCCAAGGAAAGCGCACGGGATAGAGTTCGCGGAAGCCTGGTTTCACGTTGCCAAGCAGGATTTCACGCAGCTCTGCGAGTCGGTTGTCCTTGGCACGGATGATATCATTCAGTGCCTCGAACATGGTGCGATAGCTGGTCTCGTCGAAATAGAGCTGCACACCAAGTCGTTCTTGCTGTTGCAGATCCATCACGGCGCCCATGCTAGGCACAGCCACCACCATGCGTGTTTCATCGGCATAGCTCACGGTGCCATTAAAAGAAAGGTAGTGGATATCACCATTACCGCTTTGATGGAAGAAACAGACGGGTTTTCCGAACTCGAAATTGTGCTCAATGTCTGTATCTTCGGTACGGGTGATCTCCACTACCAACTGATTCAGTGAATTATAGTAGCTCCTTCCCACTGTGGCAGGAAACCAGCATAGGCCGCGCTTCACCTTGCGCGCCACACCCATGGTCTCGGTCTGCCTTTGGAACTCTGCCTTCTCAAAGTCGTACTCCATGCGGAGCAGAAGCAGCTGTTCTTGCAGGTGGAGGAGGGGACTCATCAGATAGACAGGGCCTTCAATACGTCTACCAACTCGTGCTGGATAGGCTTGTCTTTCTTGATGGCGCGGGTAAATGGTACGTAGACTACCTCATCGTTCTGCACGCCGATCATCACATTGCGCTGGCCTTCCAGGATGGCGTCGATAGCAGCTGCCCCCAGACGGCTGGCCAAGATACGGTCATGAGCCGTAGGGCTGCCACCACGCTGCAGGTGTCCTAAGATCGTCACGCGCACATCATATTGTGGATACTCATTCTTCACACGCTCAGCATAGTGCATGGCACCACCAGTGAGCTCGCTTTCTGCCACGATGACGATGGAACTGTTCTTTGACTTGCGGAAACCATTTTTGATGAATTCTTCCAGCTGGTCAACCTCAGTGGAGAACTCTGGGATGATGGCTGCCTCACAACCAGCGGCAATGGCGCTGTTGAGGGCTAAGAAACCAGCATCGCGGCCCATCACCTCGACGAAGAACAGACGCTCATGGCTTGTGGCCGTGTCGCGAATCTTATCCACGCAGTTGAGGATGGTGTTCAAGGCGGTGTCATAGCCGATGGTGGTATCAGTGCCATAAAGGTCGTTGTCGATGGTGCCAGGCAATCCGATGCAAGGCACGTCGAACTCCTGTGCGAAGGTGCGGGCACCAGACAGGGAACCGTCGCCGCCGATGACTACCAGTGCGTCAATGCCTTCCTTCTTCATGTTTTCATAGGCCTGCTTGCGGCCTTCTGGCGTACGGAACTCCTTGCAGCGGGCGGTCTTTAGGATGGTTCCGCCCAACTGGATGATGTTACTCACGTTCTGGCTCTTGAACTCTTTGATCTCACCAGAGACCAGACCCTTGTAGCCTCTGTAAATACCTTTCACTTGCAGACCGTGATAAATCGCTGTACGTGTCACGGCACGGATGGCTGCATTCATGCCCGGAGCATCACCTCCAGAGGTCAGAATTCCTATGCATTTTACCTCACTCATATAGTTAGTTTTAAGTTTACATTTATTTTTACGCCTATTGGCATTAATTTACTTTGCGAATATAAGAAAAAAGCGGATTGGTTGCTACAATTTTACTTCTTTTTCTGCAATTTTCTTTTTGATGGCCTCTGAAACCTCCTCCATGAGCCACTTCGGAGTGGAGGTGGCTCCACAGATGCCGATGCTGCTCACGCCCTGCAAAAGTCGGTCCTCAATGGCCTCGGGGCGGTCGATGAAGTGGGAGTTGGGGTTCATCTGCAGACATTCGCCGAAGAGCACCTTACCGTTGGAGCTTTTCTTGCCTCCTACGAAGAACACCAGCTCATGCGAGGCGGCAAAGCGGCGGATGTTCGGGATGCGGTTGGCCACTTGGCGACAGATGGTGTCATAGTACTCGAAGGTGGCATCGGGTGAGATGTGCTGCTGAATATACTCCACGATCTTGCGGAATTCATCGAGCGACTTGGTGGTCTGGGAGTAGAGGCGAATGCTTTTCTGAAAGTCCAGTTTCTTAGCCTCCTCCAAGCTCTCTATCACGATGGCTTCGCCCCCTGTCTGACCCACAAGGCCCAGCACCTCGGCATGGCCGTTCTTGCCATAGATCACTATCTGCTTGTCGCGCAAGTCTTCCTTGTCATACTCTTTCTTAATGCGGCGCTGGATACTCAGCACCACAGGACAGGTGGCATCTATGATCTGTATATGGTTCTTGGCGGCAATCTCGTAGGTCTCAGGCGGCTCACCATGGGCACGGAGCAACACCTTGGCATCATGTAGCTTTGAGAGTTGTTCATGGTCGATGGTGATGAGTCCAAGTTCCGTAAGGCGCTCTACTTCGCGGTTGTTATGCACAATGTCACCCAGACAGTAGAGTTTACCGCCCTTCCGCAGTTCCTCTTCCGCCTTCTGGATGGCCGTCACCACGCCATGGCAGAAGCCCGATCCGCTGTCTATCTCTACTTGGATCATGCGCCTATGATCTCGTTGTACTTGGCTATGAGCCATGCATTCTGTTCAGGGATAGTGAGGTGGCTGTTATCCAGTACAATGGCATCCTCTGCCTGGCGCAGCGGACTCACTTCGCGATGTGAGTCGATGTAGTCGCGCTCTTTTACATTAGCCAGAATCTCATCGAAGTTCACCACTTCACCCTTCTCTGTCAGTTCCTTAAAGCGACGCTCTGCACGGATTTCAGGGGAAGCGATGAGGAAGATCTTCATCTCAGCATCTGGGAAGACCGTGGTACCTATATCGCGACCATCCATCACGATGCCCTTTTCTTTCCCCATAGCTTGCTGCTGTGCCACCATCGCGGTGCGCACGAAGTCAATGGCAGCCACGATGCTCACGCGTGAAGACACCTCCATGGTGCGGATTTTATCTTCCACATACACCTTATTAATATATGTATCAGGGTGGCCAGTATCCTTATTCAGTCGGAAACTGATGTGGATTTCTGGCATGAGAGCGCGCAGCTTCTCCACGCCGAGCTGATTGCCATCGAAACACTCGTTTTGCAGGGCAAAAAGTGCCACTGCGCGGTACATGGCACCGCTGTCTATGTAGATGTAACCTATTTCACGTGCCAAGTCCTTGGCCATGGTGCTCTTGCCGCAAGAAGAGAACCCATCGATAGCTATCGTAATCTTTTTCATGAGATTTTAATTTTTATTGTAATTTTTCATGCCAAAGATAATTGTTTTTCAAAATATATCCTTATATTTGTGGCGGAAAAGTGCGTAAAGCACCAAAATAAATTAGTAACACCAATTTTTAATACATATTTTATGGAAGTTAAAAAATCACCCAGGGCCGACCTGGAAGGTAAGAAAAGTACAGGTTTGCTGATCGGCTATGTGATGGTGCTGGCTGTTATCTTCGCCGCCTTCGAATGGACGCAGCGCGACAAGAAGATCGACACATCAGGCCAAGTTGCCGAGCTCGTATTTGAGGAGGAAATTGAGATTCCTATCACGGAACAACCAGAACAGGTAGAGGCTCCACCTCCACCAGAGGCTCCTTCTATCGCTGAGACTCTGACCATCGTGGACGATGACTCTGACGTTCAGCAGTCTGCCATCCTTTCTTCAGAGGAAACGGGCGAGCAGGTAGAGATTAAGTATACTCCTACCGTTGCCGTTCAGGAAGAGGAAGAGGACGTTGTAGATGAGCAGGAAATCTTCGAAATAGTAGAGGAACCTACTACATTCCCTGGCGGTGACGCTGCTCTGATGCAGTGGCTGTCTAAGAACATCAAGTATCCTGCAATTGCACAGGAGAACGGTACTCAGGGTCGTGTAACTGTACGTTTCGTGGTTGAGCGTGATGGTTCTGTAAGTAATGCAGAAGTGATTCGTGGTGTGGATCCTTATCTGGACAAAGAGGCTCTCCGTGTGGTGAACTCTATGCCTAAGTGGAATCCTGGTAAGCAGCGTGGTAAAGCAGTGCGTACTCGCTTCACCCTGCCTGTAACCTTCCGCCTGCAGTAATCCTAATGCAGAAAGAGTAACGAAGAGGCTGCTGTAATGGCAGCCTCTTTTTTACTAATATTATGTTCATGCGCACAAGAACAATTTTTTCTGTGCGCAGCAAAAACTTTTCCTACGCGTAGTAAATTTTTCCCCCTCACGTAGTAATAAAATTGATACTATGAACTATACCTCTACTCAGCTGCAAGAAACCTATCAGAAGTGGTTCGAAGCCTTGGCGCTCGACCGCCAGCCTCAGTCGCTCTATGAACCCGTGAAATATGTGCTCTCCCTTGGCGGGAAGCGCCTTCGTCCCGTATTGATGCTCATGGCATACAACCTCTATAAGGAGGACATAGAGTGCGCCATGCACCAGGCCTTGGGCATAGAGCTCTATCACAACTTCACCTTGTTGCACGATGATGTGATGGACAAGGCCGACATACGCCGTGGCAAGCCCACCGTGCATAAGCGCTGGAACGACAATTTGGCTATCCTCTCGGGCGATGCCATGACAATCTTAGCCTATCAGCAGATGGCGCAATGTGATACACGTCACCTCCCTGCTGTGATAGATCTCTTTAGTCAGACGGCTCTGGAGATCTGCGAAGGACAGCAATACGACATGGACTTTGAGCAGCGCATGGATGTCAAGGAAGCTGAGTACATCGAAATGATACGCCTGAAGACCTCCGTTTTGCTGGCGGGAAGTCTGAAGATAGGTGCCATTCTGGCCGATGCACCTGCACGCGATGCCGATTTGCTCTATGACTTCGGTATCTGTCTGGGGCTGGCTTTCCAACTGAAGGATGATTTGCTGGATGTGTATGGAGATCCTGCGGTCTTCGGAAAGAAGAATGGGGGAGACATTCTGTGCAACAAGAAGACCTACCTCCTTATCAAGGCATTGGAACTGGCCAATCCGTCGCAGCGCCAAGAACTGTATCGCTGGATAGAGCTGCGCGACTTCTTCCCTCAAGAGAAAATAGATGCCGTCACCTCCTTATATAATATAATAGGAGTGAACCGCATGGCAGAGCGTCTGATTGACGACTATACCACTAAGGCTGCACAGCTGCTCAACGGGGTTTCTGTCTCTGATGAACGGAAAGCAGTGCTGCGTCAACTGATGGACGGACTCAAAGCGAGGGAGGTCTGATGCTGAGTTTCATTGATACCCATTCACACCTCTTCTTGGAGGAGTTTGATGAAGACAGGGCCGAGGTGGTGCATCGTGCTCAGGAAACGGGTGTGTCTCGCATTTTCATGCCCGACATTGACAGCACTACGCATCAACGCCTCATGGATATGTGTCACTCGTATCCACATTATTGCTATCCCATGGTGGGAGTGCATCCTGAGTCAGTAAACGACCATTATGAAGGTGAACTTAGCTTCGTGCGTCATGAACTTGAGACTAATCATGACCAATACATCGGAGTGGGGGAGATAGGAATCGACCTCTATTGGGATACCACCTATGAGAAAGAGCAGGAAGTGGTTTTTCAAACGCAAGTGGAGTGGGCGCTGGAGTTCAACCTTCCCATTGTGATCCATTGTCGAAAGGGTTTTGAGGTCATCTGTCGAGTACTTCGCAAATTCGATGTGCAGAAACTGCGTGGCATTTTCCATAGTTTTACGGCTGGAGAGGGAGAGACAGAACGCATGCTAGAGTTTCCCCATTTCCTGCTTGGCATCAACGGCATCGTTACCTTCAAGAAGTCGCCCCTGCCACCCGTACTAGCCACGATTCCTATTGAGCGGATTGTGGTGGAGACAGATGCGCCCTATCTGGCCCCCGTGCCCAAAAGAGGAAAACGCAATGAGAGCGCCTTCGCTTATCATACATTGCAGAAGTTGGCCGACATTTACGGCCTCACTTTAGAGCAAATGGCACAAATAACGACAGAAAATGCACTGCGGGTGTTTAATTTGCACGAAAAATTATGGTGAAGAAATTAATTTTTATTAATTTTGTCCTTTGAACTGAAATAAACTGCGAATTATTCTTTTAAACACTAAAAAAAAAGAATACATTTGTAGCGGAAATTCATGGAAAGTTCGCAAATTTTTTGTAATTTGCGCCCGATTTCAGATGCAGTACCTCATTGGAGAGATGCTCGAGTGGTTGAAGAGGCACGCCTGGAAAGCGTGTATACCCCTAAAGGGTATCGGGGGTTCGAATCCCCCTCTCTCCGCAAGGAGTGACGCACTGGGAGAATAGAGAGAATGAAATTTTTATTGAGAAACATATTTTTTTAATTAATTATTTAATCTTAAAATTTAAACACACAATGAAAAAGTTATTTGCAATTGTTGCTGTAATTGGTGCCATGACATTTGGCACAACTCAAGTGGCTCAGGCTCAAGAAGCTGAAACCGGTGGTCTCCACAAGGAACTGAAAACTAAGTACATCGAAGGTTCTGCTTCCTTCATGTCATTGGTTGCTATCGCATTGGTAATCGGTCTTGCCGTATGTATTGAGCGTATTATCTATCTGGGACTTGCTGAAATCAACACTAAGAAGTTCATCGGCCAGATTGAAGAGGCTCTTGAGAGAGGTGATGTTGAGGGTGCTAAGGACATCGCTCGCAACACTCGTGGTCCTATCGCTTCTATCTACTATCAGGGTCTGCTTCGCATCGACCAGGGTCTGGATACTGTAGAGCGTTCAGTTGTTTCTTACGGTGGTGTTCAGGCAGGTTATCTTGAGAAGAACTGCTCTTGGATTACATTGTTCATCGCCATGTCTCCTTCTCTGGGATTCTTGGGAACTGTGATTGGTATGGTGCAGGCATTCGATAAGATCCAGCAGGTAGGTGATATCAGCCCTACAGTTGTGGCTGGTGGTATGAAGGTGGCATTGATCACTACTATCTTCGGTATTGTTGTTGCTTTGATTCTGCAGGTATTCTATAACTACATCCTGTCTAAGATTGAGTCTATCACAAGTGACATGGAGGATTCTTCTGTTACTCTGCTTGACCTCATCACCAAGTACAACCTGAAATATAAGAAGTAATTAAAAGAATTCTTATTTTCTGATTGTTAATTTCTAATATCTAAGAAAGGAAAAGTTATGGGTAAAATTAGAATACAAAAAGTATCAGGCGCAGTATTGGCAGCACTCATTTTGATTTCTATTGCCATCTTCTGCCTGTTCTACTTCGGCGGTGATACCCCAGAAGCAGAGCGTTTGGTTGCCGATACTTCCATGTGGGAGCCAGCTCATACAGATGCTCTCCTCTACTGGTTGTATGCATTAGGCGCAATCGCAGTTCTCGTTACATTAATCACTGTATGCTATCAGTTTGTAAGCACTTTGAAGCACTCTCCTAAGGATGCTATGATGTCTTTGCTGGGCATCGTTCTCTTAGTGGTTCTGCTGGGTGTAACTTACACTATCGGTGATGGTACTCCTTTGAATATCGTTGGTTACGAAGGAACTGAGAATACCGAAACATGGTTGAAGATTACAGATATGTTCTGCTATTCAATCTACTTTATGATTGCATTGCTGTGCGTGCTCATGGTATTTTTCGCACTGCGTAAGAGATTCATTTAATAATTGAGGGGAAAGTAATATGGCAAAAGGTAAAAGAGAAGTTCCAGAGCTTAACTCAAGCTCAACGGCGGATATTTCCTTCATTTTGCTGATTTTCTTCTTGATCACCACTTCTATGGATACTGATCAGGGTTTGGCACGTCGTCTGCCACCTCCACCAGAGCAGAATCAGAAGAGTGATGATATTAAGTTGAAAGAACGTAACGTTCTCACCGTCTTCCTCAACTTCCAAGACCAGTTGATGTGCGGTGGCGAATATATCTCTATTGATCAGTTGCGTTCTAGAGCAAAGGAATTTATCGCCAACCCAAACGATGATCCTAAGATGCCTGAGAAGACTCAGATCGAAGTTCCATTGTTTGGACCTACTATGGTGACTGCAAATCACGTGGTATCACTGCGATGCGACCGTGGTTCTTCTTACAATGCATACATCCTTGTACAGAATGAACTCGTGGCTGCTTACAATGAGCTCCGTGATGAGATCGGTAATTCAAAGTTTGGAAAGGCTTATGCTGAATGCGATGAAGTTCAGCAGGAGTCTATCCGTCAGATCTATCCTCAGAACATTTCAGAGGCTGAACCTAAAAAGTATGGAGATAAGTAAGTATGGGAAAATTTAACAAAACTGGTGGTCGTTCATTACCTAAGTTGAACACCTCTTCACTGCCTGACTTGATCTTCTCTCTGTTGTTCTTCTTCATGATGGTAACTACCATGCGTGAGGTTGCATTGAAGGTTCAGTTTAGAGCTCCTCAGGGTACTGAGTTGGAGAAGCTGGAAAAAAAGTCACTTGTGACTTTCATCTACGTAGGCGTTCCTACTCAGGAGTACCAGAAGCAGTTGGGTACTGAGTCTCGTATTCAGCTCAACGATAGCTTTGCCGAGGTTTCTGAAATTCAGGATTATATCATTGGTGAGCGCGCCAGCATGAAGGAGGAGGATCAGCCTCAGATGACTGTTTCTCTGAAGGTGGACCGCGAAACCAAGATGGGTATCGTTACTGATATCAAGGAAGCACTTCGTAGGGCTTATGCTTTGAAGATTAACTATTCTGCTGCTAAAAAACAGTAATTAGTTGATTACATATATTGAAAGAAGGTCATTGAGAATCAATGACCTTCTTTTTGTTTCAGTTAGTTTCAATTTCAGTTTGATTTATTTGGTGTAGAAGTCTATCATCTCCATCAATGCGTGCTCACATACGGCACAGAAAGTAGGGTAGTGGTTGGTACGCATACGGCAGTTGAATGCTCCTCGATAGATGCCCTTGCTGGAGTATGCTCCGCCCTCATAGACGCCAATGATGCGGTCTCTATCGTCGGCACTCGTTGGGATTGGGGTGTCCTTTGACAATAGTTTCTTCCACTTGGAATCGAAGTCCACCAGAGTGGTTACATTAGGCTCCCAAGGTTCTACACCCGTAGGATAGGTGTCTGTCATCACATCGTCATTGTAGAAATACTCGTCGGCCAGTCCTCCAAAGCTATGTCCGAACTCATGCACTACCACGGGCCTGAAATCTGGATGGTGGGCAGCTGTAAGGGTGAGTGAGTTGTAGATACCTCCACCGCCATATTCGGCCGTATTGGCTAATATAATAATGTGTTCGTAAGGGATACCAGCGAGAGCGTCATGTACGGACTTCAGTTGTGAGGTTGTTAGGTAGCGGTCGGAGTAGAAAGTGCTAAAATGAGAGCCGAAAGCCGTACTCTTCCAGTCGCCATACTTTGGAATGCTCACGCCGCTGTCAGCCGATTCGCTGGCTACAGCCACGAAATTGAAGCGGTCCTGCATGCTCTTGAATGGTTCATGGCTGAACATGCTCTCCACGGCTATCTCCGCATCTTTATAAAACGTATCCATCTCTGCTGCCGTATAGCCCTCTGCCAATATGGCTACATCGATGCATTTCTCAGGTGTTCCACCTTGATAGATGTACTTATGTGGCGTGATGTGTGTGAGCCCCTTTTGATGTATCAGAATATCCTTCGGATCCACCATGTGCTTCATCCGTGCCTTCACTTCGCGGTCAAACCCGAAGAGTACAACCTCCATCTCAGCTGTCTGCTTAGGATAAGGTACCAAGAACGTATTCTCATAGCCCTTTGTCACTCTGGATGGTTCATCAAGCTCCATCCATTCTTGGAATAGGGTAGAGAACGATGTCTTGTAGATGACTTGCTTCGAAACACTGTCTCTCACGATGATCTGACCATTACCCTCAAGCGGAAGCTCCGCCAACCTCGTCCTGCGTCCTGCCCATCCAGGCAGTGATACTAAGCCGTCCAGACTGATCTCCTGCCTCTCTGCATTCCCATTGAAGATGTAGTCTATCCTCAGCGTCTTGTCCTCGAAATAATCGTCAAACTGCTGGGCGCTTAAGGTGAGCAGGCTGCAAACGGCCATCATAAAAATTATTACCTTTTTCATAAGATTACAGTTTATTACTACCCCAAAGATATAACATAAATTTCTAAAATGTCGATTTGGCAAAAAAAATCTTTGCAAAATGATAGTTATAGACAAATTTTTCTTTAACTTTGTTGACCTGAAAGGTTGAAAATAATTTATTACGAATATTGAACTAATAATAATTTTATGGGACATCATCAGTTAGATGCTCTTGATGAGCAGATTTTGAAGTTGATTGCGAACAATGCCCGCATTCCATTCCTTGAGGTAGCGAGAACTTGTAATGTGTCTGGCGCAGCTATTCATCAGCGTATTCAGAAGCTTACCAACTTGGGTATCTTGAAAGGGTCACAATTTGTTATTGATCCTGAGAAAGTGGGATATGAGACATGTGCTTATATCGGTTTGTATCTGAAGGATCCATCTTCTTTCGAGGAGGTGATTGAGAAGCTGTCGCTTATTCCAGAGGTGGTAGAGTGTCACTATACTACGGGCAAGTATGATATGTTTATCAAACTCTATGCACGCAATAACCACCACCTGCTCAGCATCATCCATGACAAATTGCAGCCACTCAACTTGGCGCGCACAGAGACCTTGATTTCATTCCATGAGGCATTGAAGCGTCAGATGCCTATCGAGCTGAGTCCTGCCTTGGCAGACGACAGTGCCGATGAATTACCAGAAATAGATATGGCTACAGAGTAGGAGTCGTCTTCCGCTCGTAGTTCACGAATGCATAATCGCAGGGATGCTTCTCGTCTGCTTGATGAGGCTCCCTGCTTTTTTCTTCCCATACTTCTGTGTCGATAGGAGGGAAGTAGGCATCAGCCTTGGGGGCAGCAGCATCCACCAGTGTCATGCAGAGCTCATCGGCCAGAGGCATGGCTTGCTTATACACACTGGCACCGCCAATGATGTAGATCTTCTCGTCTGCTTCGCAATGTGCCAATGCCTCCTCAAGAGAATGGTAAATCTCGGCGCCTGAATAACTGAGGTCACGATGGGTAGAGATGACGATGTTACGACGGTTTGGAAGTGCACCCTTAGGGAGTGATTCAAACGTCTTACGGCCCATCACGATGGTATGTCCTGTGGTCAGTGCCTTGAAATGCTTCAGGTCGGCTGGCAGGTAGAATAGCAACTGGTTCTTATAGCCCAATGCTCTGTTTTGGTCGATGGCGGCGATGATGGAAATCATGGTCTTTACGGGTTAGACAGCCACCACACCTGCGATGTGTGGCCAAGGGTTATAGTCTGTCAGCTCAAAATCCTCAAAACGGAAATCGAACAGGTCTTTCACGTCAGGGTTAATGTGCATCTTAGGCAGTGGGCGTGGCTCGCGTGTGAGCTGCAGCTTCACCTGCTCTATGTGGTTAGAATAGATGTGCGCATCGCCCAAGGTGTGAACGAAGTCGCCTGCCTTCAATCCTGTTACTTGAGCCATCATCATCAGTAGCAAAGCATAAGAGGCGATGTTGAATGGCACGCCAAGGAAGAGGTCTGCACTGCGCTGATAAAGTTGCAGGCTCAATCGGCCGTTGGCTACATAGAACTGGAAGATGGTGTGGCAAGGAGGCAGAGCCATCTTGTTCACCTCTGCTACGTTCCAAGCGCTCACTATCATGCGACGAGAGTCTGGATTATGCTTTATCATTTCCACCACCTGCTTAATCTGGTCGATTGGCTTACCGTTATAATCGGGCCAGGCACGCCATTGGTGTCCATAAACAGGGCCCAACTCTCCGTTCTCATCAGCCCACTCGTTCCAGATGCGCACGCCATGCTCTTGGAGCCAATGCACGTTGGTATCACCTCTAAGAAACCACAGCAGTTCGTAGATGATGGATTTTAGGTGCAGCTTCTTCGTGGTGAGGCAAGGAAAGCCGTCATCCAAGTTGAACCTCATCTGATGCCCGAAAACACTGATGGTTCCTGTGCCAGTGCGGTCTTCCTTATGCACGCCTTCATCCAGCACACGCTGCAGTATGTCTAAGTATTGTTTCATAAGTCTTCTTTTGCCCGTAAAGATAGTGATTTTTCAGATTATAAGAAAGGAGTGAGCAAATTTCCGAACCAGCCTGCGAATTTTTTCCCACCCTTTTTCTGCTTCCAATACTCTGGCGTCATCGTGGTGCAGTTCTGAAGGTCCCTCGCATAGAGATCGGTCAGTTGCTTGGTCACCTGCTTGTCGAAGATGAAGGCATTGGTTTCATAGTCGTAGCGCAGGCTTCGGCTGTCCAGATTGGCAGTGCCCACGGTGCAGAAATCATCGTCTATCATCATCACCTTGGAGTGGTGGAAACCACCGTTGAACAGGTAGATCTTGGCACCCTTCTTCATCAGCTTGTGCGCTACATATTCAGCCACATCAGGCGTGAAGGGGATGTCCGACTTGGCAGGCAGCATGATCTGCACGTCGATGCCGCGCTTGATGGCGTTTTTCAGAGCCTTGCGCACCAGATGTGTAGGCACGAAGTAGGGGTTGATGATCTGCACTTTCTCCTGCGCCACGTCGATGGCATGAGCGTAAGCTCTGCGTATGTGCTTAGGCGTCTTTTTGGGGGCACGGTTCACAATGGCCATCGTGGTGTTCAGGCTGTCGGGCCAAGTGGTAGGCTCGTAATAGAACTCCTCTCCGCCCACCTGCTGCTTTGTCTCCTTATTCCAGGTAGTGAGGAAGATGTCTTGCAGCTTAGCCACGGCCTCGCCCTCTATGCGCATGTGAATGTCATGCCAGGCTCCGATGCCTTCCAAGCCATTCACATAGTAGTCGGCTATGTTCATGCCACCCGTATAGCCCACCTTACCATCAATCACCACGATTTTGCGATGATCGCGTGGCACGATGTGATTCACCCAAGGGAAGACGATGGGGTCGAACTTCACCAGCTCGATGCCTTTCTCACGGATGGCCTTCATGTGGTCACGCTTCAGCGGTTGGTTATTGCTGGAGTTTCCGAAGGCATCAAACATGGCACGCACCGTCACGCCCTCCTTCACCTTCTCACCCAGAATGTCGAAGGTCAGATTGGCAATGGAGTCGTTGCGGAAGTTGAAATATTCCAGATTGATGTTTTCTTTCGCCTGACGGAAGTAGTGAAACAAGTCCTCGAACTTATCGTGTCCATTGAAGAAGAGCTTCACATGATTGTGCGTAGTGATGTCCACCCCCATGTCTGTGAGGTATTGCAGCATCAGTGCATTAGCTGTCTGTGCCCCCGCATTCAGCCCCCAAAGTGTGAGAAATATGAGTAATAGAATATGCTTTTTCACCTTTTTACCTTTTTACGGATGCAAAAATACTATTTCTGCATCAAATATCAAAGGCGAGGTGAAAACTATTCGGACATATTGACCAGTTTTCCATACCCCATGAACAATAAAACCACTGCTACCACGGCTAATGTCCAAGGCTCCGTGCCATTGAGGGTAGAAAGATTGCCGCTGAAGGAGATGTTTTGGAATACCTCCCTGAGGGCATTGCTCACGATGCCCACACCACCTTGCACGTAGAAGAGGGCCACTGCCAGCACGAGGCTCACTGCTGAGAGCACGTAGCTCAGCAGCACAGCCCTGCGTTCAGGCAGTCGGTTCATCACGCGGCGTGAAAACCCATTGTCCGCCACCTCCTGCTTGTTGGCTTGCAGGAAGTCTTTCAGTAATATGTCGTCCTTATCTACCATATCCATTCTTCTTTAAGTATTGAGCCATCTTCTCCTTGCCACGGCTCAGGTGGCTTTTCACTGTCCCTGAGGGGCAGCCAGTGATGCCTGCTATCTTGTCTATGCTTAGTTCTTCCATATAGAAAAGAGTGATGCAGGTGCGTTCTATCTCTTTCAGTCGGCCCAGGGCCTGATAGACGTCTGCTTTCTGTCCGAAGTCATCCTGCTCCGTGCTCAGTGAGGCATCTACACTGGCCGTCTCCAGGTCTTCAGTTTGTTTCACGCTGCGAATATAATCATAAAAAACATTATATGCAATACGATAGAGCCACGTGGAGAAATTTGCCAGGTTTCTGAACGATGCCAGATTGGTGTAGGCCTTCAGAAACGTGTCTTGCGCCAAGTCGTCACTCAGTTCCTTATTGCCACAAGTCTGGTTGAGGAAAAACCGTCGTATGGGTGATTGGTATTTCCTCACCAGCTTGTCGAACGCACGGGTATTGTGCGTCAGCAGTACCTGTGTGACCAGAGCTATGTCGCTCAGTTGCTCCATGTGTAGCTTTCTGCTCTTTGTTTTTTATAGGTTAACTTCTTCCACGTCAGGGGTTTCGATGTCGTCATCGTGATGCTTCTTCAGCCTTTCCACTTCTTCTTTCAGCTTGCGCATCTCCACAGAGTCTTCAGTCTCCTTGGTGCGACGGGCGATGATGTATTGAGACACACCGTTGGCCAATACGATCAAGCCGATGCAAGCCAGTCCGAAGCTGTCTGTCAGTGCCCAGATGAAGATGGTCACCGCTGCGCCTATGCACATGTTCTTGATGCCTTTGCTCTCCATGTCGCTCAGTCCTCGTACAGAATCCTCCAGATCGGCAGGCAGGGGCTCGCCCTTTTCTATCATCTTGGCAGCCAGTTCATACCTCGCCTTGCGATTCTTGTGGCGATAGTAGAATACGAGGGCGATGACAAGCAGCGGGCCTATGAAGATGGCGAAGATGGATGCTACGCTTATCAGGACAATGGCCCAACCGCTCTTGTTCAGGAACTTGCTAACTTGCTCCAGTTCGCTGTCATCATCGTCATAGTCTATGTGCACCGTCGAATTGCTCTTGGCAGGGTAGCGGGTGATGCTCAGCGTATCCACTTCCGCATGTCCGTTGCGCATAGTGTCGTTTACCTCTATCACCAGTCTCTCACCAGTGATGCTGTCAGTCTGATAGACCAGTCTTTCCTTGGCATTAGCTACGGTAATCATCGTCAGCATAGCCACCATCATTAAAATCACTCTTTTCATATCTTGTTCCTCTTTTTATAATTAATGTATAATGTTCAATGTTTAATGTCTAACGTTTAACGTTTAATGTCCTCCAACGTTTAACGTTTAATTTCTGCACATTAGACGACGCCCAGATGCATTTGGTTGCAAATCTCTGCATTTTTTTTGAGAAAAAATCATATTGTAGTCTATTTTTGTTTTTATCAACTCTAAATGAGGTAATGAGTCTGGTAAGTGATATGTTTTATTATGAAAAAACTTATTATCTTTGTATTCAGAAAAGAGATAATCAGATGAACCTACCTCAAGCATTCATAGCGCAGACGGAAGAGCTGTTGGGCGCAGAGCAAACCAAGCAGCTGGTGGAGGCACTGAAGACAGAGCCAGTGGTGAGCATCAGGCAGAATAGACAGAAGCCTGCCACGCTCGCATTGGAGGGCGCTACGCAGGTGCCTTGGTGTGCTGATGGCCGCTATCTGCCTCAGCGCCCGTCATTCACCTTCGACCCGCTGTTTCATGCGGGGTGCTACTATGTGCAAGAGGCTTCGTCGATGTTTCTGGAGCAGGTGATGCGCCGCTATGTGCAGCAGCCCGTGTGCATGCTCGACCTCTGCGCGGCTCCTGGTGGCAAGAGCACGCACGCGCTGAGCCTATTGCCTAAGGGCAGTCTGCTGATAGCCAACGAGATAATGCACCAACGTGCGCAGATTTTGGCAGAGAACATCACGAAGTGGGGGAGTGCCGATGTGGTGGTGACGGGTAATGATCCGTCGGCTTTCACACCCCTGGAGAACCTCTTCGATGTGATACTCACTGATGTGCCTTGCTCTGGTGAAGGCATGTTCCGCAAGGATGAAACGGCCGTCACGGAGTGGAGTCCTGAGAATGTGGCACTTTGCTGGCAGCGTCAGCGTCGCATCTTGGCAGATATCTGGCCCTCGTTGAAGCCTGGCGGACTGCTGATCTACAGCACTTGCACCTTCAATGCGCATGAAGACGAGGAGAATGTGGCGTGGATTGCCTCCGAACTTGGCGCAGACGTATTGCCTGTGGAAGTGCCGCAAGCATGGGGCATCACGGGCAGTCTGACGCAGGAGAATATGCCTGTTTATCGCTTCCTTCCTCATTGCACTAGGGGAGAAGGCTTCTTTATGGCTGTGCTTCGAAAGGCGGAAGAAGACTATAGGGCCTTCAGTCCTCGTCTGCCCAAGAAGAAAGAGAAGCAGAAAGCCAATCCGCTGCCAAAGGAGGCCTTGAAACAAGCTGCTTCTTGGGTAGATAGCTCTGAACGTGAGGTGCTTGCGGAGGGGGATATGCTCTATGCCTTTCCACGCGAATACGCTTCTTTGCTCGCTGCCTTTCGAGGCTCGCTGCGCATCCTCAAAGCGGGTGTAAAGGTCGCAGAAGTGAAAGGGCGCGACTTGATTCCCGCACATGATCTGGTACTTTCTATCCTTTATCAGAAGGAAGCATTCCCGCAGGTGGAGCTGACGGAGGAGCAGGCGATAGCCTACCTGCGTAGGGAGGTGCTCAGCCTGCCTGAGGCACCGCGAGGCTATGTGGTGGTAACAAATAGGCACGTACCCCTCGGTCTGGTGAAGAACCTTGGTTCACGTGCCAATAATCTGTATCCAGCGGAGTGGAGAATCCGAAGCACTTACTTGAAGCCTTTCAAGTCTTCTTCGATATCCCAGAACTCTTCGGAATAGTCTTCGTAAGTAGGCTTTGCATCTGGTGGCAGGATGTCTTCTGCCTCGCCCTCGTCTTCCATCTCCTGACGCATATAGCTGATCTCCTTAGAGCGATGTGCCAGTTCCTCACCATTGCTCAGCAAGCGGTTTTTCTCGCTGTTCAGCTCTTCCCAGAGGATGTCTTTCAGCACCTGGATGCCCAGTCCGGTGATAGAAGAGATGAACACATGCGGAATGCCTTCGGGCAGGGTAGGCTCTATCTCATCCATCAGCTCCTGATCCAGCATGTCGCACTTGGTGATGGCCAGCACACGGGTCTTGTCTGCCATGTCAGGGTTGAACTTCACCACTTCATTAAGCAGGATGTCATACTCCTTGGCGATGTCATCGGCATCGGCAGGTACCATGAAGAGCAGCAGGGAGTTGCGCTCTATGTGGCGCAGGAAACGCAGGCCTAAGCCTCGCCCTTCGGCTGCCCCCTCGATGATGCCAGGGATATCAGCCATCACAAACGACTTTCCGTCGCGGTAGTTCACGATGCCAAGGTTGGGCTCCATCGTGGTGAAAGGGTAGTTGGCTATCTTAGGCTTGGCAGCTGTGATGGAAGCCAGCAGGGTGCTCTTGCCCGCATTCGGGAAACCCACCAAGCCGACGTCTGCCAGCAACTTCAGCTCCAGAATCACCATCATCTCCTGCATCGGCTCGCCTGGTTGGGCAAAGTCGGGTGCCTGACGGGTAGCAGTGGCAAAGTGCACATTGCCCCAGCCGCCCTTGCCTCCACGCAGCAGAATCACTTTCTGACCGTCTTCAGTCACATCGCATACATACTCGCCAGTCTCTGCATTATAGACCACAGTGCCGCAGGGAACGTCGATGATTTGGTCTTTTCCCTTCTTGCCTGTACATTTGTCCTGCGAGCCGTTCTCACCGTTGCCGGCTAAGATGTGGCGGTTGAACTTCAGGTGCAGCAACGTCCAGTAGTTGCGGTTGCCACGCAGTATCACGTGTCCGCCTCTACCACCGTCACCACCATCGGGACCACCCTTTGGCATGTACTTTGCCCTGTGCATGTGTGTGGAGCCTTTGCCACCCTTTCCAGAACGGCAATAGATCTTCACATAATCAACGAAATTGGATTCTGCCACCTTTTTTTTTATTATTATTGAGAGATTGAGAGATGGAGATATTGAGAGATTACCATTCGGATAGAACTACGCTCACTTGCTAAACGCTGAAAAGGCGAAGCCGAATTTCTCAATATCTCAATATCTCAATTTCTCAATATCTCAATTTACTTTATCAATCGCAGCGCAGATGTCGCCGAAGATGCGGTCGAGTGCGCCTAAGCCATTGATGTGCTGGTATTTGCCATCAGCCTTGTACCAGTCGATCAGTGGGGCAGTCTGGCTGTGGTAAACTACCAGGCGCTTCTTGATGGTCTCTTCATTGTCATCGGCACGGCCGCTCTCCTGACCACGCTTGATGAGGCGAGTCATCAGTTCATCCTCTGGCACGTCCAGATCGAGCATCACGCTCACATCCTGACCGCGATCCTTCAGCATCTGCTTCAGAGCCTCTGCCTGAGCGATGGTGCGTGGGAAACCGTCGAAAATCACGCCCTTGCTATCCTTGAAGCTATCGAATACGCTGGCCAGAATGTCTATCATCAGACTGTCTGGAATCAGCTGGCCCTGGTCGATGTAGCTCTTTGCTGTCTTACCCAGTTCCGTACCGTTCTTAATCTCTGCGCGAAGCACGTCACCCGTAGAAATGTGGTTGATACCGTACTTCTCTACAATCTTTTCACTCTGTGTGCCCTTGCCTGAGCCCGGAGCACCGAAAATTACAATGTTCAGCATATTTCTAATATTTTAATTTTTGCATTTTTGCATTTTACACAACAGTATAAATGTCCTTATAATTTCGTCCGAATCCATCATAGTCCAGACCATAGCCCACGATGAAGGCGTTTGGAATCTTCATGGCTGCATACTCTATGTTGAGATCCACCTTCAGCTTCTCTGGCTTCACCAGCAGCGTAGCGATGTGTACAGACTCAGGCCCGTAGGTGCTCAGCGTCTCCAGCATGTGCTTCATGGTGTAACCCGTATCTACGATGTCCTCCACGATCACTACGGTACGTCCCTTGAGATCCTCGCTGACGCCTATCATCTCGCGCACCTTGCCTGTGGAGTTCACGCCTTGATAGGAAGACATCTTCACAAATGAAATCTCGCAAGGAATGGTGATGCGCTTCATCAAGTCGGATGTGAACATGAATGAACCGTTCAGCACTGATAGGAAGAGCGGATTCTTGCCTTCCAAGTCACGATTGATCTCAGCTGCCACCCTGTCAACCTCTTTTAAGATGTCTTCTTCCTTGATAGACACCTTGAAGTCTCTGTCTTTTATATGTATTGTTTCCATGATAACGAAAATTTAAGATGTGCAAAGTTACAAATAATTTTTGTATTTACCATATTTTGGCGTATCTTCGCCATTGTATGAAGAAAATATTTCCAACATCCAGCGTGAAGAAGCTCGATGCCTATACCATAGAGCATGAGCCGGTGGCAGAGATCGACCTGATGGAACGGGCCTCGCAGGCTTTGGCAGGGGAGATCTGCAGCAGATTCGCTCCAGTGGTGCCTTTTGTGGTCTTTGCAGGTCCTGGCAATAATGGAGGTGATGCCCTGGCTGTGGCACGCCTGATGGCGGAGCGGGGCTACCGACTCTCAGTCTACCTCTTCAATGTGAAGGGCTCCCTATCGCCTTGCTGTCAGACCAATCGCAACCGACTCTCGCAGCTCAGCGAGGTGGAGTTTCATGAGGTGACCAGTCAGTTCACCCCGCCTGTGCTCACCGCAGAACATGTGGTGATAGACGGTCTCTTTGGCAGTGGGCTCAATAAGCCCCTGGCAGGAGGCTTCGCCTCTGTGGCGCGCTATGTCAATGCCTCGCCCGCCTATGTGGTTGCCATCGATGTGCCGTCTGGACTGATGGGAGAAGACAATACCTACAATACCATGGCGCAGGTGATGAATGCCCATCTCACCCTCACGCTCCAGTTTCCGAAGTTGGCTTTCCTTCTGCCTGAGAATGCGCAGAAAGTAGGGGAGTGGAAGGTGCTGGATATCGGCTTGCACCCACAGGGCATCGAGCAGACACCTACACCCTATGCTATCACGGAGGCAGATGATGTGCGCGGACTGCTGAAGCCCCGTGCCCGCTTTGCCCATAAGGGCGATTTCGGCAGGGCGTTGCTCATTGCAGGTAAGTTGGGCATGGCAGGCGCTTCCATCTTGGCTGCCCGTGCCTGCCTACGCAGTGGGGTGGGGCTGCTCACGGTGCACGTGCCGCAGTGCAACAATCCGATGCTCCAAACGGCAGTGCCTGAGGCCATGACGCAGATAGACATACACTCCGATCATTTCGCCGAAGCTCCGCTTACCGATGCCTACAATGTCGTGGGCATAGGGCCTGGCCTCGGAAAGCATGAAGATACCCGTGCCGCCTTGTTGGAGCTATTAGACCATTGCGATATACCGCTGGTGCTGGATGCCGATGCGCTCAACATTCTGGGTGAGGAGCGTGAGCACCTCTACAATCTTCCGCTGGGGAGCATCATCACTCCGCATCCAGGCGAGATGGACCGACTGGTAGGGCGCAGTCAGAATAGTTTCCAGCGCTTGCAGAAAGCCCGTGAACTGGCACGAGAGGCACAGGTCTGCATCGTCCTCAAGGGTGCCTATACCGCCGTGATAGACACGGCTGGGCAGTGCTGGTTCAATCCTACGGGCAATCCTGGCATGGCCACTGGTGGCAGCGGTGATGTGCTCACAGGCATTCTCACCGCCCTGCTGGCCCAAGGCATCAAGGCCATAGATGCTGCCCGTTTAGGCGTTTACATCCATGGCCTTGCTGCTGATATGGCTGCTGCCAATCTGGGCGAGGTTTCACTCACCGCTCATGATATCATTGATTATCTTCCTTCTGCTTTTCGTGGATGAAGAACACGCAGACTGCACCGATGACGAGCAGTATTCCTGCGATGATCATCATATTGCGCTGGGCGCTGCCTACCATCGCCAGAATCACGCCACCCAGGGCAGCTGCTATGATCTGAGGCAGACAGATGGTGCCGTTGAAGAGTCCCAGATATACCCCCATGTGGCCGTAACCCTGCAGGGCGTTTGTCACTAAGGCAAACGGCATAGCCAGCATGGCTGCCCAAGCGAATCCTATCAAGATGAACGGCAGGAAAAGCATATATTGGTCATGGATGAACGGCACCATGGCGAAGCCGATGCCACCCAGTACCAAGCTCAGTGCATAGGCGAATTTCACGTTCTTGAACTGCGGAAGGATGGCGGCCCACACCACACTGCCTATGGCCTGCACGGCAAACAGCACGCCTACCCAGTTGCCCGCCTCCTGATAGCCGGCAGAGGCCACATCGGTGGTATTCCATACCGTGTCTGCAATGGTACCGTTGGTGTAGGTCCACATATACATGAAGGCTGCCCAGCAGAAGAACTGCACCAGTCCCACCTTCCAGAACGTAGCAGGCGCATTCTTCAGCAGAGTGATCCAGTTGGCACTCTCTTCCTTCACCTCTGATACAGGGTTATACTCCGCATACTCCTTAGGATTCCACTCCTTTACCTTCAGGGTGGTGTAGATCACGCAGAGGATGAGGATGGCAGCACCTATGTAGAAGGAGTAGATCACCGAGTCGGGCACCACGCCAGAAGGTGCCGTATTGGCAATGCCGATGGCCGTGAAAACAAAGGGGAAAACATAGCCCACCAGTGAGCCGGCATTGCAGAGGAAGCTCTGGATGGAGTAGGCCTTGGCCTTCTGCTTCTCGTTCACCATGTCGCCCACCAGCATCTTGAACGGCTGCATCGCCATGTTGATGCTTGTATCGAGGAACATCAGTGCGAAAAGGCCGAAGATCATAGCCGTAGATACCGCCATTCCGAAGGAGCCCGCATTAGGCAGTAGGCACATCACCAGCACTGCAGCGGCAGCACCTATAAATAGATAAGGTATGCGGCGGCCGAAGCGCGTCCAAGTCTTATCACTCAGCGTTCCTACGATGGGCTGTACCAGAATACCCATCAGCGGAGGCAAGATCCAGAAATAGCTCAGGTCATGCGGGTCTGCTCCCAGCGTAGCGAATATACGTGAGATATTGGCACTCTGCAGGGCATAGGCTATCTGCACTCCGAAAAATCCGAAACTAAGGTTCCATAGTTTCCAAAAACTCAAATCAGGCTTTGTCTTCATTTAGCTATTCCTCCTTTTATTTTATATTTATTGAGATATTGAGATATTGAGATATTGAGATATTGAGATATTGAGAAAGTCGGCTTCGTCCTCTTCAGCATGTTGGCGTTTTAGCGTGTTGGCTCTGTAATATCTCAATTTCTCAATCTCTCAATTTCTCAATTTTCCTTCGTCGTTCCTCTCAGCAGCAACTTCGTGCGGACGATCATCTTGCTGGCATGCTCCTCACCGTTGAGGCGGTGCTGAAGGAGCTGGAAGGCACACTGACCCACCTCCTGACCGTTTTGCTCCACGGTGGTGAGCAGTGGGTCGGTGGTCTCAGAGATGGCATCGCCTGAGAACCCACAGATAGACACCTCCTCCGGCACCTTCAGCCCCACGTGCTTGCAGACATAGAGAATGCCCGCCGCCGTCATATCGTTCACGGCAAAGAAACCATCGGGCTTAGGATCCCGCTTCAGTATCTCCTGCGTCAGCCTGATGGCATCCTGGCGATTGTCACACAGCGGCATCATGTCTGGCGTCACTTGGAAGCCGTGCTTATGCATGGCATCCAGATAGCCATTGCGGCGGTTCTTGGTGATTTCCAGATGAGGTGGTGAGCTGTAGAAATAGATGTGCTTGCATCCCGTCTTGATCATGTGCTCCACGGCGGCATACGCTCCTGCATAGTCGTCCACCACCACGCGGTCGGTGGGTAGGTCGGTACTGATGCGGTCGTAGAACACCACCGGTATGCCCAGATCCATCAGCTCCTTATAGTGCTGGTAGTTGGTGGTCTGCTTTCCCAGCGAGGTGATCACCCCGCTCACCCTGGCCTCCATAAACGCATGCGCTATTTCCTCCTCGCGGTGGTAGTCGTCGTTGCTCTGCGCCACCATGATGCGATACCCTGCCTTCGATGCTGCCGACTCAATGCCGCTCAGCACACAGGCGAAGAAGTAATTGGTGAAATCAGGGACGATGATGCCGATGAGCCGACTGCTGCGCGAACGCAGTCCCACAGCCAGCTGATTGGGTTTGAAATGGTGCTCGCGGGCATATTGCTGTATGCGCTCACGTGTCTGCTGGCTGATGCCGGGGTGCCCTTGCAGCGCCCTCGACACGGTAGACGGAGATACGTTCAGCTCACGGGCTATGTCCTTTATGGTCAGTTGTGGTGTCGGCATGGTCTTTGGTGATAAGATTACATCATATTCTACGTGCAAATGTAGTAATTTTTAGGTACGAACGTATGCATCTGCGATAAAATAATTATCTTTACAAAAAAAATTAAAAGCATAGATACGATGAGGAAGTTTTTGTTGATGGCGATTTGCTGCTTCATGGCAGTGGGATTGCAGGCACAGCGCAGTGAATATACGCTGGAGAAAGGTTGGAAATTCACAAAGGGCGAGCAGGCTGGTGCTCAGCAGGTGGGCTATGATGATGCCGCCTGGCAGACTGTGACCGTGCCGCACGACTGGGCGGTGTATGGCCCTTTCGGCGGAACGAACGATTTGCAGCATGTGGCTGTGACTCAGAACGGTGAGACCGAGGCCTCTACCAAGACAGGCCGAACGGGCGGACTGCCCTACGTGGGTGTGGGCTGGTATCGTAACACCTTCCAAGCCGATCCGCAGAAGCATGTCACCCTGCTCTTCGATGGTGCCATGAGTGAAGCGCGTGTCTATGTCAATGGGCAGGAAGCCATCTTCTGGCCTTACGGCTACAATTCCTTCTACTGCGATGTCACCCCTTACCTGAATCAGAATGGTACCGACAATCTGCTGGCTGTCCGCTTGGAGAACCTGCCGCTCTCCTCACGCTGGTACCCTGGTGCCGGACTCTACCGCAATGTGCATGTGATTCAGACCGAAGATGTGCATGTTCCCGTCTGGGGCACGCAGGTCATCACCCCCCATGTGGAGCAGGCCTACGCCACCGTGAAGCTGCTCACCACCATGGAGCAGGTGGGCGATGCTGAGGTACGCATGCGCACCCGCATCCTGTCGCCGTCGGGTAGGGAAGTGGCCGTAAAGGACAATACCCAGAGCATGCTCCAACGCACCGTCTTTGAGCAGAACCTCACCGTAGATCAGCCTGAGCTATGGAGCCCAGAGAGCCCCAGCCTCTATCAGGCTGTCTCAGAGATCTACGTCGATGGCGTGAAGAAAGATACCTATACCACCCGTTTCGGCATACGCAGCATAGAGTATGTGCCAGACAAGGGCTTCTTCCTGAATGGCCAGCTGCGCAAGTTCCAAGGCGTATGCAACCATCATGACCTCGGTCCGCTGGGAGCTGCCGTGAATGTGGCTGCCCTGCGCCGCCAGCTCACCCTCCTGAAAGACATGGGCTGCGATGCCGTGCGTACCAGCCACAACATGCCTGCGCCTGAGCTGGTAGACCTTTGCGATGAGATGGGCTTCATGATGATGATAGAACCGTTTGATGAATGGGACATCGCCAAGTGCGAGAACGGCTACCACCGCTACTTCAACGAGTGGGCAGAGAAAGACATGGTGAATATGCTGCACAACTACCGTAATCATCCTTGCGTGGTGATTTGGAGCATCGGCAACGAGGTGCCTTCACAGTGCCAGCCCGGTGGTCTGGAGGTGGCCCGCATGCTGCAAGACATCTGCCACCGCGAAGACCCTACACGTCCTGTCACCTTGGGTATGGATCAAGTGGCCTGCGCCCTCGACAATGGCTTCGCTGCGCAGATAGACATCCCCGGACTGAATTACCGTACGCAATACTACGAGGCAGCCTACGAGAAGTTGCCTCACAATCTGGTGCTGGGTTCCGAGACCGCCTCTACCGTCAGCTCCCGCGGCGTGTATAAGTTCCCTATCGCCATCAAGACCGGTGCCACCTATCCCGACCATCAGTCCACTGGCTACGATCTGGAGTTCTGCTGGTGGAGCAATCTGCCAGAAGTAGATTTCGCCTTGGCCGACGATCATGAGTGGACCATCGGGCAGTTTGTCTGGACGGGCTTCGACTATCTGGGAGAGCCTACGCCATACGACACCAATGCATGGCCCAGCCATAGTTCCCTTTTCGGCATCATTGACTTGGCCAGCATCCCTAAAGACCGCTACTACCTCTACCGCAGCGTGTGGAACCGCAATGACCATACCCTGCATATCCTGCCCCACTGGACGTGGAAGAACCGCCGCGGGCAAGTCACCCCTGTGATGGTCTATACTGACTTCCCAAGTGCTGAGCTCTTCGTGAATGGCAAGAGCCAGGGCGTGCAGAAGAAGCTCGATGCCGCAGAGGCCAATAAGCTGCTGCAGGCTAAGGATACGCTGAACTTCACTCGTCGCTACCGCCTTATCTGGGACAATGTGAAGTATGAGCCGGGTGAGCTCCGTGTGGTGGCCTACGATGCCGCAGGGCGCCCGGCTATGGAGCAGGTGGTGCATACGGCGGGCAAGCCTCACCACTTGGAGTTGGTGGCCGATCGCACCACGCTCAGTGCCGACGGCAAGGATCTGGCCTACATCACCGTGCGTGTGGTAGATAAGGACGGCAACCTCTGCCCAGACGATGGCCGACTGGTGAAGTTCCAAGTCACCGGTGCCGGTACCTACCGAGCCGCTGCCAATGGCGATGCCGCTTGCCTCGACCTCTTCCACCAGCCACAGATGCACGCCTTCAGCGGTCAGCTCACCGCCCTCGTGCAGAGTGGTGAAGAAGCTGGCACCGTGACCCTAAAAGCTACCGCCAGCGGCGTGAAGGGAGCAACGATTACGTTAAACGTTAAACGTTAAACATTAAACATAACGGCTTCGCCGTTCCCATCCGGATGGATTCATCCTGTATAGTTAATGTTCAATGCGCAACGTTTAATGTTTAATGTATAACGTTTAATGTATAACGTTTAATGTTTAATGTTTAATGTTTACTGTTCAGAATGATAAACTACGACCTCACTAAAATCAAGGCGCTCGCCTTCGACATCGACGGCGTGCTGAGTGCCAATGTAGTCTCTATCGATGCCGACGGACTGCCCGTGCGCACCGTGAGCATCAAGGACGGCTATGCCCTCCACATCGCCTGTGTGATGAAGGTGCCTATGGCCATCATCACGGGAGGCAATGCGCCCAATGTGCGCCGACGCTACATCAACCTGGGTTTCGACCCAGAAGACATCTACCTGCCTTCCTCTGTGAAGATGGTGGACTATGTGAAGTTCCGCGACCGCCACGGTCTGCGCGACGAGGAAATCCTCTTCGTGGGTGATGACATCCCCGACCTGCCCGTGATGAAGGTCTGTGGACTGCCCTGCTGTCCCAGCGATGCCGCCCCAGAGGTGAAGGCTGTGGCTAAGTACATCTCCTCTGCCCCCGGAGGATATGGCGTGGCGCGTGACATCGTGGAGCAGTTCCTCAAGGCCAATGGGCTCTGGATGAAAGATGAAGAGGTCTATAGCTGTTGGTAAATGAAGAATGAAGAATGAAGAGTGAAGAATGAAGAGTGAAGAATGAAGAATTTAGAGAAATATCATGTGATTCTGGCCAGCAATTCCCCACGCCGTAAGGAGCTGCTCCGAGGCTTGGGCATCGACTTTGAGGTCCGTACCCTGCCCGATATCGACGAGTCGTACCCCGACACCCTGCAGCGTGAAGACATCCCCCTCTACATCTCTCGTGAGAAAGCCGATGCCTACCGTGTCAGCATGGCAGCTGATGAGCTGCTGATCACCGCCGACACCATCGTCTGGCTCCAAGGCGAGGTGCTGGGCAAGCCGAGTGATCGTGAAGAAGCCATACAGATGCTCCATAAGCTCTCTGGGAACACCCATCAGGTCTATACCGGTGTCACCCTTACCACCCGCGATTGGCAGCACAGCTTCAGCGTAGAGACGCACGTACACTTTGCACGCCTCACCGATGCCGAAATCACCTACTACGTAGATCACTACCGCCCCTTCGACAAGGCCGGAGCCTACGGCGTGCAGGAGTGGATAGGCTATGTGGGCGTAGAGGGCTTGGAAGGCAGCTACTACAATGTCATGGGCTTGCCCGTGCAGCGCTTGTATAGGGAACTACAGAAGCTCCCTTAGGATACTCCCTCCAAAACTGCTTGTGACGTTGTGACGCGTGACGCTGACAACAAAAAAGGCCTATTCTCACGAACCAGCCTTCAAACATTATATATTATGTAACATTCAGAAAATTCATAACGATTGATCGATGGCTTCGTAGAGCCCTTGCCACTGGGCGGTGTACTCATCGGGCGTGAGGCCTTGCCAGAGGTGACGGCTGCCGTCTGAATACTTGGCGTAGGCACGCTGCACCTGCTCCAAGGTGAGCTGGCGCAGGCTTTCTACACCGCAGCACTTCACCTTGCGGTAGGCCTGGCTGAGGTGCTGACGGGAGCAGGGCTGCTCGTCGAAGAAGCCCGATAGGTAGCTGTGGAAGGCACTGACATTCTCACGTGCTCCCACCAGCAGGCGGTCGGTCAGCACGTAGTAGAGAGCAGCCAGTCCCACGTGGGCTGGCACCTTGATGCCGCCTACGGCTATCTGCTGCGTGGCGGGCAGGTAGTGACTGCTGAGCCACGGGCGCAGCAGCTGGGTGAGCCGATGCTCTTGTGCGGGTGTGTCGAATAAGGAAATGGAGGGTCGGCCCTTCCGGCTGGGCTTCCCCTCCTCCGACGGCTTTGGGGCTATCGGATCCACACAAACATACTTATTATATATCTCATTATCTATCGATGAGTTTTTGGACACATGCAACTGCTCCAGCTTGCTGAGCTGGCTCTCGGTGTAGTGCCGAGGCAGGAATCGGTTCAGGGCATCTTCTACCATGGGGTGCTCTGCAGCATGCGGATCTCTGCTCCATTCCAGCTTGTAGCCCGCAGGAGAGCTGATCAGGGTGAGCGGGCTGCCCGTCTGGCGTTCCAGCAGCACGATGTGCATGGTCAGCAGGGTGAAGAGTCCGCAGAGATTGGCTCTGCTCAGGCGCTTGTAGCGTAGCGTCCCCATGAAGAGCAAGGGGGCTTGCAGAAACATGCAGGGCACCTCGTGGGGCAGCGGGGTAGCGGTCTTCTCCAGCGCTTCGCTGTGGCGGAGCATGAAGAAGAGCGTTTCTTGCCTGTGGGCAATGTCAAGGATGAGCTGCGAGAGGCAGAGGCGCGTATGGTCGCTGCCCAGCCCGTCGATGGCATGGCGCACCAGCTGGACAGCCTCCTGATAACACGGCTCTGGGGGATAGGCTTCCAGCAGGGAGGCTATCTGCCTGAGGCGGTCTTCGCCCTCGGCACTCACATCGCGCCAGCATTCACCGGTCACAGTCTGCAGGGCTTCGGCCATGCCGGAGTCCCACGGGTGGCACTGCCTGAGCTGGATGAGCAGCACTTCGGCCTGCATGTGAAAGAGGCGCGTCTCATCATCCATCGGCAGCACGGGACCCGTGTATTGCCAGGCATGCAGCTCGGCTTGCTGCGAATGCAGGTGGCCGGCACCGTCTTCCTCTTCCTCTTCATCGGCTTCTACCCAGACCATACTTAGGTTGGTATCTACTTCTACGATGTGCCCCATGAGTACGGGGCTGCCAGAGGCCTCTATGCGACGCCGGGCTTCTGCACGGTCGGCTCCTGTGCGCACGTAGCCCAGCAACGCCTTGCCCATGAATACTATCACGGCATTGGGCTCTACGGGGTTGGTGGCATCTACGCTGAGCATCACCGACTGACCCACACCGATTTCATCCAGCTGCTGGATGCGGTCGCTCCATGCATGATGGCGCAGACCTACCACGGGATAGCGCTTGTTCATCTTTAGGCCTTATATCAGGGGTTGCACACGTTGCGCTGGTTGCATGGGTTGACTTTATCTTCAGGAAGCGGGTAATGGGCTTCCATATAATGTACAACCTTGGTGAAAAACCAAGTGGCTCTATCGGTCAGTTCAAAGTGTTCGTAGTTTGAGCTGCGGGCGATTTGCCTACAGATGTGTTCCAATATATTGCCGATGGTTTTATCTTCCTTTGAACGCCGATGAATGGCATTCGTGTCGATGAGCATACGTGCCTTTTCTACATCTATAAAAGTATCAAGCAGACTATAAAGGGCCAGCCCTTCTATGTTCGACGTGAAAGGCAGATTCAGATTGAGCACATCGAACAGCATGACGCTATATGTGAACTTTTTGTTAAACGGATTTGTTTCTCCTCTGGAGCACTTGCTGATGACGCGGGTGATTTCTGTGATAGAATAGGAGAGCTCTCCCTTGAACTTCTTGTAGGACTTTGTTGCCATAGTAAACTTCTTTTTTAAAATTAGACAAAAAAAATACATTTCATTTGCAAGGCTTTAATAATGCAAATGAAATGTTGAAGTTGTCTCTACGGCACGTGCAAAATTATTACGTCACATTTGACGGGGACAAAGGTAGGTATAATTTTCGGATGCGCAACACTTTTGTTGTTTTTTTTTCAAAAATATTTTTCTTAGCCACTTCTAGGTTGAGCCGCTGAGCGTCACGCGTCACAACGTCACAACGTGTTTTGGGAATCAAGAAATGGGGTATTAAAAATTTTACTATATATATTTATATATATATATAAATATATATAGTAAAAATTCACTTAGTGGATTT
>CALAEY010000076.1 GCA_937891085.1 uncultured Prevotellaceae bacterium | reverse complement strand
GCTCTGGTTGGCATGTGCAGCGATGCAGTCGTCAGGTATTCTCACAGCCACCCAAACAGCACCAGTCACACCAGGACCCTTGCCTATCATCTCCATGATCCACACTTCGTTAGGATCGGCAATGGTGAAAGACTCACCCTCGCTGTAGTAGCCATATTCCTTCACCAAGTCGGTCATCACCTTGATGGCTTCACGGGCAGTGCGCGAACGCTGCAAGCCCAGATAGATCAAGCTTCCATAGTCGATAAGTGCCTGTGGGTCGGCCAGCTCCTCACGTCCGCCAAAGGTGGTTTCGCCAATGGTTACCTGAAACTCGTTCATATTGCCAATCACGTTGTAGGTTTGGCGAGCCTGTGGAATCTTGCCTAGATATTTGCCAGTGTCCCATTCATAGATGTCCACCATTTCGTCTTTCTCGTGCACTCCTGCCTTGGAGTGATAGAGGAATCCGTACATGCCATAGGAGTCAGCCGAATAGGATACGATGGTCGATCCGTCGGCCGAAGCTTTCTTTCCCACAATCAGATTGGTGCAGGCGGGAGCATTGCCCACTGCCATCAGCACCATCAGCGCCACTAATAAAAACTTTCTTGCTTTCATATCTATATGTTTTATATTATCTCTTCTTCACAACGAATTTTAAGGAAAAACCCGCTATCATAATTTTACCACACGAAACTGAATTCCTCTGTTGTTTCATTGCCACAGCCATCCACGACCGTCACCAAGAGCACATGGCGTTTCCCCTTGGTCACATGAGCCGGGTCGAGCTCCAGCACCAGATGGTTGTTTACAGAGTTGGGCTTACCAAGGAGGGCCCATTGCCCGTCTATGGTGGCTGAATAGCTGCTGATGCCCGTTTGGCTATCCTCAGCCTGCAAGGTCACCTTGCCCAACTTGGGCCATTGCTGCACATTCACTGGCTTGATGGTGGGCGGCACTGTGTCTACCTCTACCGTAAACGTGCCCAGCTGCAACACACGTGCTTTCATAAACCCTTCGACATTGGTGCCTCCCACACTGCTCTTTCGCCCATCCTTTCCCACACGGGCAATGTAATACTTGGTGCTATCAGCCATGGACTGCTGGCGCACCCCAATCTGCAGTTCGGCTCCTGTATGAAGCTTCACAGCATCAAGGGTAAGACGATAGACATCGGCCACCCCACTGCCTGCTGTCTGCTTATAGTCCAGGTAGGCATCCTTATAAAGCGCTCCTCGCGGAATAACCAACTGCACCCCTGCCCGCTGCACCACATTCACCTGTGCCTGGTGCAGCACATTTTCCTCACTATAGGCTAGAGGAGCGATCTCCTGCTGCTTGCCTTGCAATGTGAGACTCACCTTCGAAATGTTTCCAAAAGCATCGCTCAAGGTATATTGCAGCCTGTAGGGGCGCTCCTCATTAATTTCAATGAGTCCACCCCGCCCGTTGAAGGCCTGCAGCATGCGCAGCTTATTGCCAGGCTCGATAAATGATTTCATATATTGCCCTTCGCACCAAGAGTTGATGTAGCGGTTTTCCTCATAGGCAAACTTGTCGACTGTGCTCTGGAACACCGTGTCGCCATCCACTGTGAGAGTCACGAATTTGACACCATATTTATTATGTACTCCATCCATATAGTCATAGGCCCTGATGCCTACGCCCACCACGCCCCAGGCTGTGACAGGCTTCTGCGGCGTGAGAGCCACAGCCTGCTGCTGCTGACTGCCGTTAACCACTCCCTGTCCTGGCTGGGGAAAGAGCATGAAGCCCTCGGCCTTGGGAGCCGTATGGTCGTTTACCTTGTTAAGGAAAAAGGGCAGAGGGTCGATGTATTCGTCATCTGCATTAAATATGTCCAGATGGAGGTGTGGCCCCATGGAGTAACCTGTATTTCCGCTGCGGGCTATCTGCTGGCCTGCTTTGACTGGATATTCATCGGGCGACGGACGCAGCTCCATCTCCCAACTCTGGTGCTCATATTGATAGGCTTTCACACGACTAGCAATGGGCTCCATAAAACTGCTCAGATGCCGATAGGCTGCCGAATAGCCATCTTCAAACATCACTGTGAGTACCAAGCCCGAACTGCTGTTTACCTGTATGCGTGAGATGTATCCATCGGCCAAGGCACGCACCACCTTGCCTTCGGTCCCACCAGTCTTGAAGTCGAGCCCGCCATGATAGTGGTCACTGCGTATCTCGCCATAGTTGCCGGCGAAGGTGATGGTGTGATCCATGGGTGGACGGTATTTCTGGGCCTGTAACGTCAAGGTACACCAACAAAGCGATATGTAGAGAAGCAATTGTCTCATTTCATCAAAGGTATTTCTATTCGACTTTGATATCTTCCTCCCACATAGAGGGTCTGTCGAGCCACACGTGTGCGCGTCTGCTCAGACCAGACACCAGCATAATTGGAATGTATACTGAACTGAGGGAAATCGGAAGAAGAGATGTCCACGCGGATGCAACTGCCAGCTTGAAGCTGCCACATGATCGGGAGCGCCTCGATATCCAGCTCTACTACCTCCCCTGGCGTGTAGGTCTGACGATCGCCAAGCGGACGATTACGGAATCCCAATGTACTGATGCCCGTACGGATATTGTAAGTACTTCCATCGGCAAACACCTCACTGATTTTATACGAGAAAGCCGTATCGTCACAGTCGGAACTGACGTTTAGCACCACCTTCACCTTACCTGCCAGCAGGAGCGGTTCTTTAAGTGGCTCTGAGACAAAAGAGATGACATCGTCTCGATAGCCCACTTCTGGTTGCAACTGACTGCCACGACGGCTCCCAGAATTGAAGAGTGTCTCTCCACCTACAGAGAGTACAGGATGTTGTGGATCATATCTGTAGCCAATGGTTCCGTCTGCCTGCCCTACTTGATCAGAGAGTGCATAACCCTTCCCCTCTTTATGATCTGTGAGATAGAACACGGCAGCATCAGGTTCACTCTGCGGCCATTTTTCAAGTTGGTGCCAACGGTCTTCGCCTATGGCATAGACCTGCACGGATGGTTTGGGAGCCTCGTCTTTCACCAACAGATCGTAGAACCAATTAAACTGCAAGGTGGTAAGGTCAATATCCATCGCATGGTCGAACTTTCCAATCTGTGGTGTGATAAGGTGTGAGTGGTTCCATGCTCCCACTATCAGCTGGCTCTTTGCCTTGGTTTCTTCTGGCAGTAGATTGTATCCCAAGATGGTACCTTCCTGATGGTGATCGAAGTGACCTGCCACCACTACGATAGGAACCTTGATCTTAGCAGGAATCTCACGAAGTTGGTTCCATACACCCTGATGCCAGTAAGGATCGGTGTAGTCTGTATGACTGATCCAGTCGCGATACCAAGGCAACATCACGCCAAAGAAATGCCTATCCATCTCTATCTGTGGCATGTAGCTCATTTGGTCGAAATAGATGCGTGTCACGTCTGGCTTTTCGGGTTTTGTAGGTATCTCCACTGCATTGTCTATCGCCCACGCCGTAAGGATATCTTGGCGGAACAATCCATAGCTATAGGCCGAAAGCGGACGATCTACACCATAGTGGTGCAAGAAGATTCCCTTTACCTTGTCTGGCACAGCATCTGCGATGATCCAAGCCGTGAGTGCCGTATATGACTCACCAAAAAGTCCAACATTCTTGCACCAAGGTTGCTGAGCCACCCAATTCACCAACGCCAAACCGTCTACACGTTCGTTGACATTAGGCTCATAAGGACCTTCAGAGCCTCCCTTGCCTCGACAATACTGAGTGATGAAGGCAATGCCACGCTGGGCGTATGCCCTACCATTGGGATTATTATCGCCAGGAGCAGAATAAACATAGGGAGTACGGGTGATGACCACTGGCCATGGACCCTCACCCACTGGCTTGTATATGCAGGTCTTCAGTTGGTAGCCTTCGCCGCCCTCCACCATAATTTCTTCGTAAGTATAGTTGTAGGATGGAGAAACAACTTTAGTAAAGTCTATCACTCGTGGTGCTGTGGAGAAGCGCAGCATTTGCTGATAAGCACGCTGCTGTTCTGCTGTCAGTTGTTGGGCTTTTAAGCCTGTCAGCACTGCCATTGCCAAGCAAAAGAGGAGCATTTTTTTGTTCATAAACATTATCTATACCTTTATAAATTGCAAAGATAATGCTTTTTTCCTATTCTTCCTTATTTTGCAAATTCTTATTTAGGATTTATTTTTACTTTACTTCTTTATCCGGGCAATGTTTTTTTTCGGCTTGGTAAACGAGAGTTACTCATTCTTTTCTTCAGCACTTTTTTCTAAACCTTTCATATCCTAATAATTATTAGTTAGTCAATCAGCATACTTTTCATCTTTACGAACACCTCCGTATTTTCCAAGACTCCCATGAACTGGTCTGCTCCAGGACCATAGGCAAACATGGGCACCAGGGTACCAGAATGGTTGGCCATACCTGGCATCGACCACTTGGCTTCTACCATACCCTCGGCCATGTTTCCGCCTACCAGGCTCATTCCCGATGCTTCGGGGCTGCCCACCACAAGCACCAGCGTCTGTCCGTCACGCTCCGCAAAATCGAGTGCCTTGCCAATGGCACGATCCAAATCCATCGCTTCGTCACAGAGCAACTCCAGACGCCCGTTATGCGAGGCACGATCCACATACATGTCGCCCACCATCAGGAAGAAGCCTTTAGAGCTGCTCTGCAGTATATTCAAGGAAGTCTCCACAGAGGCTGGGAACATATCTCCCCTGCCCTGTTGAATATTCGGGTTCATCTGCGTTCCTGTGAAGCCAGCCAGCTTGCCGCCCTTCACCTGCCTGATATCCTTTATGTTGTAGAGCACCTGCCAGCCCTTAGCTTCCAGTTCGATAAGCAGATTGCGCTTGTCGTCACGTTCACGAGTCTGTACTGCAGCAGCACCTGCAGCTCCAGAACCGCCACCTGCCTGCCCCTGCGTTGGTGGTCGCATATCTATATGCTTGCTGAAGTAGTCGCTTCCTGCCCCTATGAACACATCAATTCCTCCTTCCACATAGCCAGCAGTTAGTTCCTCTACTGCCATGCGGTTAGAAGCATGCCCCACGAAAGGCACTATGCTGCCCTCTACCAGCGAGTTTGCTGAAACGATACCCACAGCCAAGCTCTTCTCTTTCACCAATTCAGTGATGGTCTTCAGTGGCATATTGTTCATATCCACACTGACGGCTCCCTTATGACTGTTCACACCTGTGGCCAGTGCCGTGCTATGTGAAGGGGCATCGCCACAGAACACATCTAAAGGATTGGTTGTCAGCAGTCCAGCACTCTGCATACGGCCAAGGTTCAGCTTGCCATGGGCTGCCACCATAGCGGCCTGCCATTGGGACACCCCCATACCGTCAGCTGATATCAGCACAATGTTCTTCGGATTCTGAGAGGTGGTATGTGTCTCCTCACGTTCTGCAGCATTCACACGTGTAGCACCAAAAGCCATCAGAGGCAGGCTACCAAGCAATTTCAAAGTATCTCTTCTGTTCATAGTCTTTTGAATTATTTTCTGCAAAGGTAGTGCGAATCTATCAAACCTACCCTTGACCTATGTCAAGAAAACATCCTTTGGATGTCTGAGCAACTTACTTTTCATACGGCTCAGGAACTCCGGACTGACTCCCAAGTAGGCCGCTATCTGAGCCTGCGAAATGCGGTTGATAAGCTGGGGATAGGTGTCGCAGAAATGCTGGTAGCGTTCTTCTGCCGAAGAACTCAGGGTTTCAAGATGACGTTGCTGGAGCAGTGCCAACTCATTTTCGGCCAACACACGAAAAATGTTCGATAACCTCCACGAACGCATGAAGGAGCTTACCAGCGGCTCCAGCTCCACGTACATCACGGTGGTAGTTTCCAACGCATCAATGTTGAGGAGCGAAGGCTTGCGATGAAAGAAACTGTCTATATCGGTCATCCACGTATCTTCGGGTGCAAATTTAATTATGTGACGCACGCCCTTCTCATCATCGCTAAACATGCGTAGACAACCTTGCACCACAAACATGTAGTACCTGCAACGTTCACCAGCACGCAGAACTGTTTCCCGGCGCTTGAAAGTAACAGGAATGAAATTAGCTTCTATCTGCACCTGCTCGCTTTCGTTCAGCGGCATCATCTGGCACAGAAAGCTTTTCAGGGCATCTACAGGATGGTTATACATTTGTTCATCTCTCCTTTCTTCAACAAAGATAAGTAAAAAAAAAGCATGAACCAAGAAGAGTGTTGAAAAACAGCCCCAAGGCTCAAAAAAAACTGCATAAAACTTGCATAATTTTTCTATAATCGCTAACTTTGCTACAACCAAAAAAACAACAAAACTGTATAACCTTAAATTTTAAATTACTATGATTATCGGAATCCCAAAAGAAATCAAGAACAACGAGAACCGCGTGGGCATGACCCCCATGGGTGTGATGCAGCTGGTGAAGCAAGGACACACGGTGTATGTGCAGCAAACGGCAGGCGAAAACAGCGGATTCAGTGATGCCGAGTATGTAGCTGCTGGGGCTCAGTTGCTCCCCTCTATTTCAGATGTTTATGCCAAAGCCGACATGATTGTCAAGGTGAAGGAACCCATCGAACCGGAATATGCACTCATCCGTCAGGGGCAGGTGGTATTTACCTACTTCCACTTTGCAGCCGATGAGGAGCTCACACATGCCATGCTGAAGAGCGGTGCCGTGTGCATAGCCTACGAAACAGTAGAACGCGCCGACCACAGCCTGCCTCTGTTGGTACCCATGAGCGAGGTGGCAGGACGCATGGCTGTGCAAGAGGGTGCCACTTATCTCAAGAAGATTCATGGTGGCAAGGGCGTATTGATGGGTGGTGTACCTGGCGTGAAACCTGCCAAGGTACTCATCCTGGGTGGTGGACGCGTGGGACGCAATGCGGCCTATATGGCAGCCGGTATGGGAGCAGACGTGACCATTGCCGATGTGAGCCTTGACTGCCTGCGCCACCTTGACACTATCCTTCCGGCCAACGTAAAAACACTCTATGCTTCTGAGGCGCAGATTCGTAAGGAACTGCCCGATGTAGACCTAGTGATAGGCTCCGTACTGATTCCAGGCGACAAGACTCCTCACCTCATCACGCGCGATATGCTGAGCCTAATGCAACCTGGCACCGTGCTGGTAGATGTGGCCATAGACCAAGGCGGCTGCTTCGAGACCAGTCTTCCTACCACGCACAGCGACCCTGTCTATATCCTCGATGGCATTGTGCACTATGCCGTGGCGAATATCCCTGGTGCCGTGAGTCGCACCTCTACCTTCGCCCTGACCAATGCCACCCAGCCATACACGGTGGCTCTGGCCGACAAGGGTTGGAAGCGTGCCTGCAAGGAGGATTCCGCTCTGCTCAAGGGACTCAACATGGCACTGGGCAAGGTGACCTACGAGGCTGTAGCCCATTGCTACGACTTAGAGTTCACGCCTGCAGAGGTGATGGTAGTGTGATTTTCAGCAAGTGTCACAATAAGTCACAATAAGAAATTATGTGTTGCACACATGCTTGTTTTTAAGGTTTCAGATTATCAGAATCAATGCCTGAATATTTGAATTTTATAATATATGGATTTATTTGTAAGCAACGATTTATAAAAGTGATAAGATAAGCATATGGATGTTATAGATTATTTAAATAAATGTCAAAATGTCACATTTAAAGAGATGTCTTTTAATGAAGTGGACGCTCTAGTTTTAGCGATGATTTCTTATGTTGATTTTAACGAACTTAAAGTTGATAAAAAGAAAATTAAAAATGTTGATTTGATTAAATGTATCGATACTTATAAGCCATCAAGAAACGATTCAGAAAGAAAACTTAAATATCTAAAAGTTCTCTCTTTAGTGTGTAAATCAAAAAGATTTGATAAAGCCATCTTTTTTAATTTTAAAAAACAATTTATATTAAAAATAAATAACAATACTGAAATAATAGTTTACAATGCATCACAAAATA
>CALAEY010000075.1 GCA_937891085.1 uncultured Prevotellaceae bacterium | reverse complement strand
TAGAGGCAGATGAAATCAACAAGCAGTTAGCGGGTGCGGAAAAGATGGCATGTGACGGAAAGTCAATCAGAAGAAACCAGTGAAATACGGAAAAAAGTAGTAATTTTGCAAACGATATACGAAGATGGACAAACCAGAAAAGAACAAGAACGTGGACTTTGAATCGTTAGTCAAACATATACAGCATACCAGTGAGGCCCTACAGCAAGATGCCTGGTTGGTTATCAACCGCAACGTCACGACAATGGCTTGGGTCACGGGATTCCACATTTGGCTTGGCCAGCTTGAAGAACTATCGGCTCAGTCGCACGATGAGATGAACATATTTGCTAGTAATGCTAAGTAATGCTTCTCATAGCGCAAACAATTTAAAAAGTTTGCGGCAAATATAGATATAGAAGGAGGAAATTGGTGCTTTTTCAGTTAAGTCCACAGTTCAGTGGATGGAATTTGCATGTCATGATTCCTTTATTCTATCTATGATTCAAACATAACAACCGTATTCAGCTGCAAAACAAGGCAGCAAAACGGAGCATTCTGCACACAAATGCACGCCAAAATCACCCTTTTTGACCATCATCTTCCACATCTTCCACACATCTTCCACGAGATAAAGCATGATTCACCTACCTTAGTGGAAGATGGAAGATGTGGAAGATGTTTTTCATAGTATTAGCATATTATCGTTTTTCTTTCATGAACATTATCACGGGATTGTCTTCCTCATCAATGCTTGCAGCTATATCCAGGAGAGAACCTTGCAGCTTGTCCTCTTCATAGGCTTCTACTATCTTATCGGCATTGATGGCAGTATAGGCGGTGGCAGAATTAGCATTCATTTCATTTAGCCGCACTTCTACAGGACTCTTGAAGTCGGCATTATGAACAGTGACTTCATAGAGGCGATGCTCTTCCTTATCAAACACTAAGGCAGTGGAGGGAATCATCATCTGTGGCATAATCAGTTCCATGCGAAAGGCCGTGAAGAACTGATACCTGCGGGTAGATGCCCCCATGGCCAGCACCTGCTCAGGATTCTCAGTTGGCTTCATTGCCATGAAGGGGATGAGCTCATGCTGACGGGTATAGCGATAGACGGTGTCTGTAGAAGCTTCACAGATGAGGAAATCATCCTGATAGGGCACAATGGCTTCGACACTGAAGGCTGCTGCGACTTCACCACTATGTACAATGGTACTCTTAATGGTCTCATAGGGCAATGGGATCTCGTCAGTGACACTGCCATCGGCCTTGGAGATAATAAGGTAGTAGTTCTTGTCACGCGGTTCTCCGCCTTTGCTCATCTGGGAGGTATCATACACAATGAGATGGTCGCTGTCATAGCTGACTGCTGTCATGTAGTAGCCTCCTTCCCTGTGGGCAAAGCTACGCTTGAAGTTCCCTTGCAGATCATATACCACCATCTTGGCAGTTCCTGCATCATTGACGAAGATCTCCTGGTTCTCCTCATCGAGGATGACTCCTGTCACATAGGCATATTCCTCTGGACCTTGTCCATGATGATTGAACTTGTGGAGGGCCTTGCCACTATGACGGTCGAAGAAGTAGAGCGTACCTTCATTGCCACGACTACGCATCACGATGTAGCTCTCTCCGATGGCTGCTATATTGTTTGGCACCACAAAGTCATCATTGGTTTCCAGTGGCACATACTCCACATCCATGAAGTCTTGCACGGTGAGTTCTTTCTCTGGCACACTTGCTGCCACATCCACCGTGATCAGTTCTTGCTCTGCCTCCTGCTGCTGGCAACTCGCCAGCAGGAGTAGGAAAGTCATTAATATCAGAATACTCATAAATTCTAAAAGATTATTTCAGTTTCCCCACTATTACAAAATTATTGTCATCTGGACCTATGGTTTTCAGGAATGATTCCAGAAACGCTCTGTCACTTTCACTGGCTTTGCCACTATTCAGCCTATTGGCAACCAACTCATCCATTCTATCTGGAGTGATGTTCACCCAATAGTAATTTCCAGCAATCCAAGTACGTTCACCTGTTATATCTATCATTCCGTGTTTGTCCAAACATAATTGCACAGCACTTCCCCGCAGAGTTTTCTTATCTACCAGCAGACGTGCCACAGGATGATTGCCCCATCCGTCGCCACCTTCAAACATGCCGTTGGGTTCCATGATCATGGTATAGAAGAATGAAGGCGTCTCGTTGTGGAAATGCTGTGGTGTCATGGCAGGGTCGGGATATTTCATCACCACAGACGGCACCAAGCTATTGGTTTCCGGATAGTAGTGATAGATGCTGTCTTGCACGGGTACCTCCATATTTGGCATGGCTATAGACATGCAGTCGTCATCTACTACGGTCACGACGGGCTGAGCCTCATACCAGAAACGCCCCTCATAAACGTCTTCCACCCAACTCATGCGGAAGAAGTAGGAAGCAGGGAAATAGCTCAACTCATTGCCGTCTTTGTCTGTCTGCCACACAAATTTCTTAGTTCCTCCAGCCTCAAATGGAGTAGCTGCAAAGATGTGACGGTCTTTATAATCGACAGAAATGGGATAGCGCACCATGCTGCCCTCATCTGGATTATTGTAAAGAATCTCATGCTTATAGGCTCCTGTCTTCAAATCATAGACCTTCATTTTACGGAACAAGTAAGCATAGATCTCTCCAGCTTCTTCGTTGATGGAGGCTTGCCAACAATAGCCTTCAAAACCTGCAGGTCCATCTTTACCATCGATGGTAAATAGATAGCTGCCGTCTTTGCTGAACACCAACAGCTCATTGGTGCGTTTAGCCACAATGTAGTTCTCAGAAGCGGCAATCTGTGAACCTGCACTTAGCATGTAATCCTTATGGCTACTATCCAACTTCACCAACTTATAATCACAAAAATCACTCAGGGGAAAATCTATTGGGTGCTTGCGATCGAATTTCTGATAATCGACCACCATAAGAGACTTCCCATCATTGCCTATCTGCTGATACTCAGCCACCACAGGACTCTCTTCGAACAACAAACTGGAACCCTTATTCTGACAACTCGCCAATACGAGCACCAGAAGGGTCATTGATGCAATAATCTTTTTCATAGTTCAGCTTCTTGAGCATTGGTAGGATATTTCACATTCTGAGCCAAAAAGGTATATAAGGCCTTTTCACCTCCTACATATTCAGGAGCTTTGGAGATTTTTGCAGCTGGGGCATTAGTCTGAGAGGTGCTCTCACCACCCTGCAGACTGAAAATGATAGGAACGGTATATCTCACTTTGACAGGCATTCCATCGTGACGGGCAGGTGTCCACTTTGGCATAGACTTCACCACACGGATAGCCTCTGCATTGAGCGAAGAATGGTAGCTCCTCACAATCTCCACATCACCCACAGAACCATCTTCATTGATTACGAACATAGCTGTCACTCGTCCCTGAATCCCTGCCTTTAGAGCTTCTTCGGGATATTTCACGTTATCAGAAAGATACTTCAGCAGAGCGACATCGCCACCAGGGAAACGACAAGGTTCTTCCACCACTTCATAGATACGGCCTTGTGGGGTGTCTTGGTAAGAAGAGGTCGTAGAGGATGCCTGAGTATCAACACCTTGCAGACGGAAAACGAGAGGCAGCGAATATCGCACTTTCACAGCCTTGCCATCGTGACGGGCAGGTGCCCATTTAGGCATGGCCTTCACCACTCGGCCAGCCTCGGCATCAAGCAGCGGATGGACGCTTCTAAGAATCTCCACATTATCTACAGAACCATCTTCATAGATGACAAAGCGAGTGAACACGCGTCCCTCTATGCCTGCTTCCTGAGCTTCTGCGGGGTACTTGATATTGTCTGAAAGGAACTTCAGCATACCTGCTTCGCCACCAGGAAAGACGGGCATGGTTTCTACGATTTCGTAGATGCTGTCTTGAGGCAGCTGAACGTTAGAATCGGGAAGAGTGAATTTTTCTTCCAGATTTGTTACCAGATTTCCCACCAAATCATTAACTTTGACGGCGGAAATCTCACTGGAGGCATTTTGCACCTCTGGACGGGCAAAGGCGGCCACGGCAATGGCTGCCAACGGAAGCACGTAGGCGTACTTCAAGCGTGCCCATGGATTTGATTTTCTTTTCATCATCATAGTGATACGCTTTTTAAGATTACTGTGATTAAGGCTGTTGGCCATAGAGTAGAGCCTTGTGCCAACGGCCTTTCTTATTAATAGCAACTGATATTGACGGGCATCTATGCCGCTGCGAAGCACCTCGCTGTCGGCCTCATACTCATGTATGGTCTGGAGCTCCTGCTTCAAGAGCCACGCAGCGGGATTGAACCACTGAAGGAAGATGCAGACCTCTGCCACCAGCAGGTCCCACGAATGGCGATGGCGGATGTGGGCACACTCATGCAGCAGTATCTCACGCACATTCTCATGCAGGTCTTTCTCGCTGACGACAATGTAGCGCATCCAGCTGAAGGGTGACAACTTATCGTCCACAGCAATGAGGGTGATGCCTTCTGCATCAGAGAGATAGGGCCCTGCATCTACCCTCCTGCCATAGCGGAGCAATTGCAGCAGTCGGCCTACGGAAAAGACATGGCGTAGGACGAAAAACAGCACACCAACCATGTAGAGCAATACGAAAGCCTGTGGCCATGTGAGCACAGGAGCGGCCTCCTCTACACTAACCACCTCGACAAGCCAGTCTTCTACGCTGACGATGGTCTGCCCCACTTCCGAGGGATGCTCCAGCGTGATCTGCACCAGAGGGAGCACGGCAGAGAGGGCCATAATGCTGAGCAATGCAAAGCGGTTGAAACGGTAGAACGTCTCACGGCTGAGCAACACTTTATAGAAGAGGTAGAAGGCTACCAAGCAAAGTGACGACTTGAGTATGTAAGCAAAAAATAATCCCACTTTTATCCCCTCTCCACTTGATCTATCAACTTCTTGAGATCATCCAGCGAGAGATCTTCCTCTTCGACCAGCGAAGAGACAGCACCGAGGTAAGAGTTGTTGAAATACTTGCTGATGACACTCTTCAAAGTGCGCTTGCTGAACTCCTCACGGCTCACTGTAGGATAATATTGATAGGTACTACCGAAAGCACGGTGGGCCACATAGCCCTTCTCCTCCAGTCCACGCACTACGGTGGAGAGGGTGTTGAAATGGGGCTTCGGGGCATCGTAGAGCTCCAGCATGTCTTTCACGAACATAGACCCATGCTCCCAGAAATGGTTCATAGCCACTTCTTCTTTGTTAGTCAATCGTTTCATATTCAGAAAGTTTTACGTTATTATTAAAGTTTCGTTTCATAAAGAGAAGACGTACCTCCTCGCCTGCTCTCCACAAAGTAACTAAACAATTCAGTTTCTAAACTAATTTTATCAGTTAATAAATATTAAATTGTTACTTTTTATTTTTCAGACACCAGATTTTGAGCCTGACGATGTCTGCTTTTTAGGCAAATAACGGGGGAAAAATGTCCTAAAACGTTGAAAAGAAAGAAAAGTGCATAAATATTCCATGAAACATTTTTCTTAATTAAGATTTTTTTGTAATATTGCAGCCTGATAGAATAAAACATTTAAATTTAAACATTAAATGACTCAGAACAACGTTAAACCTGCTGAAGGAAAGTTGGGCATAATGGTAGTGGGCTGCGGAGCAGTGGCTACTACATTTATGACCGGTGTGCTGATGGCACGCAAAGGATTAACCAAACCTGTAGGATCTATGACCCAATATGACAAGATCCGCGTAGGCAAAGGTGAAGCTAAAAAATATCTCCCATACAGTGAAATCGTTCCGATGGCCAAGCTCGATGATATCGTGTTTGGCTCTTGGGATGTATATCCACAGAATGCTTACCAAGCTGCGATGTATGCCGAGGTACTGAAAGAGAAAGACATCGAGCCTGTGCGCGATGAGTTGGAGAAGATCGTACCTATGAAGGCTGCTTTCGACAAGAACTATGCCAAGCGCCTGGAGGGTGACAACGTGAAGGACTGCAAGACTCGCTGGGAGATGGTAGAAGCTCTGCGAGAGGACATCCGCAACTTCAAGAAGGCCAATGGCTGTACCCGTATCGTGGTGCTCTGGGCTGCCTCAACAGAGATCTATGTTCCTGTATGTGAGGAAGTACACTATAAGCTGGGCGACCTGGAGGCTGCCATGAAGGCTGACGACCGTGAGCATGTGGCTCCTTCTATGTGCTACGCCTACGCAGCTCTGACAGAGGGCGCTCCTTTCATCATGGGTGCTCCTAATACTACAGTAGATATCCCTGCTATGTGGGAACTGGCAGAGAAGACCAAGATGCCTATTGCAGGCAAGGACTTCAAGACGGGTCAGACACTGGTGAAGAGTGGTTTCTCTCCTATCATCGGCACCCGCTGCTTAGGACTGAGCGGTTGGTTCTCTACCAACATCCTGGGAAATCGCGACGGGTTGGTATTGGATGAGCCTGCCAACTTCCGTACTAAGGAGGTATCTAAGCTCTCTACGCTGGAGACCATCCTGAAGCCAGACTGGCAGCCAGACCTCTACGGACATGGCAACGATGAGGATACGCAGTACTACCACAAGGTACGTATCAACTACTATCCTCCTCGCAACGACAATAAGGAAGGCTGGGACAACATCGACATCTTCGGATGGATGGGCTACCCAATGCAGATCAAGATCAACTTCCTTTGCCGCGACTCTATCCTCGCAGCTCCACTTTGCTTGGATCTCTGCTTGCTGAGCGACCTCGCCGCACGTGCTGGACGCTATGGCACACAGCGCTTCCTAAGCTTCTTCCTGAAGAGCCCTATGCACGACTACACGCAGGGTGAAGAGGCTGTGAACAACCTCTATCAGCAGTACACAATGCTGAAGAACGCCATCCGCGAGATGGGCGGCTATGAGGCTGACGAAGAAATTGATTGATTTTTTCATAATAATAATTTGCTTTCATAATAAAACAATTTGTTTTGGAGAGGTGGTTTCTGTGAAGAGGCTACCTCTTTTTTTGCATACCTTGAATAAAAGTCGTAACTTCGCACACATTATAGGTTATACCTACTTTATAATAAAAAGCTTTTATGATAAATTCTGAAAATATTCTGCTCGTTGGCTCGGTGCTGCTATTCTTCAGCATCCTCTTCAGTAAGACTGGATTTAAGTTTGGCGTCCCTACCTTGCTCGTATTCCTTCTGGTGGGCATGGGATTCGGAACAGATGGACTCGGTATAGAGTTCAGCAGTGCTAAGGATGCCCAGTTCATAGGCATGGTGGCACTGAGTATCATCCTCTTCTCTGGTGGCATGGACACCAAAATCTCCAGCATCAAGCCTGTGCTGACACCTGGTATCCTGCTCTCTACGGCTGGCGTGCTGATCACTACTGTGCTGACAGGTGGATTTATCTTTTTCATCTCCGGACTGAGTAAGACCAACATTGCCCTGGGATTGATGACTTCGATGCTGTTGGCGGCTACTATGTCGTCTACCGACTCCGCCTCTGTGTTCAACATTCTGAAGTCGCAGCACATGAACCTGAAGTACAATCTCCGCCCACTGTTGGAGCTGGAGAGTGGAAGCAATGACCCTATGGCCATCATGCTCACACTGGTGCTCATACAGGTGATATCCGGAGGCAGCGAACTGGATGCCCTGCCCATCGTGAGAAATCTGCTCATACAGTTCTCCGTGGGCGGACTGCTGGGTTTCCTGATGGGACGCTTCTGCACATGGATCATCAATAAGATCAATCTGCCCAACGGCTCGCTCTACCCAATCCTACTGCTGAGCTTAGTATTCATAACCTTCATCTTCACCGATCTGCTGAGTGGCAACGGATATCTGGCTGTCTATATCGCAGGCATTGTGGTGGGCAATAATAAGTTGGCCTATCGCAAGGAGATAAACACCTTTATGAACGGACTGACGTGGCTGTTCCAAATCATCATGTTCCTCACGTTGGGTTTGCTCGTCAATCCACACGAGATGCTTGACGTAGCCCTGGTGGCCATCCTCATCGCCATATTCATGGTGCTGATAGCCCGTCCTGTGAGTGTATTTGCCTGCCTGATGCCATTCAAGGAGTTTCCTGCCAAAGCCAAGCTCTTCGTTTCATGGGTAGGCCTACGTGGTGCGGCTCCCATTATTTTCGCCACCTATCCTGTCATTGCAGGCATTGAGAGTGCCAGCATCATCTTCAACGTGGTGTTCTTCATCACCCTGCTTTCCCTATTGGTGCAAGGCATGAGCATAGGCAGTGTGGCCAAGAAGCTGCATCTGGATCTGCCAGAAGAGACAGAAGGCAATGAATTCGGCATAGAACTGCCAGATGAACTGGATTCACAGTTGGAAGAGCTGACCGTCTCTGAAACCATGCTGCAGAATGGCAGCAGACTGATGGACATGAAGTTCAGCAAGGGGCAGCTGGTGATGATCATCAAACGTGCAGATAAATTCATCGTCCCCAATGGCCAACTGGAACTGGCTGTAGGCGACAAGCTGCTGCTCATCAAGGAAAATGAAGAAACCATAACCACTAATCCTTAGAACATACACCTCATGAAGACACTGATTCAACGCTTCCGCATATTGTTCGACCGCTCGTTTGCAGCACAGGGCTGGAAACAGCTGGCTTGGCTCATCACAGCCATCATACTGATATTCGCCATAGGATGGCTGCTGCACTTCGCCATCGCCCTGAAAAGCGGCACGGCCGACCTCAGTCAGATGTCATGGCACCAGCGCGTATTCCAACTGCTGATAGACCCTGGAGCCGTGGACTATGTGGCACCAGAGCGCCGCACCATCGCACAGCTGATAGCGCTGATAGGCACCATCCTGCTGGGGGGCTGCTTGGTGTCTGTGATCTCCAACATGCTGCAGCGCCATGTGGAAAACTTCAAGGAGGGCGGCATCACCTACCAACTGCATGACCATGTGGTGATCATCGGCTACGATGACATGGTGCCTTCTCTCGTGGCACAAATCTGCCGCGATTCTCGCTATGACGGCTGCCACATCTTGGTGCAGACCACAGAGCCGGCTCAGACAGTGAAGGGCTACATAGACCGCAATCTGCCCAAAAAGCAGGAAGACCGTGTGTTGATGGCCAATGCCCGCCGTGACTCGGAGGAAGACCTACAGCGCCTCTGTACCACTCATGCCCGCGAGGTGTTCGTAATAGGCAATCGTGATGAGGTGGATCATGACTCCATGAACATAGAGTGCCTGAAGAAGATTGTGGAGATACATAAGCGGGAGAAAGACTGCCCCATCATCCCGTTCACGGTGTTCTTCGCCTACCATAACACGTTCTCCGTATTCCAAGTGACAGACCTCGCTGAAGAGTGGCGCAAATATATCGAGTTCCGCCCGTTCAACTTCTTCGAAGGATGGGCCAAGAAGGTGCTTATCAGCCGTTTCTACACCGATGGCTATACCAAGACGGCCTATCCGCCACTGGATAGGGAGCAGATCTCACAACAAAGCGAGAAGTACGTGCATCTGGTGATTCTGGGTATGAGCCGACTGGGTGTGGCACTCGGCACGGAAGCGGCACAGCTGATGCACTTCCCCAATTACTTCAGAAATCCGGAACTGAAAACGCGCATCACCTTCATAGACATTCATGCCGACCGTGAAATGGATATCTTCAAGAACCGTTACCGCCATCTGTTCCAGATCATGTCTTCGTCCTATCGCGACTTTGAGAGCGATGACCACACGGAGAAAGTGCTGCCTCCTACCCTCTTTACAGGCAAGGATGCCGACTTCCTCGACATCCGCTTTGAGTTCATTAAGGCCCGTGCGGAGTCAATGCCCGTGCAGCAGTTGCTCGCCACTTGGGCGCAGGATAAGGGTCAGGTGCTCACCATCGCCATCTGTCTGAAGAAGCCTAAGCTCAACATGGACATCGGGCTCTACCTGCCAGACATCATCTATGAACGCAACATCCCTATCCTGCTGCAACAGCAGTCGTCTGCGGCTCTGCTGAGCATGCTCAACTGCGAATGGAAGGAAGACAAGGTATCGAAGTTCAGCCATCTGTTCCCCTTCGGCATGATGGACAACTACTTCGACCTCAACAGCCGTGAACTTCAGGTGGCACAGACCATCAACTATATCTACGACTACTTCTTCAAGCACGGCACCACACCTACAGAGCTGCCCGATGAGCAAACCATGCACCAGCTCTGGATACAACTGCCAGTGGCCCTGCAGTGGAGCAACTACTACAACAGCTACTCTATCGGTCCGAAGCTCCGCGCCTTGGGACATGATGAGGACCACTGCCCAGCCAAACTGACGGAAGAAGAGGTGAACACCATCGCCATGGTGGAGCACAACCGCTGGAGCATGGAGAAGCTGCTTTTAGGCTTCCGCAAACCAGACGCAGAGACCTTGCAGCGCATGGAAACAGACGAGGCCTTCCGCAAGCAGTGCCGCCAGCTCTTCATCCATCAGGACATCCGTCCGTATGAAGAACTTTCAGAGTATAGCAAGGATCTCGATCGCATCATGGTGCGATGCCTACCATTGATTATCTTGCAGCGCAATGGCGCTACGAGATAACCTAAAATGCAAAAATGCAAAGATTATTTTTGTATTTTCTCAGAGGCCTTTGAGAACTTACCAGAGTGCCCAGTCGTAGTGTGGCAGATCCCATCCGAAGGGGTTGAACAGCAGCCAGAAGCCTATGGCAAACCAGAGGAAATAGCGGAGGAAGCCCAAAGAGATGACCAGTACCATCCTGGAACGATAGCGTTTCTCGAAGTACGCCAAACTCTCCCACTTATAAGACGACCATGCCAGAGTGCGTCCATTCTTGCCCATCACCAGCATACAGACAAAGATAATGAGAGACATCTGAACCCTTGTCAGAAGACCAACCTGAGTAATCAGCGGCAAGGATATGAAAGTAAAATAGAGCAAGATGCGATACTTGACCGACTGGCAGATCAGGAAGAAATCCGGGAAAAGGAAAGCCCACCAACTCCAACGGTTCACCCCTGGCATCACCAGTTTATCATAAACAGGCGAGAGTGCCAAGCGCAGCAAATCCCGGTTCCTACGCCCATATAAATACTGTCCGTATACTGCCACATGGTCGGGATGCTCCCTCACGTAAATCTCCGCGAACTGGTGATATGCCTTTTTATTGTCGAGCGCATAGACGCGGAACTGCCCATCTGTCAACATGTAGAATAACTGCTCACATTCCATCTCGTTCAGTACAGGAAGCTGCAAGCCGTATTTCTCAGCAGCATAGCTACGAAACTCCTCATACTCCGCATAGTCGGCCACCCAGAAGAGCACCTTCTTCAGATGTCCACCCTTCACGCTCTGCTCAAATTCCCACAGGTAGCTCTCGCTCATATTTATGCGCTGCAGGATGATGGGAGCTTTTTGCTGCAGTTCTACGACAATGTCCTGCCAATTCTTGCCCACATAGATGCGCTTAGCCCCCTGCTGCGGCATAAACTCATCAGGCTTACCTATGGCAAAGGGGAAATAGAGGCGTTTCAACGCCCGCATCAGCTTCTTCTCCGACTTCCTGAAGCGCTTATCGTCCCTGAAGCTACGCAGGTATAGTATGAAGTATTCCAGATACTGCACATGCTTGTCAGAATAGAACTCCTGGCGGTTGGTCAGTCGCAGCATGATGTAATAGAAAGGCACTATCGTCATAAGGCTAGCTCCCGCACGCTGTACCGAGAACCAGAACAAATCCTTGTTTGGCGACAAGGTCTCAGAAACCACGCTTGATGCCGTCAGCGCATTGAAGATCACAATAACGATGATGGCGACCAACATCCAGTCGGCCGCCATACGGCATCGCATAGCTATCTGGTAGTTCTTCGAATAGACTATCAACAGGCGCAGCGGAAACGACAGGAAGAAGAAAGCGATCATGATAACAAAGGCAGAACCCAAGAGTGTGCCCGCACCGATGGGTAATGCCATGCCAGTCAGATGACCTAAGTCATACCAGTCTATCTCTGCCATTTTTCAATGAAGATCAGCCTTCCCAGTCGGTGCGATCCAGCTTATGTCCGCAGTGCTCGCAGAACACCTGGTGCTTGAAGATAAAGCCTCCACAGCTGCTGCAATGATACTGCACCTTGTTATTACGTATGCGCTCTATCATCTCCTTATAGAGCTCAGTCTCCTGCACCTTCACCACATCGTAGCCCAGCTTCTTCAGCAGCTTGATGGAGCGCATGGCCGTAGCACGGTCATACTCCTTCTCGCCGTCGGAGAGGTCCTTGTAAGGCACCATATCAGGTGTCTGCTTCTTCTTATCATCACGCACGGGACCATACGTCCAGCCTTCCAGCCTACGGTTCTCCGCCCAGATTTCGTGGGCATTCTCAGCTATGGCTTCACGCAGTTCGATGAGGTCGTCTGTCAGCGAAACGTCGCTCAGATCGATGGGTTTTGGGATATATTCTTCCATGATTTCAGATTTTAAAGTTTCTTTCTTGCAAATATAAACAAAAAAAGGCGCACCCAAACAGATGCGCCCTAATTTTTTTCTGCAAACTGCTATTTACTTGAAAATCTTCTGAGCAAACTCAGACAAGTAAATACGCCAGTTGCGCCAGATGTGACCACCGTCAGTCTCACGATACTCGTAAGGATAGCCCTTAGCATCGAGGTACTGACGCAGTGCCTTGTTGCTCTCATACAGGAAGTCGGTCTTACCGATAGCAATCCAGTAGTGGGCTGGCTTCTTGCTGAACAGCGTAGCCATCTGCTGATTGAACTCTGCATCGTTGTTTAGACGGTCCAGCAGTGGGGTGTTGTTGTTGCCGCCACCACCTACACCGATAGCTGCAGAGAACAGACCAACATAGTTGAAAGTGTCTGGATAGCGCTTAGAGATCTGGAATGAGTGGCCACCACCCATAGACAGACCGCAGATAGCACGGTTGGCCTTACCCTTAGCCACCTTGTAGTTCTTCTCGATGTAGTTCACCACATCCATGAAGCTGGCATCCATAGAAGCAGCAGCCTGAGGGAGCTGTACGCCACCGCCGCCCATAGCTGGCTGATACATACCGAAATCCCACTCACCAGGAGCAGCAGCGGTATTAGGATTACCGTTGGTCATCACCACGAGCATAGGCTTAGCCTTTCCAGTAGCGATCAGGTTGTCCAGAATCTGAGCAGCACGTCCCAGTTCGCTCCAAGCGTTCTCATCTCCACCAGCACCATGCAGCAGATAGAGCACAGGATAGTTCTTACCCTTCTCATAGCCAGCAGGCGTGTAGACCGTCATACGGCGAGTCAGCTTCAATGTTGGGCTGTCATACCATACCTTAGCCACATTGCCATGAGGCACTGCATTCACGCTGTAGAGGTCGCCCTTGCTACCCTTCTCACCCTTGATGATGAAGATGTTGGTCCAAGTAGCCACGTCACGGTTCATGTAGATGTTTGATGGATCCAGATAGCGCATGCCGTTCACGATGAAGTTGTAAGAGTAGAGCTCAGGATCCAGTTTCTGGCTGGTAAAGCTCCAAACACCTGTAGAGTCCTCTTTCATCTCCACGTTACCTGCAGTCTCCATCTCACCAAACTGTGTCTGGATCTTCTGCTGAGGCAGGAAGTCGCCAGTCAGCCTCACGGTCACAGCCTTAGGGGCATAGAGTCGGAAAGTCACTGTACCGTCATCATTGATCTCAGGAGATTTCACACTGGCGCTGCTAAACAGTGCCTGCTGTGCCATCGCCATGCCACTCATAGCCACGAGGGCCAAAGTCAATAATTGCTTTTTCATTTTTCGTTTGATTTTATTTGTTAGTTAATGTATTATTATTTGTGACAAAGATAGCGACTCTTTTTCTAATTCCCATCGTTCTGCTAATTTTTTTACAGTTACAGCGCAGACATGCATGTTGTTTCCTATCATAGGTGACTCTTATCTCTACCACTCCTTTCTTGCTTGAAGTGGCTCTCTTTCTTCTGTCAAATACCAGTGTTATTTGAGGTAATCTGTTAATCATTGTAAATAATGTTTAATTTAATGTTAATAAGATAAAAAACTGCAGTAAAATGTATTACACCTCCCTAAGTGACCTTCAAAGGTGTAATACATTTGTAATACATTTTGACTGAGAAAGAGAAAACTTGGGGACTTCCAGAGAACTCCAGAAGTTAAGAAAAAAGAGGAAATTCATCACGAATTCCCTCTTACCTAAAACCTTTTTCTTTAATCATTGCGGAAGCTTGGGGATTCGAACCCCCGGTACGGTTACCCGTACGGCAG
>CALAEY010000074.1 GCA_937891085.1 uncultured Prevotellaceae bacterium | reverse complement strand
ACAGTACTTGTCTCGGGAACTATGAACTCGCTCTTGACTACCTTCCAAGGTGAAGTCAAGTTAAGACCAAGCGAAAACAGCATATTTGTATCCATGACTGCAAATTTGCAAAAAGTAAGACGAAATCCTATAATTACTACAGAGGAATTGGCAGAAATGAGTAAAAAGGGACTTAGAACTATTAAACGTCATATTGCAAAACTCACTCATATTAAGTACGTCGGCAGGGGCTATAGCGGTCATTGGGAAATTGTTGAAAACAATACAGGGGCATAATTGAAAGAGACAATGAAAGTGAAGTATCTTGGCAGTCAGGAACTGCTAAAACTGAAGAAGACTGCCTTCCTAGCATCGAGCACCATTTCTTCAGAAACGGTGCTGCAAGTGTTCGACTGGGCAACGGAAATGCGCAATCAAGGGGAGTGTGTGGTCAGCGGCTTCAGTAGCAAGTTGGAGCAAGACGTGCTCCACTTCTTGCTGAAAGGCTGTCAGCCTATCATTCTTGTATTGGGTCGGCGGATGTATCGAGATGTACCTGATGAGTTAAAAGAGCCATTAGCGCAAAACCGTCTGCTGATTATATCTGTGAACAATGCCGTTCGCCAGTCGAAAGCAACGGCATTGATAAGAAGATATATCTGCGAGATGGCAGATGAAATAGTATTTGTAGGTGTAACTGAATAAAGCAGCCTCTATGTATTCAAAATGGAATTTGAAACAAAACAGAAGGATATTTAAGATGTAATAGGATGAAGGGGGAAAGATGGTGCTTAATTATGCAATGGGGTGCAAAACGCACAGATGCTTGGAAAAGGGTATTTTGAGGTATTATCTTTGCATCGCTGAAGGAAACCAAGGGGGCTTTCGGACTACGGAGCGTACGGCTGTAGAAGGGAAGAAATCTAGGGACTGATGCAGAGATAATATTATTATTAACCCTTAAAAATAAAGAAAGATTATGGGAATTATCAAACAGGGAATCCTCGGCGGATTCTCAGGAAGAGTGGGAACCGTGGTAGGCGGCAGCTGGAAATCTATCAATTACATGCGTGCGCTGGCTACGAGTATTAGCAACCCCAACACGGCAAAGCAGAAGAATCAAAGATCGAAGTTTGCCATGTCTATTAATTTTCTGCATAGCTTGGTGCCTTATGTGAGAGTGGGCTACAGGCCGTATGCTATCAATAAGTCGGCGTACAATGCGGCAATGTCGTATATGCTTCAGAATGCTTTCAACGGATTTGATGATGAACTGGTGGTTGACTATCAGCGTGTGATGGTATCACGTGGACATCTGATGATGGTGGGAAATGCTACAGTGAGCTTAAATGGTGATGTGCTGACTTTCACTTGGGCGGACAACAGTGGCTCTGGGGATGCTCAAGCTACGGATGTGGCCATGCCACTGGTGTATAATAAGGAAAGACGGTTGGCAGTTTATAGCACTAATGGGGCAACCCGCAGGGATGCCTCTGTGCAACTGACCATGCCAAGTGAATGGAATGGAGAGGCATTGGCTGTCTATCTGGGGTTTAGGAATGAGAAAGGAGATAGTTGTGCAGACAGTATCTGCCTTAGAAACGATGCATACGCTTCACCTATGGATGATGAAGAGTCTGGCATAGACTCCGACACACTCCCTGAAGGTGACTCCGCGGGAGAAGACACGGGTGGGGATAGCCAAGGTGACTCTGGCAGTGGCATTGGCTAAGTTGTAGTGGGATATTGTGAGGCAGACCGCTCTTCTATTCTGTGTGAAGGCGGTCTGCTTTTATTGTAGAAAGAATTTGCTTTTTTCATCCGAACGCATTAACTTTGTTCATTGTTAAACTTAATACATGGAATTGACGCTTATGAAGAATGCAATTAAAGTAATGTTTTTGGGCTTTCTGCTATGCAGTGTCATGGAGCTACAGGCACAGACTGCCAACTATGATGTTATTCCTCAGCCACAGCAGGTGCAGTTGAAGGGCGGACCGGCGTTTGAACTGACGGCTTCTACGGTGATTGCCTATCCAGACGGCAACGAACTGATGCGTCGGAATGCGGAATTTCTGCGTGAATATATCCAGAAAAATACGGGTTTAAAGCTGGGATTGACCACCAATCCTATGCGTATGAACTGCATCAACTTGTCGCTGAACACCAGTCTCAAGACAGGTGAGGAGGGCTATATGCTGGTGGTGGACGACCGCGGAATCAGTTTGATGGCCGCTGCTGAAAACGGGATTTTCTACGGCATTCAGACGCTGCGCAAGAGCCTGCCGATAGTGAGAGACGCTGCCCAAGTGGTGCTGCCCGCCGTGCAGATTACCGATGCGCCGCGCTTCGGCTACCGAGGCATTCACCTCGATGTGTCCCGCCATTTCTTCGATGTGGATGTGGTGAAGCAGGCCATCGACATGCTGGCGCTGCACAACCAGAACACGTTCCACTGGCATCTGACCGACGATCAGGGCTGGCGTGTGGAGATAAAGCGATATCCTGAACTGACGCGCTACGGCTCCATCCGTCAGCGTACGGTGATTGGGCACAATACGCCGATTTATGACAATACCCCATCTGGTGGCTATTATACGCAGGCCGAGATGCGTGAGGTGGTGGAATATGCCAAGGAACGTTATATCACGGTCATTCCAGAGATAGACATGCCTGGACACATGATGGCAGTTCTGGCTTGCTTCCCTGAGTTAGGGTGTACAGGCGGTCCGTATCATGTAGCAGAAGAGTGGGGCATCGCCGATGATATCCTCTGTGCCGGCAACGAAGAGACCTTCACCTTCGTGGAGAATGTGCTCAGCGAACTGACAGAGATCTTCCCCTCTACCTATATTCATATAGGCGGTGATGAGGCTCCGCGTGTGCGCTGGCAGAACTGCCCGAAGTGCCAAGCCCGCATCCGCCAACTGGGGCTCACGAAGGACGATGAGCACAGCGCAGAGGACAAACTGCAGAGCTACTTCATGACCCGTGTGGAGAAGTTCCTCAACAGCAAGGGACGCCAGATCATCGGTTGGGACGAGATACTCGACGGTGATCCTTCACCTACGGCTACGGTGATGTCTTGGCGTGGCACGGCAGGCGGCATCAAGGCGGCTAAGGCTGGCCACGATGTGATCATGTCGCCTACCACATACGCTTACTTAGACTACTACCAGAGCGATAAGACCAACCGTGAGCCACTGGCTATCGGCGGCTATCTGCCTGTGGAGAAAGTCTATGAGCTGGATCCGATGGATCAACTGAGTGGCGATGAGCAGAAGCACATCATTGGCGTTCAGGCCAATCTGTGGACGGAATATATCGCCCACCCAGAACATCTGCAATATATGTATATGCCGCGTGTGGCCGCTATTGCCGAAGTGCAATGGTGCCAGCCAGCCAATAGAAACTATGATAAGTTCTTGGCTAAGTTGCCTAAGCTGGTGGATGTCTACCAGTTGCTCGGCTGGAAGTACGCCCGCCATGCTTTGCCGGCCGACTACGATCATCATGACCGCTCATCGCTGTGGTAAAGCGGGTGAAACTGACGTTTTTGCAATTTCTCTGAATTTTTTTGCAAAAAGTGTGCTCGGTTAAGAAAAAAGCACTATCTTTGCACCGATATGAGTTGACAAAATGTTTTAAGGAGTTAGAAAAATAACTAATTGTAGAATCTTAACTATTAACTTTGAATCGCTATGAATATTGAAAAAATCATGGCTAATCTTCAGGCAAAACACCCTGGAGAATTAGAGTATCTGCAAGCTGTTAGAGAAGTCCTTATCTCAATTGAGGATGTTTACAACCAGCATCCTGAGTTCGAAAAGGCCAAGATCATTGAGCGCTTGGTGGAACCTGACCGTATCTTTACTTTCCGTGTGACATGGGTAGATGACAAAGGCGAGATCCAGACCAATCTGGGTTATCGCGTACAGTTCAACAACGCCATTGGCCCGTACAAAGGCGGTCTGCGCTTCCATGCCTCAGTCACTCCTTCTATCTTGAAGTTCCTCGGTTTCGAGCAGACGTTTAAGAACGCTCTGACTACACTGCCTATGGGTGGTGGCAAGGGTGGTTCCGACTTCTCTCCACGCGGAAAGAGCGAAGCTGAAATCATGCGTTTCTGCCAGGCATTTATGCTGGAGCTCTGGCGCAACGTTGGTCCTAACGTAGATGTTCCTGCTGGTGACATCGGCGTAGGCGGGCGTGAGATTGGCTTCATCAATGGTATGTATAAGAAACTCACCCGCCAGTGCGACGGTACGTTCACCGGTAAGGGTCTGGAATATGGTGGCTCACTGGTACGTCCAGAGGCTACAGGCTTCGGTGCGCTCTATTTCACCAAGCAGATGCTTGGGACGAAGGGCTTGTCACTCGAAGGCAAGACGGTAGCTATCTCAGGTTTCGGCAACGTGGCTTGGGGTGCTGCTACAAAGGCTACCCAGCTGGGGGCTAAGGTGGTGACTATCTCTGGTCCTGACGGCTACGTCTATGATCCAGACGGCATCAGCGGTGAGAAGATAGACTATATGCTTGAGCTTCGTTCTTCTGGCAATGATGTGGTTGCTCCATACGTAGAGCGCTTCCCTAATGCGACGTTCTTCGCTGGCAAGAAGCCTTGGGAGCAGAAAGTAGACATCGCCCTGCCTTGCGCTACTCAGAACGAGCTGAACGGTGACGATGCTCAGCACTTGATCGACAATCAGGTGATGTGCGTAGCAGAAGTTTCAAACATGGGCTGCACGCCAGAGGCTATCGATAAGTTCCTGGAGCACAAGATGCTCTTCGCTCCTGGCAAGGCTGTGAATGCCGGTGGTGTGGCCACATCTGGTCTGGAAATGTCACAGAATGCGCTGCATCTGAGCTGGACCGCCGAGGAGGTAGATCAGCGTCTGCACCAGATCATGCACGCCATCCACGCTCAGTGCTTGAAGTATGGTACACAGCCTGACGGCTATATTAACTATGTGAAGGGTGCTAATGTGGCAGGCTTCATGAAGGTAGCTAAGGCTATGCTCGCACAGGGCGTTATTTGATAAAGAAACGTAGTTGATAAGATGAGATACTTTGTTTAGTTGTATTTGTATTTGTGGTTTGTACTGCCTGGGCTTGTGAAAGTCTGGGCAGTTTTTTTATAACTGCTTCAGTGCCAGCTTGATGACCTGCTCCACAGTAGCGTTTGGCTGGGCCTTGAGGATGGCATAGACCACTTTCTGTGAAGGGGCTGCAGCAAATCCCAGCATGGTGAGGGCTGATACGGCCTCGTCGTGCACCTGCTTGTTGTTGGCAGCTGGTGTCGGACTGATATCGACGGTGCCTACGGCAATGCTGTCGTTCTTGATCTTGTCCTTCAGATCCACAATGATGCGCTGGGCGGTCTTCAGTCCCAATCCTTTCACTCCCTTCAGAATGGAGGTGTTCTCCGTACTGATGCAGTTGACAAGCTCGGCTGGTGAGAGAGCAGAGAGGATGGTGCGGGCAGTGTTTCCACCGATGCCAGACACGCTGATAAGCAGCAAGAAAAGCTCTCGTTCCTGCTTGGTGCTGAAACCGTAGAGCACCTGGGCAGCATCCTGCCTGACGGCCTCGTAAACGTAGAGTTTACATTCCTTTTTTCCTTGAATGGCGGTGTAAGTATTCAGTGAGATGCTGAGGGCATATCCGATGCCGTAGCACTCTATGACGGCGGTTGCTGGTTGCAATTCCGCGATTTCTCCTTTAATATAGTCTATCATACGCTCTTTTACTTTTTGCTGCGAATTTAGCCATAAATATTGAATTATTTCCTAAAAATAACTATTTTTGCGCCCGATAGGAAACAAATCATTAAAAATACATCTCATTATGAAGAAAATTAGAGCAGCAATAGTAGGCTATGGCAATATCGGCCGCTTTGCATTAGAGGCTTTGTTGGAAGCACCCGACTTCGAACTGGCTGGTATCGTACGTCGCAGTGGGGCAGAGAATCTCCCCGAAGAGCTGAAGGCTTTTACAGTGGTAAAGGATATCCGTGAGTTGGATAAGGTGGATGTGGCCATCCTCTGTACGCCGAGCCGTAGCGTAGAAAGTTATGCTAAGGAGATTCTTCCGTTAGGTATCAACACGGTAGATAGTTTCGACATCCATACGGGCATCCCAGCTCTGCGCCAGACGCTGGACAAGATAGCAAAGGAACACGGCGTGAAGTCGGTGATCTCTGCTGGTTGGGATCCGGGTTCAGACTCTATCGTCCGCGCTTTGCTGCAGGCCATCGTGCCAAAGGGCATCACCTATACCAACTTCGGCCCGGGCATGAGTATGGGGCATACGGTAGCTGTAAAGGCCATCGAGGGTGTGAAGGCTGCCTTGTCTATGACCATTCCTGTGGGAACGGGCATTCATCGCCGTATGGTCTATGTGGAGGTGAAGGATGGCTACGACTTCAAGCAGATAGAGCAGGCCATAAAGACAGATCCTTACTTTGTACACGATGAGACGCATGTGACTCAGGTGGACAGCGTTGATGCGCTGAAGGATATGGGTCACGGCGTGAATCTGACGCGTAAGGGCGTATCGGGACGCACGCAGAACCAACTTTTGGAGTTCGATATGAAGATCAACAATCCAGCACTGACAGGTCAGATTCTGGTTTGTGCTGCCCGTGCAGCTATGCGCCGCACTCCTGGTTGCTACACGATGATTGAACTTCCAGTGATAGACCTGCTCCCAGGTGAGCCAAACGAGTGGATAGGAAAACTGGTATAAGCGCACAGATTTTTGCATTTTTGCAATTTTGCAAATTGCACTATTGCACATACAAAATAGGAGGGATGCCCCCAGGCACCCCTCCTATTTTATCTCTAAGTTCTAAGTTCTAAGTTCTAAGTTCTAAACCTTAAACTCTAAACCCTAAACCAATCAATCAAGCAACTTGATGCGGATGTTGCGATACCACACGTTATCGCCATGATCCTGGAAACCGATCACACCCTCGTGAGCGTCGCCACCCAGGTTGTTCAGCAGCTCGAATGCCAGAGGCCAAGCGTCCTGGCTGAACTTGCTGGCCTGCAGCATCTCTGTCCATCTTGGAGTCCAGAGGTGATACTCAACGCAGTTCTCAGCTTCGTTCAGAGTGTGGGTCACTGTGCCACGGTAAACCATGATCTTGGTCTTCTGCCATTCACCAGCCTTGGTGAAAGTCTGTGGCTTAGCAGGAATCATGTCGTAGAGTGAACCAGACTGGCGGTTGCCGTCCTTACCCAACTTAGCGTCTGGGTGGTTGGCATTGTCAAGCACCTGATATTCAGGAGCAGAAATATAGATAGGCTGAATCACCTGATTGCCCTTAGCGTCCTTTGTCTCCACTTCCTGTGCCAGATAGAAGATACCAGAGTTACCACCCTCAGAGATCTTCCACTCCAGCTCCAACTGGAAATCTTTGAACTTATGAGCGAAAATCAAGTCACCACCCTCAGCGGTCTGGCCCTCGCCAGTACCCGTACCTGCGAATGTGATGCAACCGTCCTCGATAGTCCATCTTGGAGGAACCTCAGTCTTACCATAGCCACGCCAGCCATTGAAGGTCTTGCCATCAAACAAGGTGATGTAGCCGTCCTTGTCAACAGGGAAATTAGAGATGTCTACCATAGGCAGATTCATAATGCTGTACTCAGTTGGGTCAACTTGTGCTGTAGCTTCATCGCCAGCAGCAGGAGCCTCTGCTTTAGGAGCAGTGTAGCGGCCGCAAAGGAATGCGATGATAGCCAATGCTATCACACCGCACCAATTCAATACTTTCTTGTTCATTTTTGTTTCGCTTTAAATATGATGTTATGTAATTAGCAATTCACTTGGTGCAGCAGACCGTAACCGTTGGTCATGTGTGCACGGCGATAGATGATCTCATCGAGTGTCTTCTGGTCGCCGATGGCTGGCAGGTCATGCTTCCAAGTATCGTTCAGCATGTTCCAAGCAGCAGTAGAGGCGATGGCAGAGTCACGGAGCCTTGGCAGCTGTGGATGCAGCTTACCAGCTTCGATGCTGTCAGCAAACAGGTCAATCAGAATATCGATGTTCTTAGAACCGAAAGGCTTTTCGATACGCTCAGTCTTAGTCACGCCACGCAGGTCGATAACGGCGGTGTGGAAGTCGTGTGACATACGTACGATACCCTTTGTTCCGATGATATCTGTATAAGAATTGTGAGTCTGATCCTTTGAAAGTTGGCCATAAACGAAGCCCTGGGTGATATCGAACACCACACCGTTCTCGAAGGTACCGTGAGCCTGAACCCACCATGGGTCTTTATAGTTCCACATACGCATGCCCTGAGCATGCCAAGTCTTGTATTCGCTCTCTGCATACCAGCGGGTAATGTCTACGTAGTGCATACCGCAGTCATGGAAGCAAGGACCTTCGGCCTCGTGGCCTTCGCTTGGAGCCAAGCCAGGAGTCATGTGACAGATACGGATGATAGCCAGCTCGCCCAGTTCGCCTTCCTGAATGAACTGCTTCATCTGGTGGTGATACCATGAGTTGCGCAGATAGAGGTTTACGGTAGCCAGACGGTCTGACTTCTCCACCATTTCAACTACCTTCCATTCGTTCTCGGTGGTATCGGCTACTGGTTTCTCTGATATAATGTGCTTCCCGTGAGCAAGTGCCTTCGCCACATGTTGGAGACGGGAGTCTGCCAGAGCTGTAAGGGTGACTACTTGAATCTCTGGATCGTTGAAGATGATGTCTTCGTCTGAGATTACTTTTGCATTCGGTGCAAGTTTTCTTGCCAGTTCACGAGAGCCTTCATAGACGTCGCAGATGTAAACTACTTCCCATTTCGGACTCTTAAGCATTTCTTTCAAATAGAATCTGCCCATGCGGCCAAATCCTATGATGCCAACTTTGATCATGGTACTTTTCAATTATTTTTATTGAATTTATATTAGCATTTCCCTGCTGAACACTCGTTTCAGCATTGCAAATATACTCAAGATTACCGAAATAACCTATTATAAATATCTTTATGTAGGGCTAACTTTTTTGTAACAGCTTTATTATCAAATAACTAGCGAAAAAGGTTGTAATAAAAAATGTAGACGGGTTAAATCAGATTTTAGCCATTTTCCCTTGGACTTCCCAAGCCAATCTGCATCACTTGCTCATCAAAGTATTCTTTGTTTCCTTTCGCTTTGTTGCGCATCTTCGTCTTGTAGTTGTAGATGGTGCTCACCGAACAATGCAGGAAGTTGGCTATCTGCTCCCCATCGGAGAAGCCTAAGCGCAGCAGGGCATAGATACGCAGTTCTTTGTTGAGCAGCACTCCAGGCTTCAGCACGATGTGCTCCTCGTCACGCAGCAGGGCATTCATGTCTTCTACGAAGGTAGGGTAGAGTCGCAAGAAGATGATGTCGAAATGGTGGTAGAGCTCCTCCAGTTCCTCATCGATGACGGAGGTGGACTTCAGGTTCTTGATCAGGTCATCATACTTCTTGTTGATGGCCAGTTTATAAAGCGATTTCTGATAGTCGCCTATCTTGTCGATATAGCCCGAACAGATGTTGAAGAACTGAGCGATGTATTGCTCTTTCAGCGTATTGTATCTGGAAAGCTCCTCATTGTTGTCGTTAAGCTGTGTATTGACCTCACTCAGCGCCAAGTTGAGCTTCTGCAACTTCTCGTTGCTCTCCGACAGGTCTTTACGGATGCGCATGATCTTGCGGAGCTGTCGCACGATATAGAATACCGAGATGATGAGGCACACAGAAATCACACCCAGCAAGATCAGTAGGTATTGTAGACGGTTGCGCACCTCCTGTTCGTAGATTTGGTAGGCTTCATTGATGGTGGAGTAGAACTCAGACACCTGTGCGATGCGGAACTGAATGCCCGCTGTAGTAGCATCTTCGAACGAAGACTGTGCATAGCGGAAGGCACTGCTGACATCGCCCTCGCGGTAGCAGATCAGGGAGAGCGAGTAGAGCGACTGGGTCTCGCGGATGGCATTGCGGATGTCGGCAATGGCCGAACGGATGAAGAGTGCTTTCTGCTCATCAGGTTTCTGGTTCATGCTTTCCTGAGAAGCGATCCAGTTGGCTGCTATAGCGTATTCGGGCGAGCCAACGGGCAGGCTGTCCATCACCTTACGCATCTCTATGTCGCGCTTAGCCGGATTGGGCTCCCGCTGTGCCTTCGTGGACCGATAGTCGTAGGAGAGCGTGTCGGTATAGCTCCGATAGAGTGAGTCCATATAGGCTTGGTAGAGCAACTCCTGAGAGCGGTTAGAGGTGTACATATAGTAGTTCAGCAATCGGCTGCGGGCATAGAAATACAGCTCGTGCATCTCTGGGGGCAGGTCGGACGACTGATACTGCTTCAGCAGATCCTCTGCCTGCCAGAACATGCCGTGCATAGCGTAGAGGATAGACAGCTCGAACTCTGAGCGGTAGCGCAGCAGCGGCTTGTTCATGGCGATGGCTATATCGAGGCTCCTGCTGGCATAGGTGATGGCAGAGTCAACCACGAACTTGCGGTATTCGTTGTAGAGCTTCGTATAGACATCATACCGATGCTGTAGGCTGGTGTCGGGCGACAGCAGTTCCTGCTTGATCTGGTCGATGCGCTGCTTCTTCTGCTCCACGAAGATGCGCTTGTGGGAGATCTCCGTATTCAGGGAGTCGAACAGTTGGCGGAGGTTGTCGGTTGCAAAGGCAGATGACACCGTCAGCCATCCTAAACAAAGGATGGCTATCAGCCGGTATGTCATCGTCTTTTTCATGCGATATCCTCCTGTCTAGTTAGAATAAGAATCTCAGGATATCATTGAAGTTAGCCCAGATCAGCAAGGCAAAGAGTATCACCATGCCCGTGATCTGTGCCCGCTCCATGAACTTATCGCTCGGCTTGCGTCGGGTGATGATCTCGTAGAGCAAGAACAACACATGTCCGCCGTCCAAAGCCGGAATAGGCAGAATGTTCATGAACGCCAAGATGATGCTCAGGAAGGCCGTCATGGTCCAGAACTGGTGCCAATCCCAAGTGGCAGGGAAAATGCTTCCGATGGTGCCGAAACCACCCAGCTGCTTCACACCTTCCTTAGAGAAGACGTACTTCATCTGGCTGACGTAGCCCGTCAGGGTGCTGACACCCAAGGAGATACCGGCAGGGAACGACTCGAAGAATCCATAGGTTCTGGTGACGATAGGCATACGACTGGCATAATCCACCAATACACCCATCTGGTAGTTCTCATCGGTCGTTAAAGTGGTGGTCCGCTCCATTCCATTACGGAAGTAGGTCAGAGTCACCTCATGATTGGTATCCTGACTTTCCATGCGTTTAGCCATCTCCTCACGGAAGTCGAAATAGGCTATAGGCTTGCCGTTCATCTTGGTGATGCTATCACCCTTCATCAGTCCGGCAGCAGCTGCAGGTTTTCCCGTCAGCACGCTGTCGAGCACGAACGGATAGCGGAAGTCGGCAAAGCGGATGCTGTCTGCCAAGATGCGGTTCATCAGGTCGTCAGGCATGGTCAGCGTCTTTTCCACACCCTCACGCAGCACCGTCACTTCTTTCGCATCGATGATGGCGGTCAGCATGTCTGTTCCCATGCGGGTGAGCGCCTTGCCATCGGCAGAAATCAGCACATCACCGTCTTGGAAACCAGCATAGTGCCCCGTCTCGCTGAAATCCATACCGAGAGGCGCTTTCTGGAGGTCGATATAGCTGTCGCCCCAAGTGAACAGAATCATGGAGTAGATGAAGAGTGCCAACAGGAAGTTGAACAGCACACCGCCAATCATGATAAAGAGCCTTTGCCAAGCAGGCTTGGCGCGGAACTCCCACGGCTGCACCTCTTCGCTCAGGTCTTTGGCATCTTGCGTCTCGTCTATCATACCCGCAATCTGCGTATAGCCGCCCAGAGGCAGCCAACCCATTGCATACTCCGTTTCACTGTTCTTGGGTTTATATTTAAATAAGGTGAACCAAGGGTCGAAGAAGATGCAGAACTTCGTCACACGGGTCTTGAAGAGGCGTGCGAAGAGAAAGTGTCCGTATTCGTGGATGAGCACCAAGATAGAGAGGCTCATCATCAGTTGTATTGCTTTAATCAAAAAAGTTTCCATCAATCTTATCTGTTATTATTTCTTTATAAATGACTGGGCAATCTCCCTTGCCTCACGGTCGGTCTCCATATAGTCGTCGAAGGTTGGCTTCTGGATGAAGCTGGCCTGCTGCATCGTCTGTTCGATGACATCGCTCATGCCCAGGAAAGACACCTCATCATGCAGGAAGGCTGCATTGGCAATCTCGTTGGCCGCATTGATGATGCAAGGCATGTTTCCGCCCCTGCGGATGGCCTCGAAAGCCAGTGCCAAGTTGCGGAACTTTTCCGTATCCGGATGCTCGAAAGTCAGCTGTCGGCAGAGATCGAAGTCGATGCGTGGGAAGTCGGAATGCAGTCGGTCTGAATAGCTGAAGGCGTACTGGATAGGGATGCGCATATCAGGCATGCCCAACTGTGCCTTGATGGCTCCGTCCTCAAACTGAACGGCAGAGTGTATGATGCTCTGCGGATGTACCAGCACCTCAATCTGCTCTGGTTTAACCCCGAAGAGCCAGCGGGCTTCCATCACCTCAAATCCCTTGTTCATCATAGAGGCAGAGTCGATGGTGATCTTAGCCCCCATGCTCCAGTTGGGATGCTTCAGCGCCTGTTCCTTGGTGACGTTCGCCAGTTGTTCCTTAGTGAAAGTACGGAACGGACCGCCTGAGGCGGTGAGCAAGATCTTCTCTATCGGATTACCGATCTCCCCCACGAGGCACTGGAAGATGGCTGAGTGCTCCGAGTCAACGGGCAGGATGGGCACATGATTCTCTGCGGCCAGCGCATCGATCAGTTCGCCAGCCACCACAAGGGTCTCCTTATTGGCCAGCGCGATGGGCTTGTGTGCCTTGATAGCGCTGATGGTTGGTCGGAGTCCGGCAAACCCCACCAAGGCAGTGAGTACGATATCCACAGGATCTTCCGTCACCACCTGACAGAGCGCCTCAGCACCGCAATACAACTTGATAGGCAGATCGGCCAGAGCTTCTTGCAGCCTCGGGTAAAGGCTCTCGTCGGCAATCACCACAGCCTCTGGGCAGAACTTACGCGCTTGAGCGATCAGCTTGTCCACATGGTGGTTGGCTGTCAGCACGTAGGCTTCATAGAGGTCGCTATGCTCCTCAATCACCTGAAGTGCCTGAGTACCTATGGAACCCGTAGAACCTAATATGGCAATTCTCTTTTTCATGCTTTCATTGTTTAATAGACCTCCTCCTTCGCCTTGGCAGGATCATTGAGCGTCAGCAATCCAGCAGGAAGGTTCAAGACAATGTGTCTCTTCACTCGGTCTATGCTTACTATAAATTCTTCTTGGGCAGGAACCATCAGCTCCTTTTCCCCTTGCTTAATAATAAATAAGGTGTTCAGGGTATTGGTATCCACGCTGACAATTTTACCTAAGTCGCCTGCCTGCAGGTCTTCAACGGTGCAGCCGCGGAAGAAACCCCAAGTCAGTTCTTCGTCCTCGCCAGGGGTACGGAGGTTTTGCTTAGCATAGACTTCCACGCCCGTCAATCTTCTGGCTTGTACTTCCGTATCGATCCCCTCCAGCTTCAGCAGCATGGTAGTGTCTGAACGGAAGCGGTATTCCTCCACATAGAAAGGCACTAAGATGCCGTCGAGCCTGCAGAAGATGAAGTCCAGTTCCTCATCGTCCTCCGCCATAAACGTGTCATCGGAGATGGTGAACAGCAGTTCCCCCTTCGTCCCATGTGGCTTGTTCAGAACGCCCGCCAGATATACCTCGTCTTCCCTGATCATCTTAGATTCGCGTTATACGTGCCCCGATGGCGTTCAGACGACCTTCGATGTCCTGATAACCTCGGTCTATCTGCTCGATGTTGTGGATATGGCTGGTGCCGTTGGCACTCATGGCGGCTATCAGCAGGGCGATGCCCGCGCGGATATCCGGAGAGGTCATATTTCCTCCGCGAAGACGGAAATTACGATCGTGTCCGATGACCACAGCACGGTGAGGATCGCAGAGAATGATCTGAGCGCCCATATCAATAAGCTTATCGACGAAGAACAGGCGGCTCTCAAACATCTTCTGATGGATGAGCACGCTGCCCTTAGCCTGTGTAGCCACCACCAAGATGACACTCAGCAAGTCGGGCGTCAAGCCTGGCCAAGGCGCATCGGCAATGGTCATGATGGAGCCATCCATAAAGGACTCTATCTGATAATGTTCCTGAGCAGGCACGATGATATCATCGCCTTGCTGCTCCAGAAGGATGCCCAGACGGCGGAAACTCTCAGGGATAATGCCTAAGTTCTCCTGCGATACATTCTTGATGGTCACCTCGCTCTGTGTCATGGCAGCCATACCGATGAAGCTACCCACCTCAATCATATCGGGCAGCACCTGATGAACGGTGCCGTGAAGTTCTTTCACACCTTCGATGCGCAGCAGGTTGGAGGCTATGCCAGAGATCTTTGCACCCATGGCATTCAGCATGCGGCAGAGCTGCTGTACGTAAGGTTCACAAGCTGCATTATAGATGGTAGTAACTCCCTCAGCCAGTACGGCAGCCATCACAATATTGGCCGTACCCGTCACAGAAGCCTCATCGAGCAGCATATACGTGCCTTTCAGCTTCGGAGCCGTAATCTCATAGATTTTGCGGTCCTCTATGTAATTGAAGCTGGCACCCAGTTTCTGAATGCCCAGAAAATGTGTATCCAATCTTCTTCTGCCTATCTTGTCGCCTCCAGGTTTGGCGATTAGGGCTTTGCCAAAGCGGGCAATCAGCGGACCAACCAACATGATGGAACCGCGCAGAGAGGTGCATCGCTTGATGAATGTGTCGCTGTTCAGATAGCTCAGATCCACATCATCGGCTTGGAAACCGTAGGAGTTCAGACCTTTCTTGGTCACCTTCACTCCCATATCCCTCATCAGCTGGATGAGGTTGTTCACATCCAAGATATCAGGCACGTTGTTTACGGTAACCTCCTCTGCAGTCAGCAGTGTGCCGCAGATGATTTCCAGCACCTCGTTCTTCGCACCTTGTGGATGAATCTCACCGTGCAGGCGATGGCCGCCCTCAATGACAAATGAAGCCATAGTATTTAGTATTTACGTTTATTATTCCGGTTGTTCTGCTGCTTTCCGTTGTTGTTGGATGCAGGCGCAGGATTCTTAGGCTTGCAGTAAGCGTCGATGCGATCGGCCATCAGTTGGCGGAGATCCTCGCTGAAATGCAGCTTCCCGCGAGAGAGCTCATGCAGGTCGTCAGCGATCTTCTGGTCATCCATACTGTCCTTGTTCCAAGCTAGATAGTCCTTACGCATATGGTTGCAGATCAGTGCCACCAGATTGTCCTTCTCGTTGCCCTCTTCCATCTCGCAGGCTTTCTTGATCAGCTTCTCCAGCATCTGTCCATAGTGGCGATAGCGCATCTTATGGTTAGAGTAGGGGATGCTGTTGGGCTTGATGTGCAGCTTTTCCTGTGGTACGATCTCATACGGATAGTCGATATCCAGTTTATAGTCGGACATGATGGCCAGATGATCCCACAGCTTATGCTTGAAGTCGGGCACATCGCGATAGTGTGGATACATATTGCCCATGATGTCAATGATGGTATTGGCACACCACTGGCGCTCTGCTCTGTCCTTGATGGTCACGGCATAGTCCACCATGTTCTGGATACTGCGTCCATACTCTGGCAATGCCATTTTTTTCTGTTGGGTATTATATTTCAAGCTCATATTATAAGAGTTTTTTCGGTGTTGTTGCGATAAATTCTTTCAGGTAGAAAGGTTCGAAGTAAGCCACATCCTTGAAGTCCTGCTTAGCTATAGCCTGCTCAGCCAGTGGGGCCATCATGGTAGCCAACGGCAGTATCCCATCGATGAAATGGGCATTGGGATGCTGTATCTTCGCCTTGCATTTCTCAGCCCCGTTGCCGAAGAAATACACAGGACCTTGTTCCAAAAATGCCTCATAGGTATGCTCATCTACGATGTCGGCCTGAGTAGCACGAACCTCCTTCAAGGCTCTGTTGTACACAGTGGCATATACCTCCATGCGGCGGGCATCTATCATGGGGCAGAGCAGCGCCTCATCGGGGAGCTCATCGTGATAGAGCAGCACGGGAACGCTGAGCACCTTCAGCGTTTCCAACCCCAGCAGAGGCACATTCTTGGCATAGCAGATCCCCTTCGCCATAGACACCCCGATGCGCAGACCCGTATAGGAGCCTGGTCCGCAGCTCACGGCTACGGCGTCCAGCGGAATGGCGTGGCTGTCGATGAAAGAGAGTGCCTCATCTACAAACACCCCTAAATCCACTGAAGCATTGGAAGAACCTTCTTTCTTGACTTTCTCGAATATGTTGCTACCGTCTTGGCTCACAGCTACGCTGGTGGCCTGGGTAGATGTTTCTATATGTAGTATGCAAGACATAGTTTTCTCAGATAACCTTCTCTTTTTATTGCGCAAATTTACGGCAATATTTTCACTTATTAAAATATTAGCGTATTTTTGCAGCAGAAAATAGATTATCATTTGCGAAAATAACTTAAAAGATGATACTTTCAATGACAGGATTCGGTCGTGCTGTGGCCGAATTGGCAGATAAGAAGGTGAACGTTGAGATTCGTTCACTCAATAGTAAGGCGTTGGACCTGACTACCCGTGTGGCTCCGCTGTACAGGGAAAAAGAGATGGAAATCAGAACAGAAATCGGTCAGGCACTGGAACGCGGAAAGGTGGATTTCAGCCTCTGGATAGAGCAGAAAGAAGGCGCTTCTCAGGCTACTCCCATCAATCAGGAACTGGTAGCCAGTTACTATCAGCGCATCAAGTCGATTGCCGAGGCAACGGGAATCCCAGAGCCAGCCGACTGGTTCGCTACATTGCTCCGTCTTCCAGACGTGATGGCAAAGTCGGAAGTGGCTGAGCTGACCGAAGAAGAGTGGGAAGTGGTACATGCCGCTATCAAGGACGCTATTCAGCAGCTTATAGACTTCCGTCGACAAGAGGGTGCGGCTCTGGAGGTGAAGTTCCGTGAGAAGATTGCCAATATCGGCAAATTGCTCGCTGCCGTTGAACCTTACGAGAAAGAACGTGTGAATACCATCAAGGAACGCATCCAGACATCACTGGAGCAGAACCTGAAGGTGGACTATGATAAGAACCGCTTCGAGCAGGAACTGATTTTCTACATTGAAAAACTGGATATCAGTGAGGAGAAACAGCGTCTGTCTAACCATTTGAACTATTTCATCGACACATTGGAAGGCAAACCTGGACAAGGCAAGAAACTGGGCTTCATCGCTCAGGAGATGGGTAGGGAGATCAATACCCTCGGCAGTAAGAGCAACCAGGCAGAGATGCAAAATCTTGTGGTACAGATGAAAGATGAGCTGGAGCAGATCAAGGAACAAGTCTTAAATGCGATGTAATATGGGTAAACTGATTATATTCTCAGCACCTTCTGGCTCTGGGAAAAGCACCATTATCAATAGTCTGCTGGAGCATCCAGAACTGAATCTGGCCTTCTCCATCTCGGCTACCAGTCGTCCGCCTCGAGGCACGGAGCAGAACGGCGTGGAGTATTTTTTCCTCACGCCTGAGGAATTTCAAACCAAGATAGAGGCCGATGAATTTCTGGAATATGAGGAAGTCTATCCCGGCAGGTTCTATGGCACGCTGAAAAGTCAGGTAGAGGTGCAGTCGGCTCAAGGGCAGACGGTGATCTTCGATGTCGACGTGAAAGGCGGCGTGAATATCAAGAAATTCTACGGAGATCGTGCCTTGTCAGTCTTCATCCAGCCCCCTTCCATCGAGGAACTGCGTCGCAGACTGGAGAAACGCGGAACGGATGCCCCAGAGGTAATCGATTCCCGCGTGCAACGTGCAGATTTCGAGTTGGGCTATGCCCCGCTCTACGATGTGGTGATAGTCAATGACGACCTGCAGAAAGCCCAAGCAGAGGCGCTGGCTGTGGTACAAAACTTCCTGAGCGATGAGACGACCGAAGAATGATCTTTCGCCCAGGACCTATCTGGTGCTGCTGGTGCTGAACATCATCGTTGCAGTCTGCTGTCTGGTTATCGGAGGTTTCGACCTCTATTTCCGAGAGTGGGTGCCTGCTGCCTGTATGTTCATCATCATGGCGTTTGCCCTCTATAATTGCTATACCTTCAAGGATCGTATCAAGTAAGCACAATGAAGAAAGTGGCCCTCTATTTTGGATCGTTCAATCCCATCCATATCGGACATCTGGCTTTGGCCAACTATGTGTGCGAATATGGTGGCATCGATGAACTGTGGTTTGTGGTGAGCCCGCATAACCCCTTCAAGCAAGAGGCCGACCTAATGGACGATGACCTGCGCTTGGAACTGGTACGTTTAGCCACACAAGACTATCCCCGCTTCCAGGTCTGCGATGCTGAGTTTCACCTCACACGCCCTTCCTATACCATTCATACGCTGGACTACCTGCGTGAGCAGCATCCAGACACGGAGTTCGCTTTGCTCATCGGATCAGACAATTGGGAGATGTTTCCCCATTGGTATGAGGCAGAGCGCATCATGAGCGAGTATAGTGTACTGATCTATCCACGCCCAGAATACCCTATCGATGCCTCTTCGTTGCCAGAAAATATCACGTTGGTGGAGGCTCCGCTGTTTGAAGTCAGCTCTACCTTTATCCGCCAAGCAATGCGAGAGGGTAGGGATGTGCGCTATTTTCTGCATCCTGCTGTCTACGAACGCCTGAAATCCTGAGTATGGAAACGGCTGCTACCACATATCCGCACGTGATGGAGGGGAAGAAACTGCTCTACGTGCACGGATTCGCCTCAAGTGGTGCCTCTGGCACGGTGAAGGGGTTCCGTCTGCTCCTTCCTCAAGCAGAGGTAATAGCACCCGACCTGCCTGTTCGTCCTGCTGAGGCGATGGAGTTGCTGCATCGAGTGTGTGAAGCAGAGCATCCCGATTTGATCATCGGCTCTTCGATGGGTGGCATGTATACCGAGATGCTTTATGGGTACGACCGTATTCTCTTTAATCCTGCTTTTCAATTGGCAGATACCTTGCTGTCCAACAATAAGATGGGCCGTCAGGAGTTCTATAATCCCCGTCAGGATGGGCAGAAGGACTTTCTGGTGAACAAGGGCTTGATCTCTGAGTTTCGGGAAGTGACCGAACAGTGTTTTGCGCAGATCACTCCTGAAGAACAGAAACGTGTCTGGGGATTATTCGGTACGAAAGACCCTATTGTACACACCCACGATCTATTTGTCAGTCATTACCCGCAAGCCGTGTGGTTTGATGGGGAGCACCACATGAACGACCATATCCTGCATCGTTCCGTCTTGCCCGTGATTCGTTGGATAGACGATAGACGGGAAGGGCGTGAGCGTCCTATTTTGTTCATTGCCCTCGACGATACCCTCTCTGATAATAAGAATGGTTGGCGAAAGTTCACTGAGGAGCAACGTCAGACTTACGAAGGTCGTCTGCAAGACATGCCGGGCTTCTACGAGGCTTTGGAACCGCTCTCTTCAGCCGTAAAGGCTTTCTATAAGCTCACAGAGACCTATGATGTTTATGTGGTGAGCAGTGTGCCTCCCACCAATCCATTGGCACTCACGGAGAAACGGAAGTGGGTGGAGCAATGGCTGGGTGTTCCGGCTTACGGTCGTCTCATCATCACCAATCAGAAACACTTGCTCTATGGCGACTATCTCATAGATGCCCATCAGTCCGAAGGTGCCTCCAACTTCATGGGGACCTTTCTGCACTTCGGTGAAGATCCCTATAAGACCTGGGAAGATGTGCTTGAGTTCTTCTCCCGTTTGGGTGGCCAATAATATTTCTCAAAAAAAGTTTGTAATTTATTTGGAAGTATAAAAATAATTTCTCTATCTTTGTGATATCAAAATGATATTACAATATGATGTATAACTTAGATAGTAGAAATTATGGAAAACAAGGAATTTACTTTTTCTGGATTTAGGATGAATGGCTTTGCCATGTTGTTCCTGAATATCTTTTTGACTTTGGCATCTTTGGCCCTGATGGTCTATGGCATTATCGCTGGACTATGGCCATTCGTAGTGGGAGTGATTCTGCTCATCACCTCACTGATCTTATGGGCTGGATTCATGATGCTGGAGCCTAACGAGGCCCGCGTGGTGATGTTTTTCGGAAAGTATCGCGGAACGTTTGCTATCCCTGGTTACCATTGGATCAATCCTTTCACCAACACGAAGAAACTCTCTCTCCGTGCGCGTAATCTAGATGCAGAACCTATCAAGGTGAACGATAAGATAGGTAATCCTGTGATGATCGGTCTGGTGCTGGTGTGGAAACTCAAGAATACCTATAAGGCTATGTTCGAGATCGATGCACAGACAATGGCGCAAGCCAGTCTTGCAGGCAATGCCAACGAGGTGGGCACTACTTCAATGGTAAAGATTATGGATGCGCTGGAGAACTTCGTTAAAGTTCAGAGCGATGCAGCCCTCCGTCAAGTGGCTGGGCAGTATGCCTACGATGATACCGACGGTGGCGACAAAGAGATCACCCTGCGCGACGGTAGCGATGAGATCAATAAGGAGTTGGAGCGCAAGCTCGACGAGCGTCTGGCAATGGCCGGTATAGAGGTGGTGGAAGCCCGTATCAATTATCTGGCATACGCTCCAGAAATCGCTGCTGTGATGCTGCGTCGTCAGCAGGCCAGCGCCATTATTACTGCTCGTGAGAAGATTGTAGAAGGTGCAGTCTCTATGGTGAAAATGGCTCTCGATAAGTTGGCCGATGAAGGCGTGGTAGAACTCGATGACGACAAGAAGGCTGCTATGGTGAGCAACCTCATGGTTGTGCTCTGCGGCGATGATTCTGCTCAGCCCGTAGTGAACACTGGTACGCTGAATAATTAAATATGGCTACGAAAGAGAACAAAAGTAAGAGCTTCATCCTGAGGGTAGATGCAGAAACCATGAATGCCATCGAGAAATGGGCTGCCGATGAGTTCCGCTCTACCAACGGGCAACTGCAATGGATTATCACCGAGGCATTGCGGAAGGCCAAGCGTCTGCCCAAAAGGAAAGCCTTTAACAACGAAGAGGAGGAAAACGTATGATCAAACCGAAGAGCTTAAATAAGAGAAAGTACGACTATTCTCTGGTTCACTTGCCACGAACGTTAGAGAGTACCATCTTCGATGCATTTATGGCGCTGGAAGTCCTAGCCGTTTGGTTGCTATCGACTTGGCTCTACGTGAAGTTCGACACCGTCCCTACGCATTTCAACGCTGCTGGTAAGGCCGACGCCTGGGGCAGTCATGGCATGCTGCTGTTCTTTGCTTTGATAGCTACTGTCTGCATGGCAGTATTGGCCTATAGTGCCTATCACCCTAAGTATGTGAATACACCTCTGCAGTTGAAGACGGTCGAGGAGCATCTGATTAATGCCCGCTTGCTGCGTATTTTAGGGATTATCATCGGTCTGCTCTTCATTGCCATCGAGGTAAAGATGAGTGGGGCTGTTATCGGACTGAGCGATCGCGCTTTTGCTATGATGATGCTTCTCTTCGTGGTAGCAATCATGGGGGTGTCGATAGGCTTCTACGCCTATATACACTTCAGATTTCATCGGTAGTTTTATTTTTTTTAATGAAAAAACACGTAAAATGATGCAGTGCTTGCCCGATTGTTTGCATTATTAAGATAAAAGAAGTATCTTTATATCGGCTTTTGAAACGAAGCCATTTTGCTAACTAAATGAATGGAGGGCTAGATTATGAAGAAGTTATTATTGACATTGGCTATGGGAGCGATGATGACTGGCTGCATGACCACCGCATACGATCCCTACGGATATGATTCCTACGGCAACGTGGTGTACTACGATGTCTATGATGACTATGGCTACAACTATATATTTGATGAGGCTGTCATCGTAGAGATCACCAACAGAATGGTTGTCCAGATGCGTCTGAGCAGCTGGGAAGCACAGCGCCTGTTGGACTTGAACCGCCGTTACTACTATCTGTTTAACCGCTATCCTTCCTATAGCTGGGGATACTATGCACATCCGCTTCCAGGATATGCTCGTCCGGGCTATGGTGGCAGAGGTCCTGGTTATGGTGCCCCTCCACGTGGCTACAGAGATCCTTACATGCGTATTGAGAATGGGCGTGCTACGATGTATAACGTCAATACACGTCGCGGCAGTGACAATCGTGTGATGATGACTTCGAAGCAGATGGATAAGATGGCTGACAAGTACGACAAGGAAGTGCGTAAGTTGGTTGGTTCTGACTCCTACAGCACCTTCCGTACCCAGACATCTAACCGTAGTGTGACTTACTCTGCTAACCCTGGTACTTCTGGTTATACTGGTGGCAACGGCAATGCCTTGACTCCTAATAACAATACTCGTCAGGGGGTGGGTACTAGCACACGTACTACGACCACTACGCCAGCTGTTTCAAACGATGGTGGACGTGTGAGCAGTGGTACTACCACTACTCCTACGGGTACGGCTACACAGCCTAGCACTTCCTCCAGCCGTATGAACCAGCGTACGGGCAATACCAATACGCAGGGGACGGTGAACTCTCGTACCAATGGTACTAGTACGCGTCAGCAGACCACAACCAGTCAGCCGACCACTACTACCCGTCAGCAGGGAACTAGTACACGTACTCAGACCACTACGGGAAGCAGCAGTCGCACTCGTACTCGTACGAATACGACTAGCACTACTCCGCAGGTGAATACTCGTAGCAATACTACGGGTACCAGCACTACTACTACCACCACTACCACCACTTCTCGTTCTAATAATACCAATAATAATCAGAACACCAACAGTAGCGGTGGTGCTAGAAGAAGATAAATTGTTTAACGTTTAATGTTTAATGTTTAACGTTTAATGTCTAACATACTTGTAACCGGTGCCAACGGACAACTTGGCAATGAAATGAGATTGGTGAGTGCGAAGAGCGCTCACCATTATCTGTTTACAGATGTAGTAGGGGATGTACAGCGATTGGATATCACCGATCTGCAGGCAGTGAGAGAGATGGTTCAAAGGGAGCACATCGATGTTATCGTCAACTGTGCCGCCTATACCAATGTAGATAAGGCAGAAGACGACTATGATACAGCCAACTTGCTGAATAATACGGCTGTAGAAGTACTGGCCACAGCAGCTAAGGAAGCCGATGCTACGCTGGTACACATTTCTACAGATTATGTCTTCAAGGGCGATAAGTGTATGCCTTGTCAGGAAACATGGGAGACCGATCCGTTAGGTGTGTATGGCGTCACGAAACTGGCAGGTGAACAAAGCATCCAGCGGGTAGGGTGTAAGTACATCATTATCCGCACGGCCTGGCTCTATTCTCCGTTTGGTAAGAACTTCGTCAAAACCATGCGTACGCTCACAGCTACCAAGGATCAGCTTAAGGTGGTGTTCGACCAAGTGGGCACACCGACCTATGCAGGTGATTTGGCAGAGGCTATCGTACATATCATTGATACCGACCAACTACACAAACAAGGCATCTACCACTTCAGTAATGAGGGCGTATGCTCTTGGTACGATTTTACGCAAGAGATCAAGGCACTCTGTGGTAATACCTGCGATGTACAACCCTGCCACAGTGATGAATTTCCCAGCAAGGTGAAACGTCCGCATTTCTCTGTGCTAGATAAAACCAAGATTAAAGAAACCTTTGGTATCCAGATACCTTACTGGAAGGAATCGTTGGTGCGTTGCTTAAAGGAACTATCTAATTATGAATTATAAATTATGAATTATAGAAAAGTAGTATTGTTGGCAGCTTTGTTGGTTTGTTCTATGACCATTCAGGCCCAGACCGAAGAGAAGATACAGGACGTTCGCACCTATCCAGATTATTACTTCCTGAAGATAGATGATGTAGCAAGTAGTTTGAATCTGTTGCCGGCACCACCGCAGCCAGATGATGTCTTATTCCTCTACGATGTGGCTCGTTACAATTGGGGCAAGCTTCAGCGCAATACACCCCGTGGCGAATTGGCCATCCGTGATGCAGATGCCAGTGCCGAAGGCGTTTGTGCAGCATTGTCTGGTGCCTTCGGTTATGATATCACAGAAGCTGGGACTCCAGAACTTTTCAAATTGGTTAAGAAAGTAGTGGCCGATGCTGGCGACTTATCTACGCGTGAAGCTAAGAATCATTACATGCGTCCTCGCCCCTATATGCTTTTTGAAGAACCAACGTTAGTCCCCAGCGATGAAGAAGTGCTTCGCCACAATGGTTCCTATCCCTCTGGACATACCGCAGAAGGGTGGGCGACCGCTTTGGTACTTGCAGAAATCAATGTGGCCAATCAGGATGCCATTCTTCAGCGCGGTTACGATTATGGCACCAGTCGTGTGATCTGCGGCTACCACTGGCAAAGTGATGTAGACAATGCCCGCATAGTTGCCGCTGGCGTCGTGGCCCGTCTCCATGCCGATGAAGGATTTGTGGAGCAGTTAGCTAAGGCGAAAGCGGAATTTAAGGCGTTAGTTAATTGAGCATTAGAGCTTGGAACTTAGAGCTTAGAACTTAGAAATTTAAGTCGAAGTGCAGATAATAATTTAGCAATCTCTTGAACTTGAAGTTCTATATTTATTAATTCTTCGTTATTTATATAGTGCAACTCCTTGGCTATCTCCAACTGACATAACGATTCCATTAATGAACCATAGGCAATATCAAAGAAACGTGCTTTCTCTTTCTCTGATGCCCTTGCGTTTCCTTCTACTATATTTGATGGAACAGATATAACAGCTCTTCTGATTTGATCGCAAAGAGCATATTGTTCTTCTTTGGGGAATTTCTTTAGTAAAGAATAGGTGGATTTGACTAAATCTTTTGATTTTGAATAGACTATAAGTTCTCTATAGTTAAAATCCAATTCCATTATTCTTATTTCTTAAATTTAAGTTCTAAGTTCTAACCTCTAAGCTCTAACCTCTAACCTCTTAACTCTTCAACTCTTCTTTCAGTAAGTTCCAATACTTCCAGAAGTACTCTTTGCCAATGGCTTCCCATGCCACGGCGAAGGCACCAAAGAGGAAGGTAGCGATGAGTAATACCTTCAATTTACTTGGTGAACCTTGAAGAGGAACTACAGCAGGCTGAACCACAGTCAGTACAGGGGTTTCTTCCTGCACTTTTGCTTTAGCTAATTGCAGTTGCTGTGCACTTTGGGTATAGACGTTCATTGCTAAGTTGCGGTCGTTCTGTAGACGTTCTAACTCTGTGCGAGAACGTTGGGTAATAAGATTCTGATTGGCATCTGCAAAAGCGGCATACGCAGCCTGCTTAGCTTCATAGTCACGCTTTGCACCATCATATATCTCCTGTGAGAACAGCAAGTCTTTCTTTGCTTTATTAGTGCGATAATCGGTAATATATTTCTGAAGGAACTTGGTCACAGTATCCGCCACGGTAGCTGCTATCAGTGGATCCTGCATCTTCACAGAGATAGTCGTATAATTCGTCTTTTTGTCCACAGAGATTCCTACGCGCTTATTGAGTGCTTCAGCCATTTTACGCTGGTCTTCAGTCAAAGAAATATAACCCCTCTGACCGTTATTTAGGCTTTCCATCAACTCAGTATTGTCCTTACTCCATAATGACCTTATTAATCCTAAAGCTATTTTGGGAGCAGCAATAATGTAGTTCCACCATGCCACTTTTACATTATCATATAAGTAGTCATACAGATTGGTGCTTAATTTCCCGTCAAGACTAGTTACTTGTGTATTAAATAGCTCCAATGTAAACGGTGTAGAACTAACGATATTCGGATAAAGGTCAGGAGTCAATGCCTCGCTACCTCTACTAGATCCGATGTTAATACCAGCCATAGCTGCTAAAGAACTCAAACCGCCGGTACCACTGGACCCCGATTCAGAAGCTAGATTTACGCTGGTTGAGTATTCCTTAGGGATACTGAAAGCTGCAATTAGGCCGACAATGATACCTATGATACAGCATTTTAGGATAAACATACGGCCTTCCCATGCCTTTTTCAGCATGCCCAGCCAGTCTATTTGCATTTCATCCTCTTCTTCTATATATTGTCTGTCCTTCTCTTCTGCCATTACTTTTAATTATAAATTATGAATTATGAATTATGAATTATGGATCATTTAAACGCTCTAAACAGCGTTGCAATCATGGCTGCCATAGACGTGATGGTTGAAGCCATAGTCACGGTTTGCGCAATATTCGAACCATTCTTTTCAGGTTTGCTTGGCACAATGATTTCACAGCCTGGCTCTATCTTTGCACCACCAAATCGTTTCACTTTACCTACATTTCCATTGGCATATACCACATACACTTTGCTTTTTTTAGCTCTGTTCCCATAGCCACCAGCTTGATTGATGTAATAGGAAAGACTGGCGCTATTCTTATAGGTGACAGTATTTGGATACATCACCGTGCCGCTGATTTTCACTGTATTATTCATTTCAGGAATGTAGATTACATCTCCTTCTCTCAATACGATGTCTGCATAGCCTCCTCTGTTTTTAAGGGCTTCCTCCAAATCGATACCTACCGAGTAGGTGGTTTTTAGGTCTTCGGTAGAGAGGTTCAGTGAGTCACCTACAGAAGAGTTGCTAAGTGCCAAAACATCTTGACGGCGCATCAGTTCATCTTCAGTCATTGCTCTCGTAAGACGGGCACCCCTCAGGTAAGCATCGTCTGTTACGCCTCCTGCACGCTCCACTAAGGCAGAAATTCGTTCATTCTTATTTTGAAGGGCATACACGCCACTGAATAGCACTTCACCTTGAATGGTAACATTTTGCTGAACTTGATATGAAGGACTCTTACGAACATACACATGGTCAAAAGGTTTCAGTATAAAGTTTTTGCCATTTTCTTTGAGTAACCCGTCTGCTAAATCAATGTTGAAGCTTTCGCCGAGTATATTCGTTTCCGTTTGGCTCATAGGATTTTTGATTCTACGAGCAATCTCTATCTTTGTTGTTGCAGCAGCTTCGCGCAAACCACCCGCCATCACTATCAAGTCTTCCACGGTCATGCCCTCGCTATAAAGGAAGGTTCCTGGATTTATGACTTCACCATTGATAGTCACACGCTGTTCCTCCATCAGCTCGGCAGCACTTGGAATATAGAGCATATCATTCTTCTGCAATACGATGTCGGGAATAGTGCCATTCATCAATGCAGCTAAATCTATGGAAATCATTTCATGTGTCAAGTCGTCTTTCTCACGATCCAGCAGCACACGACTGGTAAAGGCATCATCACGAAGACCGTCCGCCTTTGTAATCAGGGCTTTTACGGTATTTACCGTGGCGTCCAGTTGGTAGATGCCTGGGCGATACACAGCGCCACGTACCTCAATGCGGTTTTCAAAGCGGTCAAGTGCTGCCTCAACCGATACTACGTCCCCATCATCCATTTTGAAGGTTCCATAATCTATTTCATTAACAGATTGAACGGCATATAGTCCGCCACTTTTACGTATGATTCGAATAGATTTTTTATAGGCATCGCCAGTAAAACCACCTGCATAATTCAGCAGGGTTTGAAGGGTCTCGTTGTCCTTCATTTCATAGAACATCGGGCGACGTACCTTACCTTCCAATTGCACCAGATTTTTATAAGGCTCCACTCGTATCACATCCCCTTCTTGGAGGCGGATGTCATCGTTCATTTTCCCTTGCATCAAGATGTCATATACATCTATAGTGGCTACCGTACGTCCATTTCGTATCACCTTTATATTACGTAGGCTACCGATCCTATTAACACCGCCTGCACGATACAGCGCATGAAACACAGACGAGAAGGCAGAAAGCGTGTAGGTACCTGCAACTGCCACTTCACCCACCACATTGATTTGGATGGAACGAATATTACCCAGTGTCAGCTGAATCTGAGAACTTGGTTCTTGCCCTCCAATTCCTGAGTAGATTTTCGCAAACTCCCTCTGTAAATAAGAGTTAGCCTCGCGTACAGTCATGCCATTCAGGTGTACTGGTCCCAATCCGCTTACTTGTATGCTTCCCTCTGGGGTAATGGTCTGTCGGATGGTGTTTTCCGAAGCCCCCCAGATATTGATGATAACCTCGTCACCAGGGCCTAATTTATAATTGGTAGGCGTAGCGATGTTTACACTCGGCTCAAAAGTCAAGTTGCGGTTGGTAAACAAATTATGCCCGTAAATTTCACCTCCTCTTACTGTATTTTCTGATTCACTTTCTCTGATTACTTCTTGTACCGTAGCTTGGTCTCTCAGCTCTGCTTCCTCATAACCATCTTGCGTATTGACATTACGTCTTACGGGGGCTTGGTTCTCCAATTGTGCTGGTGCCTCGTTGGCGCTTACATTATCATCACTTTGCTGCATACGCTGTTGAATGCGTTCCAGTTGCTGCATGGTAACACCTCTACGAAGCAGTTGGGTGGCTATTTCTCGCTGTGAAACCCCAGCAGCCGCTTGCTGTCTGGCATAATTGATGACTTGTTGGTCAGTCATAGACTGAGCCATGACTGTCGTTGAGAAGCCTATCATGAGGCATAAAAAAACAAAAAACTTTCGTATCATATAATAATTCTCAGTATTGAAAATGAATTTAAGACTAATTTGGTGCAAAGATACATACTTATTTTTATTTTTCCATCGTTTTTCCTTTTTCTTTTCTAAAAATTATGAAGAGGTGAAAATTCCCGTATTTTTCCATTATTGTTACATTTTTTTTGCATATCTTTGCATGACAAATTGCGGAGAATACGTAAGTGATTTTCGTAAGGGCTGTGCCCGAAATATTTAGTGAGTGCCCTAACTCCTTGATTTTGACTTCGGTACATTAGTGTCGATGACCCCAAGGAATACACTCTAATCAAATATATATATGAAAGGTATCGTTTTAGCTGGTGGTAGTGGTACGCGTCTATACCCTATAACCAAGGGCGTATCTAAACAGATGCTGCCTATCTATGATAAGCCGATGATTTATTATCCCATCTCGGTGCTGATGTTGGCGGGTATCCGTGAGATTTTGATTATTTCTACCCCCCACGATCTCCCTGGTTTTCGTCGCTTATTAGGCGACGGCAGTGACTTTGGGGTACACTTTGAATATGCCGAGCAGCCTTCACCCGATGGTTTAGCGCAGGCATTTATCATTGGTGAGCAGTTTATCGGTGATGATTGTGTGTGTATGGTCTTAGGAGATAACATTTTCCATGGAGCTGGTTTCACGGGTATGCTGAAGGAGGCTGTACGTACGGCTGAAGAAGAGCAGAAAGCTACTGTCTTTGGCTATTGGGTAAGTGATCCTGAGCGTTATGGCGTGGCAGAGTTCGATAAGCAAGGCAATTGCCTCAGTATTGAGGAGAAACCAGTAAAACCGAAGTCCAATTATGCTGTGGTAGGTCTCTATTTTTACCCTAACAAAGTGGTTGAAGTGGCAAAGTACATCAAACCTTCTGCCCGTGGTGAATTAGAAATTACTACAGTCAATCAACGCTTCTTGAATGATAAAGAACTGAAGGTGCAGACCCTTGGACGTGGATTTGCTTGGCTTGATACAGGCACTCATGATTCATTAGCTGAGGCCTCCAACTATATAGAGACCATCGAAAAACGTCAGGGTCTCAAAGTCGCCTGCCTCGAAGGCATCGCCTATCGCCGTGGCTGGATCACTGCCGACAAGATGCGTCAGCTCGCCCAGCCCATGCTGAAAAACCAGTATGGCCAATACCTTATTAAAGTAATAGAAGAGCTAGACCGTACTGGACAGGAAAATTTATAATTTTCAGAACTCTAAGCTCTAAGCTCTAAACTCTAAACTCTAAACTCTAAACCAATATGCGTAGCATAATCATTACCGGCGGTGCTGGCTTTATCGGCAGTCATGTCGTGCGCCTATTCGTCAATAAGTACCCCGACTATAAGATAATCAATCTGGATAAGTTGACCTACGCTGGCAACTTAGCCAATCTCAAAGATATAGAAGACAAACCCAATTACAAGTTTGTCAAGATGGACATCTGCGATTTCGAAGGTGTTTATCAACTTTTGCAAGACGAGCAGGTAGATGGCATCATCCATCTGGCCGCAGAGAGTCATGTAGATCGCAGCATCAAGGATCCCTTCACCTTTGCCCGAACAAACGTCATGGGAACCCTCACGCTCCTCCAAGCTGCCAAACTCTACTGGGAGTCCCAGCCCACCCCATATGTTATTACTAGGAAGGTAGACACCGCACAGCCAACTCTAAACTCTGAACTCTCAGCTCTAAACCAGGAATGTCGCTTCTACCACATTTCCACCGATGAAGTCTATGGCGCTTTAAAGTTCGATGGAACGCTCTTCACAGAGCAAACAAAATATCAGCCCCACAGCCCATACTCCGCCAGCAAAGCCAGCAGTGACCATTTTGTGCGAGCCTTCCACGATACTTATGGCATGCCAACCATCGTGACCAATTGCTCCAACAACTACGGACCTTACCAGTTCCCAGAGAAATTGATACCATTGTTCATCAATAACATTCGCCACCGCAAACCCTTACCCGTCTATGGCAAAGGCGAGAATGTGCGCGACTGGCTCTATGTAGAAGACCATGCCCGTGCCATCGACCTCATCTTCCATCAGGGAAAGATAGCAGAAACCTATAACATCGGTGGTTTCAACGAGTGGAAAAATATAGACATTATCAAGGTGATCATCCATACGGTAGATCGTCTGCTTGGTCGTCCCGAAGGTGCCGATATGGATCTCATCACCTACGTCACCGACCGCCAAGGCCATGATCTCCGCTATGCCATCGATAGCACTAAGCTTAAGACCGAACTCGGCTGGGAACCCAGCCTCCAGTTCGAAGAGGGCATCGAGAAAACCGTCCGTTGGTACCTCGACCACCAAGACTGGATGGACAATGTTACATCAGGTGATTATCAGAAATATTATGAGAATATGTATTCCAATCGCTAATAACTCTAAACCCTAAACTCTCAACTCTAAACAAAATGCGAATAGCAGTAGCCGGTACTGGATACGTTGGCCTTAGCATCGCCACCTTGTTGTCACAACATCATGAAGTGACCGCTGTGGATATTATCCCCGAGAAAGTGGAACTGATCAATAACAAGAAATCTCCTATTGTCGATAAAGAGATAGAAGAATTCTTGGTTACCAAACCTTTGCACCTCCATGCTACCCTCAATGCAGAGGAAGCCTACCGCGATGCCGACTTTGTGGTGATTGCAGCCCCAACCAACTATGATTCGCAAAAGAACTTCTTTGATACCAGTGCCGTAGAAGCAGTCATTCGGTTGGTATTGCAGTACAATCCTAAGGCTATCATGGTGATAAAGAGCACCATCCCAGTGGGCTATACCGTACACATTCGTGAGAAGTTCCATACGGAGAACATCCTTTTCTCTCCAGAATTTTTACGAGAGAGTAGGGCACTTTATGACAATCTCTACCCCAGTCGCATCATTGTAGGAACCGATTTAGACAATCCTCGACTGGTAGAGGCAGCTCATACGTTTGCCTCTCTGCTTGTCGAAGGTGCCATTGCTCCTTCAAAAGATAACCCTCTACCCTCAACTCTAAACTCTCAACAAAACAAGGGTATCCCTTGTTTGTTTATGGGATTTACAGAAGCAGAAGCTGTGAAACTCTTTGCCAATACCTACTTGGCATTGCGTGTCAGCTATTTCAATGAGCTGGACACATACGCAGAGATGAAGGGACTTGATACGCAAGCTATTATCAATGGTGTCTGTCTTGATCCGCGTATCGGTCAGCAATACAATAACCCCAGCTTTGGCTATGGAGGCTATTGTTTACCTAAAGACACCAAGCAACTCTTGGCCAACTATGCCGATGTACCAGAGAATCTGATACAGGCCATTGTAGAAAGCAATCGTACCCGCAAGGATTTCATTGCCGACCGAGTACTTCGCATGGCAGGCTATTACGACTATTATAGTCAGAATGATTATAATGCAGGGGAAGAGCGGGAATGTGTCATTGGAGTCTATCGCCTTACGATGAAAGCTGGTAGCGACAACTTCCGCCAAAGCAGTATCCAGGGCATCATGAAGCGCATCAAGGCCAAAGGTGCCACTGTCATCATCTACGAACCTACGTTGAAAAACGGCACTACCTTCTTTGGCAGTCGTGTGGTAAATGACTTGGCAGCCTTTAAGAACCAAAGTCAAGCCATCATTGCCAATCGCTATGACTCCGTCCTTGATGATGTACAACAAAAAGTATATACCCGCGACATTTTTAGACGCGATTAATTATAATACTAAAATAAATATGGATAGGCAAGACAAAATTATTATGATTCCTTTTCAGGAAGTAGAAAGCAAAATTATAGAGGTACGCGAACAACGTGTCCTTCTTGATTTTGACGTGGCAGCTCTGTATGGCGTTGAAACGAAGCGTGTGAATGAGGCTGTTCGTAACAATCCGGAGAAATTTCTTAATGGTTATGTAATAGAGATGACCTCAGAAGAGTCTTCTGTTCTAAGGTCGAAATTTTCGACCTTAGAACAAACTAAAGGTAAAGGTCATTATACTAAGTTCAATTTTAAGGCATTTACCGAACGAGGCCTTTATATGTTGGCAACTATATTGAAATCTCCGAGAGCAACAGCCGCCACAATTGCTATAATTGAAACATTCGCCAAAGTGCGTGAACTTAAACGCGAACTTATAGAGTTGCATAAGGAAACAGATAAAACAAGGCAGGAGAATAAGATCAAGCACTTTGGTGAAGTACTCACAGATATTGTAATGCCTGATCTCCAAACTAGTGAGACCGAGTCTTCTTTAGAGATCAACTTTATCATAGGCAAGATTAAACATACAGTAAAACGAGTTAGAAAGGAATAGAATTAATTCAATTCTCAATGTTCAATGAAATAAGTGCTCAATGTTCAATTTTGCTATCTTCTTATCCCAAATGTGTGTCGGTTGTGACACTGAAACTTCATTTTCTGTGTCAAAAATGACAAGATAATAACAGTCCAACGCGCGCGTATATATGATAGAAGAAGATAAGATAAAGAAGAATACTACTACGACATGCAGCATCTTTGCTTCAAAAGACGCACCGTCTTACCCAAGAAAGATGCAGCATCTTGAGTACCTAAGACGCAGCGTCTCTTCAAATGAAGGTCTCTAAACTCTAAACGCTGAACTCTAAAACTCTAATAATATGGCATCATTAACATTAAATGTATCAGACGAAAGTCTGCTTTCCCAACTGAAGAGAGCTTGCTTGATGTTGAAAGGGGTGACATCAGTTACCATTAATAAATCAGCTTCAAAGGAGAAAGAATATGACATCACCAAGACCGAAGGCTATAAAGAAGCCATGGAGGATGTTAAAGCCGGTCGTGTATATCACGCAGAGAATGTAGACGATTTGTTCCGTCAAGTTTTTTCTGAGAATGTATAGCATTGGTTATACAGGTCGTTTTAAGAAAGACTTAAAACGATGTGCTAAACGTGGGCTTGATATTTCGCTAATTATGGAAGCAATATCAATATTGGTAAATGAGGGTACACTTCCTCAAAAATATCGCCCCCATAAGCTTAAAGGAAATTATGTAGGTCTATGGGAATGCCATATTCAGCCAGATTGGCTAATGACATGGGAGCAAAATGACAATCAGTTGACTTTGCTTTTCCTTCAAACAGGAACTCACTCAGATTTGTTCTAAGCTCTAAACCCTAAACCCTAAACTCTAAACTCTAAACCCTAAACTCTAAACTCTAGGTTCAAAAGGAATGAAAAAATATTTTATCATATTTTTTCTTACTTTTATAGTTGCTCTTCCGGACTGCTATGCGCAATATAACGTAGGCACTACAGGCCTGCTGAACATGCCCACTGCCGATATGCAGCGAGATAAAACAGTGTTGATAGGCGGTAGCTTCTTGGATAAGCATACTTCTCCAGCTCGATGGCATTATGATACATTTAATTATTACTTTAATATAACGCTTTTTCCCTGGTTGGAGGTAGCTTATGATTTAACTCTATTTAAAGCATTACCTTATCCAGATGGTCATTGGGTTCCTCGCACTTACGGAAAGTTCGTAAATCAGGATCGCAACTTTGCTGTTCGTATTCGGATATGGAAAGAAGGTGATTGGAAGTGGTGGATGCCACAAATTGTGATTGGGGGTAATGATGCTATTCACAATTCGGTTAGTGGTAATAAAATAAAACCAATCAAAGGCTATGGCAATGGCTTCCAAAATCGTTATTATTTAGTCTTGACCAAGCACTTTGACTGGGAGGGGATTGGGCAGTTGGGTGCCCATTTGAGTTATGTATATAATGAACGTTCTGATTATCATATCAATGCGCCTGCAGTAGGCGCAGATTTGAAGTTTAATGTACTTGATACCAACGAAAGACTGTCATGGCAAAAAGTATTGAATGGCTTGGATGTAATGATGGAATTCTATCCAGCCAATAATCAAGGAGTCTCCGATCTCAAGAGAAAATATGGAAAGGAACCTAGTAGAGGACAACATTTAGGTATATGGGATATAAATATAGGTGGCAGCTATTCATTCCTTGGTGATAAGATAAATCTTTATAGTGAATTCTACGGCTGCAGATACTTTTCTGGAGGAGTAATGTTTAAGTTACATTTGAAATGAAGTTTATATGAGAAATATATTAGATAAGATATTAAGTTGGTACTTTACCAAGAACTCATTGCCCTATTGGTGTATATTCATTATTGATAGTCTCATCGTGTTTACGAGTGGGATTCTCGTTTATTATTTATTCAATGATAGGAAAACATTGTTTGATAATGAACTGAATGTATTCCTCACAATGCTGTTATTCACTATGCTTTGTATAACAGGGTTCAGGCTGTTCCATACATATTCAGGATTCATGAGATACTCCTCGTTTGTTGACCTTATGCGGGTAATATATGGTAATATGGTAAACCTTGCATTGGTTCTGGTGGTAAGCTTAGGAGTTGATTGGCTATCGATGCCATGGTTCGTACACTTCAGCATTGAGAGTATTGTATTGATTTTCATTATTTCCACGCTTCTGATGTGGGCATTGAGAGTCTTGGTGAAGACGCTTTACGACGTAGCTTTCTCTAATTCAAGAGCCGCCAGGGTGCTGATTTATGGAGCTATGACAGGAGGAGTGGGACTGGCGAAGATGATTCAAAATCAGCGGCCAAGACGCTATCAGGTGAAAGGTTTTATTACGCATTACAAAAAGGCGAGGAATCAACGGATAATGGGTGAAAATGTATATACTACCGAGGACGATTTAGCTGAAGTGATAAGGAAAAACCACATTGATGCGGTTATAGTGTCACCCTACCGTGTATCGGAATTCCGTAACAACCAAGAGCTACAGGACACTATTCTTGGTGTTGGGGTAAAGATCCTCATGTCACAGAGCATGAAGGAATTGAACTTGGATGAGGAATTGGAGAACCCAGAACTGCATCTTCGCGAGGTGAGTGTGGAAGAATTGTTGCCAAGAGATGAAATACGTGTGGATATGAAAGGGGTGGAGGAGCTTCTTAGAGGGCAGAAGGTGCTTATAACGGGTTCTGCTGGTTCCATCGGCAGTGAGTTAGTGAGGCAGATAGCAGCTTTCCGGCCAGCAAAACTGATGCTCATCGACCAAGCAGAGACCCCGCAACACGACATTAGGCTGATGATGGCGAAAGATTTCCCTGAGGTGGATGCCGAGGTGGTGGTGACCTCTGTAAGTCGTAGCAGAAGGATGAATGAAATATTCGCGACCTTCAGACCCGACTATGTGTTTCATGCTGCAGCGTACAAGCATGTACCGATGATGGAAGATAATCCTTCGGAAGCGGTGCTGAACAATATCCAGAGTACGAAAATATTAGCCGATTGTTCTGTTAAATATGGAGTGAAGAAGTTCGTGATGGTATCTACCGATAAAGCCGTGAACCCCACGAACGTGATGGGCTGCTCGAAGCGTATCTGTGAGATTTACGTGCAGAGTCTTGACAAGGCGATTAAGGACAAACGCTTGACTAACGATGCTGGGCAAATGTCGAATACCCAGTTCGTGACGACACGCTTCGGCAATGTGCTCGGTTCTAATGGTTCCGTGATTCCATTGTTCCGAGAACAGATAAAGAACGGTGGGCCTGTGACGGTCACTGATGAGCGGATAGTAAGATTCTTTATGCTAATACCTGAGGCCTGTAAACTGGTGTTAGAGGCTGGAACGAAGGGGAACGGTGGAGAGATTTTCGTGTTTGACATGGGGCAACCTGTTCGGATTGCTGACCTTGCTAAGAGGATGATAATGCTATCTGGTGCAAAAGACGTGAAGATTGAATATACAGGTCTTAGACCAGGAGAGAAACTCTACGAGGAAGTGCTCAATGAGCGGGAAGGTACAAAACCAACCTTCCATGAGAAGATTCGTATAGCAGAAGTACGTGAGTATGACATTGATGAGGTTCTAAAGGAAATCGATGAGCTTGTAGAGATTTCGAAGCAATACGATGATATGGCTACTGTAGCAAAAATGAAGGCTATTGTACCTGAGTATAAGTCGAACAATTCTATTTACGAGCAGCTCGATAAACAAGAAGCTTAGATAGAAAACTACAATGGGCGTTTACGAAGAGAACATAATACCAATTAAGATATCGCATCTGGCAGAGTATGTTTCTAAGTTGAAGCGTATCTCGCTGGATGATGCACTGGTGTATATCTATGTCAACCCGATGTATGAACGGCTTTATGATGAAAATGCTAAATGGTGGTATTTGAGAGCACTTCTGCTATTTCGATGATATGTACAGTCCAGAGTATTCCATGCAATGGATATATGAGGACAACATGAAATACGACATTGACCAAGATTCAAGAAATCTTCTTGAAGAAGGTCATAAAGAAAACCTTCAGAGCGAATGCTATGAGGAATATGGCTATCAGTAATAAAAGTAATACAATGCAAGCAGCTTGGTTAGGTGTTGGATCACTTAGTTCCTTTGCTTTTTCTATAATTAGTGCTGCTATCTTAAGCCGATTTTTGTCCAAATCAGATTATGGTACATACAAGCAGGTAATGTATGTTTATCATACGCTACTTACCGTGTTTACTTTGGGCTTGCCAAAAGCTTACTCATATTTTCTTCCTCGCGTTAGAATAAATGAGGGGAATAGTGTCGTGAATAAGTTAAATTTTTGTTTTTTTGTGTTAGGAGCTATTTTCTCTATAATTTTATACTTGTTTGCACCTTCGATAGCTTCGATTTTAAATAATAATGAATTAGAGGTCAATATTAGGATTTTTGCACCGACACCCTTATTTCTGTTGCCTACTATGGGATTGGAAGGCATAATGTCTGTATATAGAAAAACTTATTATGGTGCTTTATACATGGTTTTGACTCGTTTGTTCATGGTAATATGCGTAGCATTGCCAGTGGCTTTTTATAAATCAGATGTGCAAACTGCAGTTTTGGGGTTTATAGTATCATCTTTTATCTCATGTATAATTGCTCTCCATATTAAAAAGATTCCTTTTAAAGGGATAGCACAGGTTTCATCACAGCTTTCCTATAAAGAAATTTTTAAATTTTCGTTGCCTCTTATGTTAGCTAGCCTTTGGGGTATCGCCATTAAGTCTGCAGATCAATTTTATATAAGTAGGTGGTTTGGGTCTGAGGTATTTGCTGATTATTCTAATGGTGCGCTAGAGTTACCTTTTGTTTCAATGGTTTTAAATGCTTGTGGAACAGTTTTATTACCGTTGTTTAGTAAGTCGATAGCTGAAGGTAGTAATAAAAAACAAATTCTAGAGTTATGGAATCGTACAGCTGTTAAAGCATCTTATTTAATTTATCCTTTAGTCGTTTACTCATGGACATTTGCTGTATTAATAATGACTTTTTTATATGGTGACATTTACTTAGAATCGGCAGTCTATTTCCGGATAATATTATTAGTTAACTTTTTTACTGTTGCTCAGTATTATCCGATAATTGTCGCTTTAGGAGAGACTAATTATTATTCTAAAGTTCATATGTATAATGCGTTTATCGTATGGTTTTTAGAGCTTGCTGCTGTCCTATTATTCCATTCACCATATGCGATAGCTATTGTATCAGTAATTTGTCATTTAATCAAGATTTATATGATGATAAGTTTAATATCACGGTATTTGGAAGTGAAGATTATTCATATTTTCCCAGTTAAGAAATTAGGATTTGTCTTTTTGAATAGTGTAGTTTCTTCAATCATTGCTTATTATATAACCTATTCAATTCTTACGACAAACAATAAATTTTCGTTATTGATTATTAGTTTTTCTCTTTATTTAGTAATACTCATTGCATCTTCAAAATTATTTGGAATTAGGTACATTGAAATAATAAGACCGTTAATAAATATAAAATTATGGAAATAAAGCGATTCTTTAAACGTATCCCTTTAATTAGGGATTATGTTGCTTTTAGGAAGATTAACAAAGCAACAAATCCTAGTTTCTTCCTTTTTTTAAAAAGTCAAATATGGATTAATTTTAAAAACAATAGATATTTTCCTTATGATAAAAACACAACTATAATGGGACGAAATATTATTTTAGGTAAAAATAGTGTTATTGGTCAAAGAGGTGGTTGTTATATCCAAGGTAATGGTAAACTTTTCATAGGAGATTACGTTAGAATAGCTCAGAATGTAATTATTACTAGCGATAACCATGATCCTTTAAATCACAAGTTAAAAATTAAAAAAGAAACTATAATAGGAGATTATTGCTGGATTGCTAGTAATGCTTGTATTATGGCAGGTGTTGTATTAGGACCGCGAACAATAGTCGGAGCAGGAAGTGTAGTTACAAAAAGTTTTCCAGAAGGTTTTTGTATAATTGCAGGAAATCCTGCACGATTAATTAGAAATATTGATAGAGAATTATTTATAATTCCAGAAAAGGAGCCTGTTGAGTTTTATGGTTATATTAGATCAGATAGATTCCCTGAATATTATAAAAAGTATCTGTCATATCTTCAATTTGACTATAATTTGTCAGCTGTGACATATAATCCTATTTTTGTAAATAATCAAAGGGTTAACGATTGTAAGGAAAGCTAAAGAGTGTTTCTTTCTATTGCTGTCCGATAAAACTTCTGCCTAATGTAGAATCCCCAAAAATAGGGGGTAGAGCCTGAGCCTTCCCCCAAGATTTTGTAATTTTGCATCTGCTAAACAACAAAACTTACAAAATCATGGACAAATTTACATAAAAATCGCGATATATAAGCCAGTGGGAATAAAAAACCGCAAAGAAATCCCCGGATATCCGCCATAGACCTGAAAATGTCAAGGCCGGCATAGATTCCGTGTCCTATT
>CALAEY010000073.1 GCA_937891085.1 uncultured Prevotellaceae bacterium | reverse complement strand
TCAACGCCTTCAATGAATGCAACCGGTTGGAGATATGCCTGAAGAAGCACCGGAAGCTGTTCGGGGTACAGGCATCTGGCGTGGGTGCGGACAACTGCTATGCGACCAATGCCAATAGGGCTGTATGCAGCGGAATGGTGACATCGTTCGTCCCAAAGGGAAGGAAACTGGCACCTGATAATGCCAAGGAGGTGAAACGTAGGGAGTTGGCAAAGATAAGGGCCACGACAATGGAGGGATCCTTCGGCAACCAGAAGGAGCACTACTCGCTGAAACGAATAGGCGCCTGCACCCGCAAGACTGAGAAATTGTGGATCTTCTTCGGAATCCACACTGCAAATGCGGTGTTGATAGCCGAGAAGAGACGTCAGACAGAAGGGGACCGGGCTGGAGCCATGCCGAAAACGGCATAGGGCAGGCCAGGACATAGAAAACCCCCAAAGGCGACCATTGGCCGCCTGAGAAACAACACGAACAAGCGTCGAAAATCCCGCCCTGAAAGCGGCAAATCGACCGAAAACAACGAAGTCTTCACCGGCTCCGGTCGGATGAAGCCACAAATAGAAACAAAACTTAACAAAAGACGAAAGTCCCTATCTAATCCTGTCTAATGGAGTATAATTTTTCGTTGCCTGAAGACTGGGGGATAACTTTGCGCCAGTTTCTTCGAAGAACGACGTCTCAATCCTCAATCGGATTGAGAAATTAAAACATTAAAAGATTAAAAAATTAAAGTTATGGCAACGAAAAAATTGAATAACAAGAAGACATTGCTTGATGAGAACATCGTGTCTGCCCTCCGTGGCAGAGGTATCTGCCGTAGAGACGGCTCGTTTGAATTTCTCCCAGAGACGGGACTCAGAGGCTCACGCTTCACAACGCTGGTGCGTACACGCTACGGGAGCATCACCCTGTGTGAGCGCAGCTATAAGCTCAGCGTACTGATAGACGTAGATGCTCTGGATGCCCCAGGACTGATGCGTGTGGCCTGTGCAGAATTGATAGGCTGGCTGGAAGACCAGGAAGAGAAGTCGGCTTTGATGAGAGGATAAGGAGGAGCGTATGTTCGATTATCAGAAAACATTCGGAGGGGCTACGTGCACCCTCACCTCAGAAGAGGAATTCCTGCGCATAGTGTCGGATCCCAAGGTGGAGAAGAACTGCCGACTGACGCAGGCTTGGAAAGAGGAGGAACACCGCATAGCCGTCTATATGCAGACGGCTGTACCCTCGGAGATGGAGAGCTTGAAAGCAGCCCGTGAAAGGGCGCATGAGGAAGCAGCCAAGGCCAAACGCGGATTGCCTAAGTTCCTGTTTCATGCCACCTTCCCCAGTCATCGACGCAAGAGTGAGGAGGGCGCGCCCACGGGCTACTATATCTACGACTGGGACGGCATCTGGGAGGCCAGTCCGAAGGAGGTCTTCGAGGATCTGCTGGAGAAATTCCGCTTAGAAGGACGTGACTTCATCGCTGATGCCAAGGTGCTGTTGGCCCATGTCACCCCATCGGGGCACGGTCTGAGGTTGGTCTGCCGTGTGAATCCTGCCCTCGACATCAAAGGCAATCAGCAGTTGCTGGCTGATATGATGCAGGTGCCTATGGAGCAGCGTGATGAGGCAGTGTTCGACTTGGCCCGTGTGAGCTACGGGGTCCCGATGAACCATGTTTTGTATCTGGATAAGGAGATTTTTTTAGTGGATAGTGGAGAGTTGATAGTGGATAGTGATGAGGACACAGCGCAGCCTAATGTTCAATGCTCAATGCTCAATGTTCATTGTTTCCACGGAGTGCCCTACTCAGAGATCATCCAGACGTATTGGGAGCTGCATCATGGAGGGAAGGAGCCAGAGCGGACGGAGCGAAACACACTGACCTTCGACTTGGCCTACAACCTGCGTCACCTCTGTCGGTTCGACATCGACACGCTGGATGCCGTGATACCTTGTTATGATGGATTCCCAGCAGCAGAGAAGAGGCAGTGCATAGCCAATGCCGTGGAGCGTGAGCACGGACGCATGCCGTGGCGTATGTATCAGGTGCTGGAGGCCGTGAAAGCTGCCCATCCGGAGAATGAAGAACTGGCAGAAGCTCTGAGCCAACTGCAAGAACAGGATGAGAACTACTACGTGGATCAGTTGCCTCCCCAGTTGCCTATGGGCGTATCTGATTCTTTGAAAGGCGTGCATCCCAACCTCAGCATGGCTGTGCTCACGGGCATCGGTCCCATGATAGGTGCCTTGGCCACAGGCGTGAAGCTGCAGATACACCGCACCATGAAGAACATCAACCTGATAGCCTACATCGTAGGTGAGGCAGCCAGCAATAAGAGCGAGCTGGACGATCTCTACTATGCGTGGATGGGAGTCTTGCTGGAACAAGACAAGGTGAACCTGCAGAAAGAGGATGACTTTGAGGAGCTGAAACGACGGAAAAAGAATGCCAAGGAACAGCCCGAACGCCCACAGATCATCGTGCGCTGTCCCAGTCTGCGTACCTCGGTGACCAAGATCCTGGAACGCCTGAAGTTCAGTCAGGGCAAGCACCTCTACAGCTTCACCAGTGAGAGCGACCAGCTCTCCCAGAGCAGCAACGAGGCTTGGAACAACACTAGCGTGATACTGCGTAAAGCCTATGACGGGGCAGAGTTCTCACAAGCCTACAAGAGTGACAGCAGCGTGAACGCCGTGATAGACCATGTGCTGTGGAACCTCACCTTGTGCTGCACCCCCGATGCCCTCTATCGTGCCGTGCCCAACGTGACTGACGGTAAGCTCACCCGCCTCTGCATAGGGCGTACACCCGACAATACCTTTGCTCCGTTGGAGCTGGTAGATCCTCGTTCGAAGGAGGCCACGAAGAACATCAGGGCTGTGGCAGAGGTGCTCGATGTGATGCAAGGGGAAATAGTGCTCCCCAAGTTGCAGGAACGCTGTGAGCGGTGGTTGGAGAAAGTGCGTACCCGAGCCCAGAAAAACTACGATGTAGTAGAGGCCCGTCAGCGTTTCCGCATAGCCGTGAGCTCTGCCCGATACATCGGTGCCTTCATGCTCTGTGACTGTGCAGGGTGGCTCATCAGCCAGATAGATGCCACACAGAAAAAGCCCGACTGGGCAGATGGATGCCCATCGGCTCGCGCCTACCTCACGAAGCATCCCGAAGCCCTGCCAAAGCTGGTGCAGCGTTTCCAGACAGACACCCTCTTAGGGCTCTATGACGTGCTGGCAGACTACTTTCTGGACAATGCCCTGCTGTATTTCCGTGAACGCATCAGCGATGCCTATGCCAAGCGCAACTACGTATCGGGCTCCAAGACACGTAAGCGCAGAGGTCAGAACGACACCGTGTATGAGCGTCTGCCACAGGTCTTCACCGAAGAACAGGCTCGGAAGGAGAAAGGACCAGATGCCAGCAGCAATGCCGTCTCCCAGATGCTGAAGAACTGGCGTAAGCAGGGACTGATAGAACAAACAGATAATCATCAATACAAGAAAATAGCTAATGTATGAAAACAGATATGGTCAAGAACGGTCAGCAGTCAACAGTCACGAAGCGTGTAGCACGCGGACTGCGTAACAAGAATCCACTCAACATCCGTAAGGCGGAGAACATCCACTGGTTGGGAGCACCAGCCCAGCAACCCGACAGGCAGTTCGTCACCTTCAAGTCGATGGGCTACGGCTACCGAGCCGCTTGGAAACTGCTGGGAAACTACAAGCTGAGGTTGCTGAAGGAGGGGAAACCCTACACCGTGCGGAATATCCTGAACCGCTGGGCACCTCCGACGGAGAACGACACCGAAGCCTACATCCGCTTCGTCTGCCGTCATGCCAAGCTGGATCCCGACAGCATCGTACCCCATCCCGTGCTGGAGAAGCCCCAAGACAGCATCCTGATGCGTATCATTGAGGCCATGACTGCCATGGAGTGTGGCATTCCCATGGAGCAGGTAGACCGAAATGCCATCGTGGAAGGTTGGAAGCTGATGCGGACACGCTGATGCAGACAGACACGGGTTGCACGGATTTTTGTGAAATTAATGCATGGGAATCTGTGTAATCCGTGTTTTTCTTCCTATCTTTGTCCCCGAAGTTATAAACACTAAAACCATGTTGTGGCAGGAACTGACAGAGGCGCAGCAGCAGATCGTCGATAAGGTGATCGAAGCGTTTGAAAGTCCGATTTCCAGATTCTTCAGAGATTTTGGGGAGGCTTATGTAGGGGGATTCGTACTCGTGCCCCTCTACCTTGTGCTGTTCTGGCTCATCACCTGGCCACTCAAAATGGTTGCTGTACACTCCAAGAACTATAAATGGGCCATGCGCTCCAGAGACCTGAGCGACATCATCCTCTTTGTACTCATAGGCTATATGATCTATGACATCTTGCTGGAAGGGGTGCTCGACAGCAGGCAGACGGAGCTCTATCCGCAGATGCGAGACATCCTGCTCTCACTCACCATGTCGGTGCTGCTCATAGTGCCTCTCTATCAGCTGATTCACAAGTGGCTGGGCCGTCAGCCGTTCTATAATGAGGAGCACACGCAGTACCTGCAACACTTCATCCTCTTCCTGCGTAGTTTCAAGGACGATGAGAAGTACAAGAAGAGCGAGAAGAAGCTGATGGTGGCCCTGAAAGACCTCTTCCACCCCTACGCCATAGGCAAGCCCGACGAGCTAATGCCCCCACAGGGAGCCAAGCGCATCTACGTGGGGGAGCATTGGAAGGAGTTGGTGATAGAGCTGCAAGGCAAGGCACCAGTCATACTACAACGCATCAACATGACGGACAACTTCCTCTGGGAGTTCGACCAATGCGTGCAAAACGGCTACTTGGGGAAGGTGATCTTCTGGGTGGCCGACTATGACGACTATGAGTGCTTCCAGCAGATGGTGACGGAACGCTATGGCATGTGGTTCCCCCGCCTCTTCAAAGACCCGAAGGCCGAAACGCTGTTCTACCAGAAAGACGATGGTACCTATGAGATTTATCCGCTGAAAGAAGACAAGGACTACAAGGCCTTTGCCAGTCACTATATGAGCCTGCATCCCCAGCTGACGGAGCAATGCGCAGAGTACCTTTATGGCAGGGAGAAGTCGGCTGGAGCTGTGCTGAAGCGCAGAGAACCAGACCCTCAGTTGCCCGAGGGCATCGAAGGGTGGGACTGGATGGCCTGCCTCTTCCCCCAGTTCTATGTGGTATGCCACGCCCTGAAAAGCAAGTGGACGCTCTACTTCCTCACGGTGGTGCTGCTCCTGCTGCTCGTGGGACTGAGTCCGCTGGGCCTGCTCTACCTGCTGCCTATGGCTGCCTTGGGCAAGAACGGACGAGCCCTGTCATGGCTGTCGCACAGGTGGGAGAGCCGTGCGTGGTTTGAGAAGAACTACAAGCGTGACAATCAGATCACCCTGGTGCTGGGCATCGCTTTCTGGGTGCTCCAGCTGCTTTTGATGCTTTCTTGGCTCGTATTGGCGTAGTTTTTTAGTCTTTTTTTGCATATCTTTCAGAAAACCACTAATTTTGCGCCTTGATTTTTCAATATTATTATTAGTTTAAAAGCAAAAAGATTATGAAAAAGACATTATGGATGATGGCAGCCGTAGTAGCTGCCGCTCTTACTGCATGTGGTGGCAATAAGACTCAGCAAACTGATAATGTAGAAGTAGAAGCTCCTGCAGAGGAGTTGGCTTTTATCCGTATGAACTGTGACCTCACCGTGAGCCCTGAGAACCACGACCAAGTGGTAGAGCTGGGCAAGCAGTTGGTAGCTGCCTCTCTGAACGACGAGGGTGTGATAGGCTATGACATCCTGGAGAGCACCTCTCGTCCTGGCAAGATGCTGATTTTCGAGACTTGGAAAGACCAGGCTTCTCTCGACAAGCACATGGCTTCTACCCACTTCACTACCCTGGTGCCACAGATCCAGAATCTGGGTACACTGGAAATCAAGCAGATCAACCAGCCTAAGGAGGTGAATCTGGATCCTGCCAAGGCTTTCCGTCTGAACATCCTGAAGACTACCGCTCAGCGTGACGCTTACATCGAGGCTGTGCAGTGGGCTATCGAGGAGTCTAACAAGGAAGAAGGCTGTGTGCTCTACGACTACTATAAGAGCCTGACTAAGGATGACACCCTGGTGCTGCTCGAGATCTGGAAGGATCAGGCTGCTTCAGACCATCATAAGGAACTGCCTCACTTCACTGAGACTCAGGCCAAGATCAAGGACATGACGGCTTCTTCTACAGCCGACCGCATGGCTGAGTAATCAGGAAAAAGATAAAAGGTAAGCATGATTTCCGCAGACTGCCTTGAGGTAGAGTTCAACAGCACGCCGCTCTTCAGTGATGTGAGCTTTGTAATCAACAAGCGTGACCGCATAGCCCTGGTGGGCAAGAACGGTGCAGGCAAGAGCACCATGCTGAAGATACTGGCTGGGCTGCAGAGCCCTACATCGGGAGCAGTCTCTAAACCCAAGGACTGCACGGTGGGCTATCTGCCACAGGTGATGAAGCTCACTGATGAACGCACGGTGCGTGAGGAGACCGAGCTGGCCTTCGAGGGCATCAGGCAGATGCAGGCCGAGGTGGAGCGAATGAACATGGAACTGGCTGAGCGAACCGACTATGAGAGCGAAGCCTACCAAAAACTGATAGACCAGTGCACCCATCTGCAGGAACACCTGCAGATGGTGGCTGGCGCTGGCTATGAGGCCGAACTGGAACGCACCCTGATGGGACTGGGCTTCCTGCGCACAGACTTCGACCGTCCTACAAGCGAGTTCTCAGGCGGTTGGCGCATGCGCATAGAGCTGGCCAAGCTCTTGCTTCAGCACCCAGACGTGCTGCTTCTGGACGAGCCTACCAACCATCTGGACATCGAAAGCATCCAGTGGCTGGAAACCTTCTTGGCACAGAGCAGTGGAGCCGTGATGCTGGTGAGCCACGACCGTGCCTTCCTCAACAACGTCTGCACCCGAACCATGGAACTCTCCGTGGGTAGGCTCTACGATTATAAGGTGGGCTATGATGCCTTCATGAAGCTGCGTGAAGAGCGTAGGGAGCAACAGCTCCGTGCGTATGAGAATCAGCAGAAGATGATTCAAGACACCACCGACTTCATAGAACGCTTCCGTTATAAGGCCACGAAAGCCGTGCAGGTGCAGAGCCGCATCAAGCAGTTGGAAAAAGTAGTCCCCATCGAGATAGACGAGGTGGACAACTCACGCCTCCGCTTGAAGTTCACGTGCAGTGACCGTAGTGGCAGTTATCCTGTGATCTGTGAAGAGGTAGCTAAGGCGTATGGAAACCATGTGGTGTTCCATGACGTGAACCTTACCATCAGCCGTGGGGAAAAGGTAGCCTTCGTCGGTAAGAACGGTGAAGGTAAGACCACGCTGGTGAAGTGCATCATGCAGCAGATTCACGACTATACAGGCAAGCTGACGCTGGGGCATAACGTGAAGATAGGCTACTTTGCCCAGAATCAGGCACAGCTCTTGGATGAGAACCTCACGGTGTTTGACACCATCGACCATGCAGCCGTGGGAGATATCCGTCTGAAGATACGTGACATACTGGGAGCCTTCATGTTCGGAGGAGAAGCCTCTGAGAAGAAGGTGAAGGTGCTGAGCGGTGGAGAGCGTACCCGACTGGCTATGATAAAGCTGCTCTTGGAACCCGTGAACTTCCTCATACTGGATGAGCCGACCAACCATCTGGACATGCGCTCGAAGGATGTGCTGAAGGACGCTATCCGTGACTTTGACGGTACGGTGATCGTGGTGAGCCACGACCGTGACTTCCTCGACGGACTGGTGACGAAAGTCTATGAGTTCGGTGGAGGGAAGGTGAAGGAACACTTAGGTGGTATCTACGACTTCCTGCAAAGCAAGGCAGCCCAGGCAGCCCAGCTGGACCGTCTGGACGTGCTGTTCACCAAACCCGTGGAAGAACCTGTGCAGACAGCCGATAAGCAGAAGTCGGAAGGAGCCCTCTCCTACGAGGAACAGAAGGAATACAACAAGAAGGTGAAGAGGCTGGAGAAACAGGTAGCCGACTGTGAGCAAAGCATCACAGAGCTGGAGTCTGCCATCTCCATCTTAGAAGCCCAGATGGCTACCCCCGACGGAGCCAGTGACATGAGTCTCTACGAGAAGCATGGAAAACTGAAGCACAAGCTCGACGAGGTGGTGGAAGACTGGGAACGCGCCTCTGAAGAACTGGAGAACATAAGACAGTGAAACTTAATATTATAAAGTAAAATGAAAATGAGAACATTTTTGCCACTTGCAGCCCTCTGTATGATGGTAGCAAGTTGTGACAACGGAGGACAGAATCAGCTGACCTCTGGTTTGCACTTAGAGAACTTTGACACAACGGTGACTCCTGGTACCGATTTCTACCAGTATGCCACTGGTGGTTGGCAGAAGAACAACCCTCTGCCTGCTGCTTACTCTCGCTTTGGTTCTTTCGACAAACTGTCTGAAGACAACAATGTACGCATCCGTGGTATCGTAGAGGAACTGGCTGCACAGGAAAATCCTGAAGGCTCTGTGGCTCAGAAGATCGGTACACTTTATAACGTAGTGATGGACAGCGTGAAGCTGAACAACGACGGCTATGAGCCTATCAAGGCCGACCTGGAAGACATCAACAACTTCACCGACCGTAAGTCACTGTATAAGAAGTTGGCACAGCTCTCTCAGATCGGTGTGCGCACCTACTTCGGACTGGGCGTGAGCGCAGACGACAAGGACAGTCAGGTGAATGCCGTACAGATGGGTCAGGGCGGACTTAGTATGGGCCAACGTGACTACTATCTGGAGAACGATGAGGCTACTACTCATATCCGTGAAGCTTTCAAGAGCCATGTGGTGAAGCTGCTGATGCTCTGTGGTTTCGATCAGGCTAAGGCTGAGCAGACCCGTGACATCGTGATGGATGTGGAGACTCGTCTGGCCAAGGCATTCCGCTCTCGCGTAGAGATGCGTGATCCAGAAGCCAACTACAACAAGATCAGCTTGGACGACCTGAAGAAGCAGTATCCTACCTTCGAGTGGGACACCTACCTCAGTGAAGTGGGCCTGAACGGTGTGAAGGAGATCATCGTTGGTCAGCCTAACTCCCTGAAGGAAGCAGCCGACATCATCAATACCCTGCCTGCTGCCAAGCAGAAGCTCTACCTGCAGTGGAAGCTCGTGGACGCTGCTGCCAGTAAGCTAAGCGATGAGATAGCCGAAGAAGATTTCGACTTCAACAGCCGTGTGATGCGTGGTACCTCTGAGCAGCAACCCCGTTGGCGTAGGGCTGTAGGTGTAGTTGGTTCTGCTTTGGGTGAAGGCGTAGGTCAGATGTACGTTGAGAAGTATTTCCCAGCAGAGGCTAAGGAACGTATGAAAACGCTGGTAGCCAACCTGCAGGAAGCATTGGGTGAGCGTATTCGTGGTTTGGAATGGATGGGTGATGAGACCAAGGCCAAAGCTCTGGAGAAACTTTCTACCTTCTATGTGAAGATTGGATATCCTGACAAGTGGAGGGACTACAGTGAGTTGGAAATCAACAATGACTCTTATTGGGAAAATACGAAGCGAGTAAGCCGTTGGAGCTCTGCTTACCGTATGAGCCAGTTTGGTAAGCCAGTGGACAGAGACGAGTGGTTCATGACACCTCAGACTGTGAATGCATACTACAATCCTACGACCAATGAAATCTGCTTCCCTGCTGGTATCCTACAGTATCCGTTCTTCGACATGGAAGCTGACGATGCCTTCAACTATGGTGCCATCGGTGTGGTGATCGGTCATGAGATGACCCACGGATTCGACGATCAGGGTCGTCAGTACGATAAGGACGGTAACCTGAAAGACTGGTGGACCGAGGCAGATGCCGATGAGTTCAAGAAGCGTGCACAGGTGATGGTTGACTTCTTCTCTGCCATCGAGGTAACTCCAGGCGTATTCGGTAACGGTAGCCTGACACAAGGTGAGAACATTGCCGATCACGGTGGTCTGAAGGTTGCTTTCCAAGCCTTTAAGAATGCCACTAAGAACACCCCACTGCCAAACAAGGACGGTTATACTCCAGAGCAGCGTTTCTTCTTGGCATATGCTACTGTTTGGGGTCAGAACATCACTGAGGCTGAGATCCGTAACCGTACGAAGAGCGACTCACACGCCCTGGGTAAGTGGCGTGTAGACGGTGCCCTGCCACAGATCGATGCTTGGTATGAGGCCTTCAACATCCAGCCAAGTGATCCGATGTACATCGAGAAAGAAAAGCGCGTGAACGTTTGGTGATTCAGGTCACGAACGGTCAATAGTCAATAGTCACGAAGAGTCCTTCCCTCACACGAGGGAGGGACTCTTCTGCTTTCTGTCAGTGTTAAAAAACGATAATGCAGAAAATTCTGATGGAAAAATTGAAGGAAATGGGGAGAATGCCATAAAATATTCGTAATTTTGCACGAGAATGTATATTAACGAAGCTATAAACTAAAAAAAGATAAGTCAATCATGCCGGAAACAAAACGAATTAAGACCGCATTGATATCCGTTTATCATAAAGATGGATTGGATGAAATTATAAGCAAGTTGCATGAAGAAGGTGTGAATTTCCTCTCTACAGGCGGAACCCGTCAGTTCATTGAGAGCTTGGGTTGCCCTTGTCAGGCAGTAGAAGACCTCACGACGTATCCCAGCATCTTGGGAGGCAGAGTAAAGACGCTGCATCCTAAAGTGTTCGGAGGTATCTTAGCCCGTAGGGATGTGGAGCAAGACCAGGAGCAGATGCAGAAGTATGAGATTCCAGAGATAGACCTCGTCATCGTGGATCTCTACCCCTTTGAGGAAACCGTGAAGAGCGGAGCTTCTGAGGCAGATATCATCGAGAAGATAGACATAGGTGGCATCAGCCTGATTCGTGCGGCTGCCAAGAACTATAAGGACGTGGCTATCGTAGCCAGCAAGCAGCAGTACCAGCCTTTGCTGGATATGCTGATGGAGCACGGAGCCTGCACTACCCTCAACGAGCGTAAGTGGTTGGCTAAGGAAGCCTTTGGCGTAAGCTCCAACTACGATTCTGCCATCTTCAACTACTTCGACGGTGATGAGGTAAGTGCCTTCCGCAGTGCAGTGAGCCAGCGTAAGGTGCTCCGCTATGGAGAGAATCCTCACCAGAAAGGCTTCTTCTTCGGTGATCTGGATGCTATGTTCGACCAGATTCATGGTAAGGAAATCAGCTACAACAACCTGCAGGACATTGCAGCTGCCGTAGAACTGATCGATGAGTTCGACGATGAGCTGACCTTTGCCATCCTGAAGCACAACAACGCCTGTGGCTTGGCTTCACGTCCTACCGTTTTGGAAGCGTGGAAAGACGCCTTGGCAGGCGACCCAGTTTCTGCCTTCGGTGGTGTGCTGGTGACCAATGCTGTGATAGACAGAGCAGCTGCTGAGGAAATCAACAAGATATTCTTTGAGGTTATCATTGCTCCTGACTACGATGTGGATGCCCTGGAAATTCTGGATCAGAAGAAGAACCGCATCATCTTGGTGCGTAAGCCTCTGGTTATGCCTAAGATGCAGTTCCGCTCTACGCTGAACGGTGTATTGGTGCAGGAACGCGACCTGAAGCAGGAGACTCCAGAAGATCTGACCCCTGTCACCGAGAAGCAAGCTACGGCTGCTGAGGTAGAAGACATGCTCTTTGCCAACAAGATCGTGAAGCAGAGCAAGTCAAATGCCATCGTGCTGGCTAAGGGCAAGCAACTGCTGGCCAGCGGTGTGGGACAGACCAGTCGTGTAGATGCCCTGAAGCAGGCCATTGAGAAAGCCAAGAGCTTCGGCTTCGACTTGAACGGTGCTGTGATGGCAAGCGACGCCTTCTTCCCATTCCCCGACTGTGTGGAACTGGCTGCCAAGGAAGGCATCACCGCTGTGATTCAGCCTGGTGGAAGTATCCGTGACAAGGAGAGCGTAGATTGCGCCAATGCGCATGGACTCAGCATGGTAACCACAGGATTTAGACACTTTAAACATTAAAAAGATTATTCAGTTATGGGACTTTTTTCATTTCAGCAAGATATAGCGATGGATTTGGGTACTGCCAATACCATCATTATCAGAGACGGAAAAATCGTAGTGAATCAGCCTTCTGTGGTGGCACTGGACAGACGTACTGACAAGATGATGGCTGTAGGCGATAAGGCTAAGGCCATGCAGGGGAAGGAGAACAGCAACATCCGTACCATCCGTCCGTTGAGAGATGGTGTGATTGCAGACTTCAACGCCTGTGAGCAGATGATCAGAGGACTGATTAAGATGGTGGGGCATCACAGTCTGTTTTCTCCATCACTCCGCATGGTGATAGGCGTACCAAGCGGAAGTACGGAGGTGGAGCTTCGTGCCGTGCGAGATTCTGCAGAGCATGCTGGTGGCCGTGATGTGTATCTGATCTATGAGCCAATGGCTGCAGCTATCGGTATAGGCCTGGATGTGGAAGCACCAGAGGGCAACATGGTAGTGGACATCGGTGGTGGTACGACGGAGATTGCCGTCATCTCACTGGGTGGTATCGTGAAGAACAGTTCTATCCGTGTGGCAGGTGATGTGCTGACCAACGATATCCAGGACTATATGAGCCGTCAGCACAACGTGCGTGTAGGCGAGCGTATGGCAGAGCGCATCAAGATGAACGTGGGTGCAGCACTCCCAGATTTGGGAGAGGATGCTCCGGACGAATTCTTGGTTTGCGGACCAAACCGCATCACAGCATTGCCTATGGAAGTGCCTGTGAACCACCAAGAGATAGCCCACTGTCTGGACAAGACCATCGTGAAGATAGAGACAGCTATCCTGAACGCCCTGGAAGATACCCCTCCTGAACTGTATGCAGACATCGTGCACAACGGTATCTATCTGGCAGGTGGTGGTGCTCTGCTCCGTGGACTCGACAGACGTCTGAGCGAGAAGATCAATATTCCTTTCCATGTAGCAGAAGACCCATTGCTCTGTGTGGCTAAGGGTACAGGTGTGGCTCTGAAGAATGTAGACCGTTTCTCCTTCTTGATGAGATAATGCGTAGGCTGCTGACGTTTTTGGTAAGGTATCATTACTGGTTTCTTTTCTTCATATTGGAAGCTGCCAGTCTGGTACTCTTATTCAAATTCAACGGCTATCAGCAAAGTGTACTTTTCACCTCCGCTGGAGAAGTGGCTGGGCGTATCTACTCCGTGGAGAACGTCATCAAGGAATATCTCGACCTGAAGGACATCAATCAGGACCTTCAGCGTAGGAATATGGAACTGGAACGGAGGGCAACATATGCAGAGAGTCTCTACAAGAATTTGTTGGCAGACTCTCTGCATCGTATTATTCCCCAAGAGGGGGATAATTTTACCTTCATAGGAGCCAGAGTCATCAATAATACGCTGCACAAGCCGGATAACTTCATCACCCTGAACAGAGGGCGTGCCGTAGGAATCATGCCAGACATGGGTGTGGTAGATGCCAATGGTGTGGTAGGCATCGTCTATAAGGCTTCAGAGCACTATGCATTGGTGATCTCCCTGCTGAATACGAAGATGAACCTTAGTTGTAAGGTGAAGCGTAAGGACTATTTCGGCTACCTCAACTGGGAGGGAGAAGATCCTGAGTTCGCCTATCTGAAGGACCTGCCTCGACATGCTGAGTTCGCCTTGGGTGATACCATCATTACCAGTGGTTTCTCTACCGTATTTCCAGAGGGCATGTTGGTAGGTACGGTGGATGATATCACCGACTCCAACGACGGACTCTCCTTCCAACTCAAAGTGAAGTTGGCTTCTAACTTCGGAGCGCTGAAAGATGTGAATGTGATAGCAACTTCTGGGAAAGAGGAACGTAATGCTCTGGAAGAAAGTATTAGCGATGTGAAAGAATAGGAGGAACAGACGTGATAGTGACGATACTCAAAAAGATGGGATGGCTTGTGGTACTGGTGCTCGTACAAGTGCTGGTGCTCAATCGTATCCATATCTTGGGCTACGCCACTCCTTTCCTTTACATCTATCTCATCGTGAAGATGGAATACCGCATTCCCCGCTCTGTGATTCTCTTGATAGGTTTCTTGCTGGGGTTGACGATGGACATGTTTACTAACACGCTGGGTGTGAATGCCTCTGCTACGGTCCTGCTGGCTTTCATGCAGCCCTTCTTCCTGAAGATGTTTGCTCCCCGTGATGTAGAAGACGATTTGGTGCCAGAGCGTAGGCAGATAGGAACTTGGTCTTTCTGTAAGTATGTGGTACTGTGTGTATGCCTACACCATACCGTGCTGTTGATGCTGGAGTACTTTACCTTCGTAGGCATCCTGCAAACCCTGTTCCGTATAGTGGTATGCTCACTGTTTACCATCATTATGATATTGGCTGTGGATAAAGCAATTAACTAAGCAATGAAGCATAATCTGGAATATGAGAAACGAAAGTATGTGATCATGGCTGCTGCTGTTTTATTGGTGGCTGTGTTCATTGCACGCCTTGTGGTGTTGCAGCTCATGACAGATGAGTACAAAGCTTATGCAGACAGCAATGCCTTCCTTCACAGTCTGCAATATCCTGCCCGAGGAGCTATCTACGACCGAAACGGAGAATTGGTGGTTTTCGATGAACCGTCCTACGATATCAATTTTATCCCCAATGAAGTGACAGAGCTGGATACGCTCGACTTCTGCGATGCGCTGAATATCACTAAGGAGCAGTTCCTAAAGCGTATGGAAAATGTGAGAGACCGACGGAAGAATCCTGGATACTCCAGATATACACAGCAGGTGTTTATGACTCAGCTTTCTCAGGAAGAGACAGGTGTGTTTCAGGAGAAACTTTTCAAGTTCCCTGGGTTCAGCATCTTGCGTAGGTCGGTCAGGAAATACAATTATAACTCTGCTGCCCATTTGCTGGGCAATGTAGCTGAGGTTTCTCCGAAAGACATGGAGGAAGACGACTACTATAATCGTGGAGACTTGATAGGTAAGCAAGGGGTAGAGAAGTCGTACGAAAAATACCTTCGTGGAGAGAAGGGAGAGGAAATCCTGCTTCGTGATGCGCATGGAAGGATTCAGGGACATTATCAAGACGGAGAGTTCGATTCTCCTGCTATTCCTGGAAAGAACCTGAAACTGAGCATTGATATGAACCTACAGATGCTGGGTGAGCGTCTGATGCAAGGAAAGATCGGGGCAATAGTTGCCATAGAGCCTTCTACGGGTGAGGTGCTCTGTATGGTGTCTGCCCCTTCCTTCGACCCTCAGTTGCTCATCGGACGTCAGCGTGGGCAGAATCACACAGAACTCTCTTTGGACAACCGAAAACCACTGCTGAACCGTGCCATCATGGGTACCTATCCTCCGGGGTCTACCTTTAAGACAGCACAAGCCCTGACCTTCCTGGAAGAAGATGTGATAGATCCAGAAACGACGCTATATCCTTGCTATCATGGATTTGTTTTCGGAGGTCTGCGTGTGGGATGCCACGGACACGGTTCGCCTTTGTCTTTGATTCCGGCCATCTCAACCTCCTGCAATGGCTATTTCTGTTGGGGCCTCTATCGTATGCTGGGAAATAACAAGTACGAAGACCCACAGGCAGCCTTGACGGTGTGGAAAGACCACATGGTGGATCAAGGATTTGGCTACAGGCTTGGTACTGACCTTCCTGGTGAGCAACGAGGCTTTATCCCCAACTCAGAGTTCTACACCAAGGCTTTGGGAAACAGGTGGAATGGCTTGAGCATTATCAGTATCTCCATCGGTCAGGGAGAGATTCTGGCTACGCCGTTGCAGATAGCCAACTTGGGAGCTACCATTGCCAACAGAGGCTATTTCTATACGCCTCATGTGGTGAAGGAGATTCAGGACAATGCGCTTGATAGTATCTATGTTACCCCTCGCTCAACCAACATTCAGCGTAGGCACTACGATGATGTGGTGGCTGGCATGCGTTCTGCAGCTACAGTTGGCACGTGCCGTTCGCTCTTAGGCATTCTCCCCGGGATAGAGGCTTGTGGGAAAACGGGAACGGCTCAGAATCGTGGTAAGGACCACTCCGTGTTTATGGGCTTCGCTCCGATGAACAACCCTGAGATTGCCATAGCCGTCTATGTGGAGAATGGTGGTTTCGGAGCCACGTTCGGTGTGCCTATCGGGGGCCTCATGATGGATATGTATCTGCACGGTGAACTTTCTCCTTCCAATCAGGCTCTGGCAGATCGCATTGCCAGTCAGGAGATCTACTATGGAGATGAGGCAAGATAGGAGGGGGCATCGTGAAAGAGAGAGACAGTATATGGACCACGATAGATTGGGTGTCGATTGCACTCTATCTGATTCTTTTGGCGTTAGGTTGGCTGAGCATTTGTGGAGCCAGCTATAACTTTGGGGAAATGGACTTCTTCAGCTTCGACTCCCGAGCAGGAAAACAATTGGTCTGGATTTTCTGCTCCTTCGGTTTGGCTTTCGTCATCATGATGCTCGACCACGACCTCTATGAGATATTTGCCTACCTCATCTATGCCCTTCTGATGGTGCTACTGATAGTCACCATCTTTATAGCCCCAGATACGAAAGGCTCCCGCTCATGGTTGGTCTTCGGTCCTGTGAGCCTGCAGCCTGCCGAATTTGCCAAGTTTGCCACAGCCCTATGCTTAGCCAGATTCATGGGAACCTACAATTTTGTATTGAACAACTGGAAGAATGCGCTTCGAGTAGCTGCGATTATCCTATTCCCGATGATACTCATTGTCCTACAGAAAGAAACGGGCTCTGCTTTGGTCTATTCAGCTTTCTTGTTGGTGCTTTATCGGGAAGGCATGCCAGGCGTGGTGCTCTATAGTATGATTTCTGCCGTGTTCTACTTCGTGGTAGGCATCAAGTTTGGAGAAGTTCCATTGGGAGATATTTCAGCGTCGTCAGGAAAGTTCTTCGTTCTGCTTATCATCCTCTTCTTCACAGCCGGACTGGTGTGGAACTATACCCATAAATGGGCACATTCTCGTAATCTGCTGACGGCCATCATTGGTGTGCTGGTGGTGTCTTACCTTGTCTCGAAATTCGTGGTGCCTTTCGATTTTGTTTGGGTAGAGCTGGGACTTTGCGTCCTCACGGTTGGCTATCTGGTGGTAGTGTCCTTCATGGAGAATAAGATGACCTACTTCCTCGTGGGACTATTCACCATCGGGTCTGTGGCTTTCCTCTATTCCAGTGATTATTTCTTCAACGATGTGCTGAAAGACTATCAGCGTGTGCGCATCAAGGTGACGCTCGGCATGGAAGAAGACGCCCGGGGTACGGGATATAACGTCAATCAGTCGATGATAGCTATCGGCTCTGGGGGACTCACGGGAAAAGGATTTCTGAACGGAACGCAGACCAAGCTGAAGTATGTGCCTGAGCAGGATACCGACTTTATTTTCTGTACCATCGGAGAAGAGCAAGGGTTTGTGGGGGCAGCTGGAGTCTTGTTGCTGTTCTTGATATTGATTCTACGCTTGGTGGTAGTGGCAGAGCGACAGCCTACAACTTTCGGTAGGGTATATGGGTATTCGGTGTTGAGTATCTTCCTGTTCCATCTATTTATAAATATAGGTATGGTGACGGGCTTGACTCCCGTCATAGGTATCCCGTTGCCTTTCTTCAGCTACGGAGGCTCCTCACTTTGGGGATTTACCATCTTGCTGTTTATCTTCTTACGAATAGACGCAGACCGAAAACGTCATGCGAACTAATGTCGGCTAAGATTGAGTCCTACGTCTTGTACACCTTTCAGCAGTGTGTCACTTTCCTGTTGGAAGATGCATATCTTGTAATCTCCCGCTTTCTCTATAGGCAGACTCTTCAGATAGGCAGAATAACTGTATAATCCAGCTATGCCGCTTCCGTTCTTGTCGTAATAGCTATCGGTGGTATTAAATTCATAGGTACCCGATTGGAGCAACTCGTTTTCAGGAGAAAAATACTCATATCCTACGACTAAGTCCTGGTAAGGATAAGACTGAAGCAGACGCACCTCTATGCTGGCTTGATAGGAGGTTCCGGAGTCGGGCACATGGGGAGTGAAGCAGATGGTGTCCAGTCGGCTCCATTGCGCATTCTGCACAGGAGCGAACTGGTGATAGACTACCTGTGGTTCACAGCCCACCAAAAGCCAAAGGACAGCCCCCAGAGCTGTCCTACTTAGCCATTGATACCTTTCTTTATGCCTCCAGAGTTTCATCACTAATCTGTCTTAGGGGCTTCAGGTGCTTTCTGCTGAGGTTTCTGCCCATTGTCACCCGCAGGCTTCTGCTGAGGCTGATGGTTGTTCTTCCGTCCTTCTTGCTGCCTTCCCCGATGGTCTCTCGGAGGATTCTGCTTCGGCTTTGGCTGACCATTACCCTCCTTAGGGGCTTTCCCCTGCCTATTCTGTCCATTCTGACCGTTCTGTCCCTCACGCTGAGGCCTGTTCTCCTGCTGTTGGTTAGGAGCTTTTGGAGCATTATTTGGATTGGCAGCAGCGTCCTTATTGTTCCCCTGAGGGTTCTTTTTCTTTTTCTTCTTTTTATCCTTCTTCGCACGGTCGAAGCGTGTCAGGCTGTCCTGCTCCAGCAAGTCTATCGGACGCTGATTGCTGCTCTGTGCTCCATCAGCAGACAGAGACTCAGGTTTCTGTCCCCGACGGTTCATGTTGATGATGTCGAAAGCGCGTTTGGCAGTGATAGTCACCAAGTTGGCCGGAATCTGCTTATCGGTGCTATAAGTGATGGTATTTGCCAGAATATCTGCTTTAGAGAAGTAGAACGTGCCGTCCTGCGTTTCCAGTTGAATCTCCTTAGAAGGCAGACGTTTCTGAGCCTCCACATAGCTGTCTATCTCATAGTTGAGGCAGCACTTCAGCTTGGCACAGAGACCGGCCAATTTCTGAGGATTGAGCGAGATGTCTTGGAATCGGGCAGCATTGGTAGAGACAGACACGAAGCTCGTCATCCAAGCAGCACAGCAAAGCTCACGTCCACAAGGACCGATGCCACCGATGCGTCCTGCCTCCTGACGTGCACCGATCTGCTTCATCTCGATGCGCACACGGAATACATCTGCCAGCACTTTGATAAGCTGACGGAAATCTACGCGCTCATCAGCAATGTAGTAGAAGATGGCCTTTCCTCCATCCCCTTGATATTCCACATCACCGATTTTCATCTGTAGATTCAGACTCAGTGCTATCTGACGGCTCTCTATCATGGTGCTGTGTTCACGGCGTTTGGCTTCTTCGTATTTCTCCATATCCACAGGTTTCGCCTTACGATAGATGCGCTTGATATCGGCTTCAGAACGGAGATTGGCCTTCCGCATCTGGAGCAGCACCAGTCTGCCCGTGAGGGTTACCTCACCGATATCGTGTCCAGGACTGGCTTCCACAGCCACGATATCGCCTTTCTCCAGAGGAATCTTGTTGGAGTTGCGGTAATACCCCTTACGGGTGTTCTTGAACTGCACCTCCACATATTCCGTTTCGTCTGAGTTGCCAGGAATATCTGCCAACCAGTCGAAAGTGTTCAGTTGCTTGTCACTTCGTCCGCACCCTTTGCAGCAGAGCGAACCACAAGCGGTATTTTGTTCAAATGTTGCCATAAAGTCATTTCCTTATAAGTAATACTATCATTTTCAATGCCAAGTCGAAAAACACCATCTTGGCATTGACGTTTTGTTCTATATGTATCTGAGCCTCACTTAGCTCATGCATGATGTCCATAGCGTTCTTTTCGTTCACAAACGGAGCGAATCGACTGGTGAAGTTCTGCTCCTCCAGATTCATGTAGCTCATCTGCTTCTGGTGGAAGTTGGCCATGAAGCTCTCTCTGATCATTCGCTGGCAGTAAGTCAGCAGGTCTTTCTGCTTCTCCCTTCCCAGAGCTGCTACTTCCTCGCTCCAGGCCTTCAACTCACGGATACGACGGGCGTATGCCAAGCGCATGAGGCTCATAAAGAGTTGCAGATAGCGATCGTTGTCTTCATTCAGGTGTATCTGGTCGAGTGCCTTCACGAAGCTGCCGTTGGCCAGATGGGCCAGCGTCTCACTGTCACGAGGCTGGACGCCGTACTTATTCTGCAAAGCATCAGCTATTTCTGCTTCTGAAAGCAGGGGGAGGTTGATGCGCTGCGTACGACTGAGGATGGTGGGGAGAATCCGTTCTGGTTCCTCACTGCAAAGCAGGAAGATGGTATGCTCAGGCGGTTCCTCAAGCAATTTCAGCATTTTGTTGGCACAGACATCATTCATCTTCTCTGGCAGCCAGATGATGGTCACCTTGAACTCACCTTGCATGGGTTTGAGGCTCAACTGCTTCGTGATTTCATCACTCTCCTTGGCGTAGATGAGGGCCTGACTGTTCTCCGCATCCATTACTTCCAGCCATTGGCTGTAGCTGAAGTAAGGATTGCTCAGGAGCAGTTCACGCCATTCGGGCAGATAGTCGGCACAGATGGTCTTCTTTTTCTTCTCGCTGCTCACGATGGGGAACATGAAATGCACGTCAGGGTGCACCAATCCGTTCCACTGCTTACAGCTTTGGCACTCTCCGCAGGCTTCTCCCTCAGTGTGGTGATTACAGCAGAGGTAGTGGGCGTAAGCCAACGCCAGAGGCAGCTTCCCCACGCCAGAAGGACCGCAGAACAGCTGAGCATGAGGGATATGTCCCTCATCCACTTCCCTGCGCAGTTTCTCCTTCAGCGCCTCTTGCCCTATGACATCCTTAAACCTAAACACTTAATCTCTCAATATACTTTCTCTGCTATAGCTCTGACACTGTCCACAGCCCCAATCGTATAGAAATGCAGACACGGAACCCCGTGAGCAATCAGTTCTTTGCACTGATTGATGCACCATTCTATGCCCAAAGCCTTAGCTTCTTCATCGGTCTTCAGCTTCACAGCCTCGCTGGCCAATGCCGGAGGCAGATCTACCTTAAACGTCTTTGGAATCACACTCAGTTGGCTCAGTTTCTTGAAGGGTTTCAGGCCTGGGATGATAGGCATGGTAATGCCCGCTTCTCGAGCCCGCTTCACGAAACTGAAATATTTCTCATTGTCATAGAAAAGTTGGGTTACTGCATATTCAGCACCCGTTTTTTGCTTCTGCTTCAGCCAATGGAGATCCGACTCCATGTTGGGCGCTTCTTCATGCTTCTCAGGATAGCAAGCCACACCATAGTGAAAAGGTGTCTTGGTCTTTATCATCTCACTGCCATCCACGAAGATGCCTTGATTGAAATCGTTTATCTGTCGTTGCAGTTCGATGGCATGGGCATGACCTCCGGCTTCGGGTGTGAAGACCGATTGGTCTTTGGCCTTGTCGCCTCGCAACACCAGCAGGTCGGTGATACCCAAGAACTGCAGATCTAGCAACTCATACTCCGTGCTTTCACGGGTGCTTCCACTGCAAATCACGTGCGGCACTACCGTTAGTCCGTATCTATTATGGATAGCAGCAGCTACGGCCACCGTACCAGGACGACTGTACAGCCTCCTACGCTCAAAGAGTCCGCCCTCCAGCTCCCGATAGACATACTCACTGCGGTGCGTAGTGATGTTCACAAAGCTGGGACTGAACTCCAGAAGTTGCTCTATATCAGTATATAGCCTGTCTATGCCCTTTCCTTTCAGAGGGGGCAGCAACTCGATGGAGAAAGCTGTGCTTTCCTGCTTATTTATTTGTTCTATGACACTCATTTTCTTCCTTTTGTCTTGTTTAGTTGTCGGGGGACAGCAAACACTACTTCCCTTAAATTGGACAAAAGTAAGAAAAAAATGGGAATATCTCGTAGAAAGTGTTTATTTTTCTGCTTGATGCACCGTAATCTGTGGGAATGGGAAGCCGATGCCTTCCTTGTTGAAGGCCTCATAAACCTCCCTGCGCAGGTCGTAGTGTACGGTCCAATAGTCGGCACTCTTCACCCACACGCGTATGATGAGGTCCACAGAACTGTTGCTCAGTTCCTTGACAGCCACGAAGGGGGCAGGATCTTTCAAAATCAGAGGATTCTTATCTACGATGCCTAAGATGACGTTCTTGGCTTTCTCGAAGTTCTGTCCGTATTCCACAGACACCGTCCAATCTACACGGCGGTTTACCAGTTGGCTCATGTTCGTGATCACCCCACTGCTCAGTGACCCATTGGCCACATAGATGGTGCGATTGTCGTATGTTGTCAATACGGTATGGAAGATCTGGATCTCCTTCACATAGCCCTCTACGCCTTGCGCTACCACATAGTCGCCTACCTTAAACGGACGCAGCAGGAGCAGAATCACACCACCTGCAAAGTTCTGCAGATTACCGCTGAATGCCATGCCGATGGCCACACCAGCCGATGCCAGCAAAGCTGCAAACGAGGTGGTCTCTATGCCTAAGCGACTGATGATGGCGATGATGAGCAATACGGTGAGGGAGATGCTGACCATACTCCGCACGAAGGTCTTTACCGTCTCTTCGATCTTACGCTTCTCCAAGAAAGCATTCACAGCCTTCTTGATGAGGCTTATGATAAAACGCCCTACAATGTAGATGATGATGGCTCCGATGAGGTTCCCGCCCATTTTCACGCACCACTCTATGAGTCTTGGAATTACATCATTCCAGTTGACCGATTCTTTGGCAGCATCTGCAGCTGCAGAGGCAGCCGCTTTGGTCATGGCTTCAGCCACGTCTCCAGCTTGTTGTATAGTGATGAGTAATGATGTCATAGTCTGTATAATAATCATTATGCGGTGCAAAGATAATGTTTTTCCGTGTTCTTACCAATAGTTGTCCTGCAGTTTTAACAAACGATAGCGCAAGGCTCGGAATCCAGCGGTTTATCCACTTTTCTCCGAGCCTTCACAAGAGATATGGTAAAATAACTTGTGTTTCTGCTAATCGATGATTTGTATGCCGTGTTTTTTGAGTAGGTCTTGTAGCTCTTTGTAGGAAAGACGCTGGAAGATGACATAGGAATAGAGTAAATTGTCATCTCCATAACCTATTAAATTACGTGAAGGTAGAATCGTCAGTAGGCGTTCGCCTTCAGGGGTCACTTTCAAGATACGGAACACCACCTTCTGTCCGAAACAGCCGCTTGGAGTGGTAATCTCACCTGTTTCTTCCCTATATTGGATGCCGAAAACATCATGAGATAGTTCTCCATCGTAATCACGAAGTAGGGTACCCACTCCCTTGTCGAAGAAGAATACCGTTTCTTGGAAAGTAGTCTCTTTGGAGTCGATAACTCCGATATTCCCACTCTGTTTTATCATGTTCCAAGACACGATACGCCACGCATGGTTATCCACAATCGTGTTAAACTCTTCGTTGAGTATAGGTGTCGCTCCATTTACCGTCAGCGTCCCATTGTCAGAAAAGCGGAAAGTGAATGCAGGGTCGTGAGGCTCCACAATATTAGGCTCATCATTACTGCTGCACCCAAAAAAGGTCACTGCAATAAGCAGAGATAATAGAAGAATGTTTGTTTTCATAAATGTAAACCTTTTGTTCTTACTCAATAAACGCAGAATCTCAAAAACCTTGCGTCAATAATAATAGTTTTTTTGCATTTTGCGACAGAAACTTGCAAAATTCGCCTTAATGCAGTATCTTCGCCCTCGATTTCATGGTAGGGGTGCCCTAAAATGACGGGCTGAGATCATACCCATTGACTTGATCCGGGTAATGCCGGCGTAGGGAAAGAGAAGAAAAGTAGCCCCTTTTCTGTTTAACCAAAATTGAGATTGCAATGAAGAAAAGTGCAATGTTTGTGGCTTTCGTCTTAGCCACTATCAACGTATGTGCGCAGACACAGCCAGATGACAGTCTGCTGGTAAAACAATTGGATGAAGTAGAAGTGATCGCTACCCGTGCCACAAAGACTACGCCTGTGGCTTTCACCAACATCACGAAACAAGAAATCCGGAAACGTAACTATGGGCAGGACATTCCTTACCTGCTCTCCATGACTCCGAGTGTCATCACTACGAGCGATGCCGGAACAGGTATAGGCTATACCTCATTGAGAGTGAGAGGTACGGATGCCTCTCGTATCAACATTACGGCCAATGGCATTCCGATGAATGACGCAGAGAGCCATCAGGTGTTCTGGGTGAATATAGGTGACTTTGCCTCTTCTCTGAAAGACATGCAGGTGCAGCGTGGCGTGGGAACCAGTACTAACGGTGCGGGAGCCTTTGGGGCCAGCGTGAATATGCAGACGGGCGAACTGAATATGCAGCCATACGTGCGGGTAGATGCCTCAGCGGGATCATACGGCACACATAAGGAGACGCTGCACATCGGCACCGGATTGCTGCACAATCATTGGGCTTTCGATGCCCGCCTGTCTAACATCAATACCGATGGCTACATCGACCGTGCCAGTGTGGCACTGAATTCCTACTACCTGCAAGGCGGATGGTATGGCGATGGCACCAGCGTGAAGCTGATAGCTTTCGGAGGTAAGGAAAAGACCTATCATGCTTGGAACTATGCCTCGAAAGATGAGTGGGCTGAGTATGGGCGTTCTTACAATTCCTGTGGCTATATGTTTACTGATGCCCAAGGCAAGGATCACTACTACGAAGACCAGACCGATAACTATGTGCAGAAGAACTTCCAACTGCTCTTCAATCACGACTTCAACGGCCAGTTGAACCTAAATGCCGCTCTGCACTACACCAAGGGCGATGGCTACTATCAGGAGTACAAACGTAATCGCACCTTGACGGAATATGGCTTGGAACCGTTCTATGTTGGTGATGAACTGGTAAAGAAGAGCGACCTTGTGCGCAAGAAAGCGATGGATAACGGCTTTGGAGGTGGTGTATTGGCACTTACCTATAAAGGCAGCATCGTGAATGCCACCCTCGGAGGCGGATTCAACCGCTACGACGGTGATCACTTCGGACGCATCATCTGGATGAAGAACTATGTGGGCGACCTGGATGTAGATAAAGACTACTATTTCAACAATGCCACAAAGGATGATGGCAATGTCTATCTGAAGGCCGACTTTGCTATCGCCAGAGGACTGAATACATACGCAGACCTTCAATATCGCCACATCAGTTATAAGATAAAAGGTGAGGGCGACAATTACGACTGGTTCGGTCGCGGTGCCATGCAAGACCTTAACATCAATGAACAGTTCGACTTCTTCAATCCGAAGTTCGGCTTGAATTGGCAGATCAATCCTTCACATCGCCTGTTCGCTTCGTTCAGTGTGGCTAATAAGGAGCCTACACGCAATAACTATACCGACGGGAAGTTCAACATGCATCCGAAATCTGAACGCCTGTACGACTGGGAGTTGGGCTACAACTATGCCAATAGTTGGCTCAATGTGGGTGCCAACCTCTACTATATGAAGTACAAAGACCAACTGATCCTCACGGGCGAACTGAATGAAATCGGTGAGGCTTTGGCAGCCAATGTGCCCGACAGCTATCGTGCAGGATTGGAACTGACCGCAGGGGTGAAGTTCGGGGGGTTCACTTGGGATGCCAATGCTACCCTGAGCCGTAACCGCATCCAAGACTTTACGGAAACGCTCTATGAAAACGAGGACAATATGGCCGATACTTGGGTGATCAATCACGGCGATACCCACATCGCGTTCTCTCCGTCGTTCATCTTCAATAATCGCTTTGCCTATAGCTATAAGGGCTTCGAGGCAGCACTCCAGAGCCAGTATGTGAGTCGCCAATACATGAGCAATGCCGATGTAAAAGACCACCTGATGGATGCCTACTTCGTGAGCAATCTGGATCTGAGCTATACGTTCAAGATGCGGGGCGTGAAGTCCATGACCATTGGTGCTACGGTTTATAATCTCTTCAATGAAGAGTATGAGAACAACGGCTATGCCGGTTCTGGCTTCTATTACGACAATGGCGAGAAAGTGCGCTACAACTATGCTGGCTATGCTGCACAGGCGGGAACCAACTTCCTGGCACACATCAGCCTCAGTTTTTAATTTTCAATTTTCAATTCTCAATTTTCAATTTTAATGTTTGATTGGCTCGACATATTCACCACCATCCTCGGCCTGCTCTATATCTGGCTGGAGTATAAGGCCCATATCGGCCTTTGGATAGTGGGTATCATCATGCCTGCGCTTGATGTGTATCTGTATTACAATCACGGACTTTACGGCGATGCGGGCATGGCTGTTTATTACACACTGGCTGCCGTCTATGGCTATATCGCCTGGAAACTGGGCAGCGCCAAAGAGAAAGCACCGCTGAAGATAACCCATACGCCACTAAAGTTGTACCTTCCCATCTTGGTGTTTTTCCTTGTGGCTTGGGGACTGACATACTATGTGCTCATCACATGGACCAACTCCACTGTTCCTGTGCTCGATGCCTTCACCAATGCGCTCTCCTTTGTGGGACTCTGGGCTTTGTCGCGTAAGTACATCGAGCAGTGGTTCTTCTGGATTGTGGTTGATGCGGTCTGCACCATTCTCTATGTGCAGAAAGGCATCCCCTTCAAGGCGGGGCTTTACGGACTTTATGTAGTTATTGCCATCTTCGGTTACTTCAAGTGGCAAAAGATGATGAGGGAGGATCTATGAAAGCAGTTGTTCTGGCCAATGGCGAGTATCCCACCCATGAAATTCCACTCCGCATGCTGCAAGAGGCGGAAATAGTGGTATGCTGTGATGGAGCAGCCAATGAGTATATCCGCAGGGGTGGCACCCCTACAGCCATTGTGGGCGATGGAGATTCCATCATTCCAGAATATCGGCATCTTTTGCATCAAATTCCAGAGCAAGAAACCAATGATTTAACCAAAGCAGTGCGTTTTTTGCATGAAAAAGGAGTCGATGAAGTGGTTATTTTAGGGGCTACAGGCCGTCGTGAAGACCATTCCATTGGCAATATTTCTCTACTGATGGAGTATTATAAGAAAGGCATTAATGCGCTGATGTTCACCGACTCCGGCTTTTTCAAACCATGTCAGAATCGTACTGTCTTCAGCGCTAAGAAAGGGCAGCAAATCTCTGTCTTCAACTTTGGATGCACACGGATGGAGTCGGAAGGGCTGAAATATCCGCTTTATAATCTCCAGAACTGGTGGCAGGGTACGCTCAACGAGGCCCTTGGCGATAGCTTTACGATAGATGCCGACGGCTATTATCTGGTGTATTTTGCCTACGAGCCTTAGCCCTTACCTCTCTGGATAATTTAGGTTCTTTCGTTGGCCCATCTTTTTGCTCTCACTGTGAACATTTATGCCCACAGGTGTGAGCATTTTTGCTCACAGCATTGGGCATTTGTGGGCATGGCTGTACAGAAGCCGTAACATACGATGCGCTTTGCCGTAAGGCACGGATGTAGGGTAAAATGCAGTTGGGCGTTTTTTTCTATCTTAATCCTGCATCAAGAACGCCTTGAAAGCGGCAAAATCGTTTGGCATAGGAACTGTTTGCTTCTGTCCTTTCATGAAGGCTTGCAACTTTTCTGGAATCTCGATATCTGCTCCGAGGATGGCATCTACACGATCCTTGAACTTGGCAGGATGGGCAGTTTCCAAGAAGATACCCACTTCACCGCCTTGCAGTCCCTCTTGCAAAGCCCGATATCCACACGCTCCGTGAGGATCCAGCAGATAGCCGTTGTCCTTATAGCACTGACGGATGGTTTCTGCAATCTGCTCATCGGTATAAGTAGCCCCACTGATGTCATCCTTGATGGCATCATGGCTTCCATAAAGCTCAAACAAGCGTACGAAGTTGCTTGGATCGCTCACATCCATCGCATTGGCATAGGTGGCAATGGTAGGATGCGGATCGTAAAAACCGCTTTGCAAATAGCGGAAGAAAACGTCATTCCGATTATTAGCTGCAATGAAACGCTTCACAGGCAGACCCATACGCTTTCCGAAAAGTCCGGAAGTGATGTTGCCAAAGTTGCCCGAAGGCACGCAGATGACAGCCTCTGATTGACCATTGACCATTGACCATTGACCTTTCTTCATCAACTGCGCGATGGCCCAGAAGTAGTAGAACGACTGTGGAATGAAACGCGCTACATTGATGCTGTTGGCACTGGTCAACTTCATGTGGGCATTCAGCTCTGCATCGATAAAGGCATTCTTCACCAAAGCCTGACAATCGTCGAAAGTACCTTCGACCTCAATGGTTGTGATGTTTTGGCCTAAAGTGGTGAACTGGGCTTCTTGCAAGCGACTTACCTTGCCTTTGGGATAAAGCACATAAACGTGAATGCCTTCTACTCCCAAGAAACCATTGGCTACAGCACTGCCCGTATCGCCACTGGTAGCCACGAGTACATTCACCTGCTCTTTATTGAAATGAGCCAGCAAACGCGCCATAAAGCGGGCGCCTACGTCTTTGAAGGCGAGGGTAGGGCCGTGGAAGAGCTCCAAAGAATAGATTTGATCGGTCACCTTTACCAACGGAATCTCGAAGCTAAGGGTGTCAAAAACGATCTGACGGAGCTTATCAGCAGGCACATCTTCGCCGAAAAAGGCATCGGCCACTTGATACGCCATCTCTTGCAAGCTCATCTCTGGCATGTGCTCAAAGAATTTTTGCGGAAGGCTCTTGATGCGCTCAGGCATATAGAGTCCTTTATCTGGAGCCAAACCTCTGACGACTGCTTCTTGCAGTGTCACTTCAGGCGCTTTTCTGTTGGTGCTATAGTACTTCATTTGAAATATTCAAAAATTAAACGATTAAAACATTCAAACATCATTTTGCATCTTTGCATTTTTGCTTTTTTGCATTTAAAATTATAGCATTCTCATTGCTTCATGAAGCAGTGAATGAACTCGTTCAGCCTTAGAAGTCCGTAGCTTCCGCTTACGGCAGAAACCTCATCAAACTGCTTGACTTCATCGGGCTCTATGCCTGGATACCAAATCAAGAACGGCACTGGCTCTGCCACATGTGTGCGAATCTCTACAGGGGTAGGGTGATCTGGCAGCACGGCGATGCTCACGGGTTCTTTCCACGTGCTGACTTCCTCGTAAATGGGCTTCACAATGCGACTGTCCAGATTCTCTATGGTGCGCAGCTTCAAGTCCAAATCGCCATCATGTCCTGCTTCATCGCTTGCTTCCACGTGTAGGAAGACGAAATCGTCTTTCTTCAGAGCCTCTATGGCTGCTTGCGCCTTGCCTTCGTAGTTGGTATTTGCCAAGCCTGTGGCTCCTTCTACGATGATGTTTTGCAAGCCTGCGTACTTTCCGATACCTCTTATCAAGTCCACTGCTGAAATCACATCACCGCTTTTCACCTGTGGGAACATCTCCGTAAAGGTCTGCATTTGTGGGCGATAGCCACCGCCCCAGGGCCAGATGCTATTAGCAGGATCTTTGCCTTCTTTCATGCGCTGGATGTTGAAAGGATGCTGCATCAGCAACTCTTGCGACTTCAGCACCAGGTCGGTGATGAGAGCCACCGTCTCATTCGTCATCCTTAATGCTTCGTTCTTCTTTCCTCCAGGCAGTAAACCTTTCCACTCTTCACCAGGATGATCGTGCGGGGGGGCACATTCGAAGCCCTTCTTTCCGCCCTTGATGACCAGCAGGTGCCTATATTGTATGCCTGTGATGAATCTCACGCGCTCATTGCCCAGATGCTCATTGAGGTATTTGATGAGAACATCGCCCTCTTCGGTTTTCAGATGTCCGCCATGATGGTTCTTTATCTTGCCATCTTCCAGCGTGATGATGTTGCAGCGCAAAGCCAAGTCGTCTGGCTGCATCTCATAGCCGATGGATGCTGCTTCCAGCGGTCCTCTGCCTTCATAGCACTTGGTCATGTCATAGCCCAAGATGGAGGCATTGGCTACCTCAGAGCCCGGATGAAATCCATCGGGAACGGTCTGCAGTCGTCCATTGCGACCCATACGTGCCAGCAGGTCCATATAGGGCGTATGTGCATACTGCAGCAGCGTCTTTCCGCCTAATCTATCCACAGGATGATCAGCCATCCCATCGCCTAAAATTATTAAATATTTCATACGCCTTATACGTTTGCTATAGACATAATGTCTGCAAAGACACCAGCGGCAGTCACTTCTGCGCCAGCACCATAACCTTGAATCATCATCGGATACTGCTTATAACGCTCAGTCGTAAGCAGGATGATGTTATTGCTGCCTTCCAATCCGTAGAATGGATGACTCATGCCTACCTCTTGTAAGCCAACGGTGGCCTTTCCATTTTCGAACTTTGCCACGAAACGCCAGCGCTTATTCTCTTCAGTCAACTTCATACGACGGGCCTCAAAGTCGGCATCGAGTGTCTGAATGTCTTTCCAGAAATTCTCCAGCGTGCCCTCAAACAAAGCATCAGGGATGAAGAGGTGTTTCTCCACATCGCTCTGCTCAAGTCTGTAGCCAGCCTCACGTGCCAGAATCACCAACTTACGTATCACGTCCTTACCACTCAGGTCGATGCGCGGATCAGGTTCTGAATAGCCTTGCTCCTTCGCCATTTGGATAGCCTTGCTTAGTGGAACATCGGTGCTGATGACGTTGAAGATGAAGTTTAGTGTACCACTCAGCACGGCTTCTATCTTCAGGATCTTGTCGCCACTGTGTATCAGGTCGTTGATGGTATTGATGATAGGCAGACCTGCACCTACGTTGGTCTCGAAGAGGTATTTCACGCCACGCGTGTGAGCGATGTGCTTCAGCTGGCTGTAGTTCTCATAGCTGGAAGAAGCCGAGATCTTGTTGGCTGCTACAACTGAGATATTATGTTCCAGCAAGTCTTTATAGAGGCCTGCCACCTGTGCGTTGGCCGTACAATCCACGAATACGGAGTTGAAGATGTTCATATCCAGCACCTGCTGCAACAGACTCTCTGGCGTACTGTCCACACCCTCCTCCATCAGCAGTCGCTGGTAGTCGGATAGGTCTATGCCCGCACGGTTTAAGATGCACTTCTTACTGTTGGCAATACCCACCACATTCAGCTGCAAGCCATTCTCCTGCATCAGCTTCTGGCGCTGACTGTGAATCTGCTTGATGAGGCTTCCGCCCACCGTACCTATGCCACAGATGAAGAGGTTGAGCATCTGATATTCCGAGAGGAAGAATGAATCGTGGATAACGTTGAGCGACTTACGCAGCAATCGACGTTCCACCACGAAAGAGATATTGGTCTCCGAGGCACCTTGCGCACAAGCTATCACGCTGATACCGTTTCGTCCCAATGTGCCGAAAAGCTTACCTGCAATACCCGGAGTATGCTTCATGTTCTCACCAACAATAGCCACCGTAGCCAGCCCTTCTTCCGATGTGATAGGGAACAGTTCGCCAGTCTCTATCTCCTTGGAGAATTCCTCATTCAGCATTTGGCAGGCTTTCAGTGCATCTTCGTCCTTCACACCGATAGAGGTAGAGTTCTCTGACGAAGCCTGTGATACCAAGAACACGCTGATGCCGTTGTCTGCCAAGGCGCGGAAGATGCGCTTATTGATACCGATCACACCCACCATACCTAAGCCTCGCACGTTGATGAGGCTGGTGTCGTTGATGCTGGAGATACCCTTGATGGCCTTTTCAGAGCCCGATTTCCCCTCACGTATCACTGTGCCCTGTCCTTCAGGGTTGAACGTATTCTTTATCAGAATAGGGATGTTCTTGTGGCACACAGGATAGATAGTTGGCGGATACACCACTTTCGCACCGAAGTTGCAAAGCTCCGTGGCCTCTGTATAGGTCAGTTCGCTGATGGTATAAGCAGTAGAAATCACGCGGGGGTCTGCTGTCATGAAGCCATCTACGTCTGTCCAGATCTCCAGAGAATCTGCATTCAGCGCTGCTGCAATGATGGCAGCCGTATAGTCGCTTCCGCCACGTCCTAAGTTGGTCACTTCCCCAGAATCCCTATCCGTAGAGATGAATCCTGGCACCAATGAGAGGCGGGGTAGGGGTGAGAAGGTATCTTGTATCAGTTTGTTGGTCAGTTCTGTATCCAGAAAGTTCTTCCCTTGCTTTCGCTCCGTCTTGATGAACTCACGCGAGTCGAACCACTGCGCTCCGCAAAGCTCTGCACAGATGGTAGAGGAGAGACGTTCGCCATAGCTCACGATGGTGTTCGAGGTCTTTGGCGAGAGGTCCTTGATGAGGTAGATACCTTGGAAGATGTTCTGCAGTTCGCTCAGCATGGCTTGTACCTTGATCTGCAGTTGCTCTCTGGCACTGCTTTGAGGAATCACCTGCTCCACCATCAGCGTATGCTTCAGGCAGATGTCGCTGAGCGCTGCTTTATAAGACGCATCGCCTTGTGCAGCAGTTTTTGATATGCTGAGGAGCTTATCCGTTACCCCTCCTAAGGCAGATACCACAACGATGACATCATCGCCAGCCTGCTCTACGATACGTTTTACTTTCCTTATGCCGTCTGGAGTGCCCACGGAAGAGCCTCCGAATTTCATTACCTTCATGGAAATTGAAAATTAAAAATGTAAAATTGAAAATGCAGTGCTATGCTTCACCTATGACAGGCTTCCGCCTATTTTTGCATATTTGCATTCTTGAATATTTTAATCTTACGAAGAAGTGTATCACGTAGAAACACAAAACTAACCCTAACCCCGAAGGGTTGTGGTGGTCATCAGGCATGTGACGGTTGTCAAACGGGTTGTTCCTCTCATTTTCCTACGTTTTATTAGAATTTCGGTTGCAAATGTAATAATAATATTGTATATACGGAAAATTTTGAGTAGTTTTTTACAGAATGTGTTGTCATAGGGGCAGATTCGCTTCTCCCCTGAAATAGTTTTGCCCTTTCATTTAATTAGTGTTCACTGATTAATTGGCTTCCACTCGCCAGGCAGGTCTCAATCTAGCCCCAGCAATGGTCACCAAAGTTAAAACTCTCAATAATTCATATAAGGTATGACAAAGTTCCCTGAAGAACTTCATCACATTCTTGGCGAAGTAGCACATCCCTGTCCAGCATT